>NZ_JBWKOU010000036.1:0-38473 GCF_059416245.1 Curvibacter sp. GW821-FHT09D12 | reverse complement strand
GGGGCCGCAGGCCGCCTTGGGGCGGCCCGGCGCCGGCCTGACTGCTTCGTTCAAGGCTGGCTGAATTCAGAATAGGCCTGGAAGGCCTCTCCATTTCGACAAAACGCCCCGCCGGCTCGCGCCGCGGGGCGTTTTGTCTTGGGGCTGAAACCCGTTCTACTTGAGCAGGCCCTTGATGTTGGCGTCGATGGGCATGGCGTAGTCATGGGCCGCCAGCACCACATTGCCCTCGGGCACCACCAGCTTCACGCTGAGGTAAAGCATCTTGCCCGACGAGGTGTAGGTGCCCACGATGACCGCCTGGGCCGACTGGGTCTGGCTGATGTCCTGCACCTCACGCGACAACAGCAGCGCGCCCTGCGAGGCTTTCATGAACAGGTTCTCGCGCAGTTTGAGTTCTTTCACCGCGTAGCCGCGCTGGGCCAGGCGCCCGCCCACCAACTCCGAGAACAGGCGCCCCAGCCGCGACGACTCGGTCAGCACCTCCAGGTTCACAAAGGTCGCCACCAACAACGGTTGCTTGCGGTCCAGTTGCAGGCCGGCCACCAAGGCGTCGGCGGCCTTGTAGTTGACGTCGATCAGATCGGTGCGCACGTTGTCGTCCACCGGCGGGGTGGACGAGCAGGCGCCCAGGCCCAGGGCGGTCACGCCCGCCACGGCCACGCCCAGCAGGTGGCGGCGTCGGGGTTGCCTCATGGGCCCACCACCTTCCAGTTGCGCGTGGCCACCGGGGGCGGGCCGGCGTCGGCCGCCTTGAGCGGCTTGGGCACATACAGGCCCCCGTCCTCACCGTCGATGTAATAGACATCGGCCGTGCGGGCCAAAAAGGTGTCTTCGCGCTCCAGCGAGGTGGTGATCAGCACCTCGGTGCGCGTGGGGCCGCCCGCAGCCGTGCCATCGCGCCAGCGACGCGAGAGGTCGGTGATCGCCCCCAGAGACAACAGGCTGCCCACATAGTTGCCGGTCACGTGGTCGTAGGCATACAGGTCGCGCACCACCGAGATGCCTGCGGCCAGGCCCAAGGCGGGCATGGGGCTCTGGTTCTCCACCTCGCTGGGGTGTTCGATCAACTGGGTTTCAAAACGCACCACCAGCGGCCCGGGCTGGCGCGACACGATGGCGCCATGGTCCACCAGGCGGGTCAGCAACAACTCGCGAAAGCTCTGGTTGAAGGTGCCCGGTGCAGCCGGCACCACATACACCGCCGGCAAGGCCATCGGGTAGCTGCGGATCTTGTCGGCAATGCGCCGGGCCGAATCATCCGCCAGCACGTCCCAGTGGTGCACCGAGCGCGCCTTCTTCTGGCTGCTGATCGGGTAGTTGTCGGCGCGCGGCACGTCCAGCGAACTGCAGCCGCCTGCCAGCAGGGCGGCACCCAGCACCAGAGGGGTCCAACAGCTTGGCTTCATGCTCACACACCTTTTAACGCTTGTCATCGCACCCGATGCTATCGGCCCGGCGCCGGCCGCATCGGCCAAAGAAAGCCCGGAATGCCTGCCATTCCTCAAGACAGGGGCAGTTGGGTGGTTGACAGCACCTGCTTGAGCCCCATGAACGAGCGGATCTGCCGCACCCCGGGCAGGTACAGCAGTTGTTCGGCGTGCAGTTGGTTGAAGGTCTCGCTGTTGCGTGTGCGCACCAACATGAAGTAGTCGAACTCGCCCGTGACCACATGGCACTCCATGCAGCCCGAGATCCTGGCCGCCGCCTTCTCGAAGGCCTCGAAGGATTCGGGCGTGGATCGGTCCAGCACCACCCCGATCAGCACCACCATGCCGGCCCCCAAGGACAGCGGGTTGAGCAAGGCCACCGTGCGCTGGATGTAGCCGGCCTGGCGCAGGCGATCGACCCGGCGCAGGCAGGCCGGCGGGCTCAGATGCACCTTCTCGGCCAATGCCACGTTCGACAACGAGGCATCCCGTTGCAGCAGCTTCAGCAGGGCTCGATCGGTGCGGTCCAGCTCGGGGTTCAGCGGGGCTGAATCGCTCTTTTCTGGCGCACTCTTTGAACGAATTTTTGTTGTGCTCATGGTCATTTTCAAAAAATTTTCAAATCACCAGATTGATATTGTCGTCATTTTCGAAGATTGAATCGATTGATTTTGCAATCCTGTTAATCGCCATATTTCATAGCATTGTCACACCAACCCAGCCCCTGAAAGGTGTGTCGATGCCTAGCTTCTTCGCCAGCTTCGAGGCCTGGGTCGCCACCCTTCAACCCTTTGAGAAAACCATGAACCTGCAGAAATTTCCCCGCTATCCCCTGACCTTCGGCCCCAGCCCGATCCAGCCCCTGAAGCGCCTGAGCGCCCACCTGGGCGGCAAGGTCGAGCTGTACGCCAAGCGCGAGGACTGCAACAGCGGCCTGGCCTTTGGCGGCAACAAGACCCGCAAGCTCGAGTACCTGATCCCCGAAGCGATTGCCGGCGGCTACGACACCCTGGTGTCCATCGGTGGCATCCAGTCCAACCAGACCCGCCAGGTGGCCGCAGTCGCTGCCCACCTGGGCATGAAGTGCGTGCTGGTGCAAGAGAACTGGGTCAACTACAGCGATGCGGTGTACGACCGGGTGGGCAACATCGAGATGTCGCGCATTCTGGGCGCCGATGTGCGCCTGGACGCAGCCGGCTTTGACATCGGCATCCGCCCCAGCTGGGAGCAGGCCATGGAAGACGTGCGTCAAGCCGGTGGCAAACCGTTCCCGGTGCCCGCAGGTTGCTCCGAGCACCCCTACGGCGGCCTGGGCTTTGTGGGCTTTGCCGAAGAGGTGCGTGCACAGGAAGCCGAACTGGGCTTCAAGTTCGACTACATCGTGGTCTGCTCGGTCACCGGCAGCACCCAGGCCGGCATGGTCGTGGGCTTTGCGGCCGACGGCAGGGCCCGCCGCGTGATCGGCATTGATGCCTCGGCCAAGCCTGAGCAGACCCATGCCCAGGTGCTGCGCATTGCACAGAACACCGCCAAGCTGGTCGAACTGGGCCAGGAGATCACGGCCGAAGACGTGGTGCTGGACACCCGCTACGGCGGCCCCGAGTACGGCCTGCCCAACGAAGGCACGCTGGAGGCCATCCGCCTGTGCGCCCGCCAGGAGGGCATGTTGACCGACCCGGTGTACGAGGGCAAATCCATGCACGGGATGATCGACATGGTGCGCAACGGCGAATTCCCGGCCGGCTCGCGTGTGCTGTACGCGCACCTCGGCGGCGTGCCAGCGCTCAACGCCTACAGCTTCCTGTTCCGCAACGGTTGATCCATGGTGCGGCGGCCCGCCAAGGCCGCCCCCGGCGCGCGGCGCCCCTGACGCTCACAGGGCCCGCGCAGCGACAAGGAGACATGTGCCTTTGGCCCTCGGGCCGGTCTGCCCTGGCACGGCAGACCCCAAAACCACCCCCCAAGTCCTTCTCCTCGCTGCCCCACCATGAAACTCACCAAGCGTCAGTTCACCCAGGCCCTGGCGGCCTCGCTGCTCCCCCTCGGCCAGGCCCGCGCCCAGGCCTTTCCCAACCACCCTTTGCAGCTGGTGATCCCCTTCCCGCCAGGCGGCGCCACCGATGTGGCAGGCCGCCTGATCGGCAAGAAGCTGGGCGAACGCCTGGGCCAGGCCGTGGTCATCGACAACCGGGCTGGCGCCGGCACCGTGGTCGGGGCCACCGTGGTGGCCAACGCGCCGGCCGACGGCTATACCCTGCTGCTCAGCTCGGGCTCCACCTTCACGCTGAACCCGGCCCTCAACCCCCGCCTGCCCTACGACCCTGTGAAAAGCTTCGAGCCCATCGGCATGGCCGCCCGCGTGCCCATGGCGGTGCTGGTCAACAAACAAGTCCCCATCGACACGCTCAAGCAACTGGTGGCCGCCGTGAAGCAGGCGCCCGACCGCTATGCCTATGCCTCGTTCGGCAGCGGCACCAGCTCGCACTTTGCCGGCGAGCTGGTCTGGAGCGCCCTGGGCATCAAGCTGCTGCACGTGCCCTACAAAGGCAGCGCCCCGGCCATGAGCGACCTGATCGGCGGCCAGGTGCCGATCAGTATCGACACGGTGGCTGCGGCGCTGCCCCATGTGCGCAGCGGCAAGATCAAGGTGATCGCGCTCACGGGCCCCCAGCGCTCCCCCCTGCTGCCCGAGGTTCCCACGGTGGCTGAAAGCACCGGCACCGACTTCGCCTTCGATGCCTGGCTGGCCCTGATGGCCCCCCGTGGCCTGCCCGCCGAGGCCCGGCAGCGCCTGCAGGTGGCGCTGGCAGAAAGCCTGAGCGACAACGAACTGCGCGACAAGCTGCAAGCGGCCGGCATGCAAAAGGACTGGGCCTCGGCCCAGGCCGTCAGCAAGCTGATCGATGCCGAGCTGCCGCGCATGCGCGCCATCGCGCTGCGAGCCGGCATCCAGGCCGAATAGACGAGCCCCCTCCCCCGCACCTTGGGCAAGGGGCGCCCTCAGCGCCCGACCAGCGCCAGCGCCTGACGTTGCAACTCGGGCACCAGGCTGAGCGCCAGGTGAAGCTGCGAACGCAGCACCAGATCAGGCCCGGCATCAGCATCGGCCACCGGCGGTGCGGCCAGTGCCGCAGCATCGATCGGGGCCGATGGCAAGGCCCCGCCCTCGATGGCCGTGGCCGTGTCCGCCAGCGCGTTCTGCAGCCATTCGACGGCCTGGGCCACATCGGGGGCGAACTCCTGGGCCTGGCCCTCCAGCCGATGGGCTCCCAGAGCCGACAGGTAATTCAACAGCGTGTGCGCCTGCACCATGAAACGCATGCCGGCCGCACCATGGCGGCGCAGGTAGGCTGGCTCGTCAAACACCTCGCGCAAAGCCCCGGACAGCGCCGCATCGGCGTTGTGGGCGTTGCGCCGGGCCAGCCGGTAGTCCAGGTGCTCGCGCTTGCCAGACTGGTACTGACGCGCAATCTCGCGCAGGTAGGCCGCCTGGCTGCGCAGCAACTGGGCAGACAGCTTGGGCAATTGCCGCGACTGCCAGTCAGGCAGCACCAGCCACACCGTCAGGCCGGCAATCAAGGCACCGATCAAGGTGTCCAGCAGGCGCGGCAAGATCAGGTCGAAGCCATTGCCCACCTGGTTGAAGGCCAGCAGCACCAGGATGGTGATGGCCCCCGAGGCCAGGGTGTAACGGGTCTGGCGCGCCGCCACAAAGACCACGCCGGCCACCACGGTGAACACCGATTGCAGCAACAACCCCGGAAACAGCTTGAGCAAGGCCCAGCCCACCATCAGGCCCAGCACGGTGCCCCCCACCCGCTGCCCCAGGCGGCGCAGGGTGTCGCCGTAATGGGGCCGGCACACGAACACGATGGTGAGCAGGATCCAGAAGCCGTGCTCGTCGCCACTCACCGTCATCCAGACAAAGGCCACCATCAGCGCCACCGCCAGGCGCAGGCCATGGCGCAGCAGCACCGAACTGGCACTGAACTGCTGGCGGATGCGCCCCCAGGCCTCGGCCAGGTTTCGCGGCCCCCGGTCCAGCAGGCTCGTGTCCGCCTCCAGCAAGGGGTACTGCTCAGGCCACAGGGCACTGCGGATCACCTTCTGCATGCCGGCCAGATTGCGCGCCAGGGCGCGCAGCGAGCGCAGTCGCAACGGTGCCCCGACACCCTGCTCACGCTGCGCCCAGGCCAGCTCCGGCAAAGACGCCAGCAAAGCGATCGAGCCCTGCAGGTCCTCCAGGGCCGGCTGGCTGTCGTTCACTGCCTCGACCGGGCCTTGCAGGCGCAGCGCCTGCGCCAGCCGGGTGCAATCCTGCCCCACCCCGGCCAGCACACGCTGGCAGCGGTACAGCACATCGCTGTGGAAGAAGCTCTGCGCCAGCAACTCGTAGTTTTCGTGAGAAGAGCTGGCGCGCTCGTGCAGGTCCTGTGCCACCAGGTACTGTTGCAAGGCCAGGCGCAGCCAGCGCGGGCCGGCGGTCTCCAGCGTCGGGCCGGCGTGGCGCGGGCGCCGGCTCAGCAGGCTTTCCTTGGTCTGGTTCAGGGCCTGCACCACGCGGCCATTCTGCAAGGCCAGGCCAACGCGGCGGCGCTCGATGTCCACCCCCCGCACGGGTTCGAACAGGCGCGACTTCAGACGCAGGTACTCCCCCAGGGCCTCGTACAGCAGGGCCAGGTTCTGCACCACCTGCAGGTTGGGGAACCAGGCCGCCCAACACACCGACAGCAGCCCATACCAGGCCGCGCCCGCCAACAGCAACAGCGCATGCGGCAAGCCGGGGGCCGCCGAGTCGTTGCCATGCGCGGCCAAGGCGGTGTACAGGCCCAGGATCAGGGTCGCCGAGCCGATGGCCCGGTAACTCTCGCTCAAGGCACCCAGCAGGGCCAGGCCCACCGCAGCCAGGGCCAGCACCGCCATCAGGGCCGGTTTGCTGTGCAGGGTGAACTGCACCGCCAGTGCCATGGCGGCAAAGCACAGCAGGGTGATCAGCAGCGCGCGCAGGCGCCCGCGCCAGCTGTCATCGGTCTCGGCCAGGGCGCTGGCATTGACCCCCAGCACCAACGGGATCAGCGCCGCGGTCTGGTCCAGCCACCAGGCGCCGGCCACCACCGTGCCCAGCGCGATCAGGGCACGCACCCCCTTGAGCAGAAATTTGTAGTGCCAGCCGGGCTGCCAACCCCAGTGCCACATCGAACTCCACATCGGACTCCACATCGGGCCACCCTCTTGAATACCTTGTTGCAAAAAACAGAAACGCCAGAACAAAAGCAGGCCCGAGGGCCTGCTTTTGTTCTTTGCAATTTGTGCGCCAGTGTGCACCCCGCCGGCCTCAAACCGGCCACAACACCCTCAACCGGTGTTGCGCAAACCGGCGGCGATGCCGTTGATGGAGATGTGGATACCGGTCTGCACACGCTCGTCCGCGTCGCTGCCCGAGCGGTAGCGCCGCACCAGTTCGACCTGCAGGTGATGCAGCGGGTCGATGTAGGGGAAGCGGTGCCGGATGGAACGCGCCAGCGCCTCGTTGTGGGCCAGGCGCTGCTTGTCGCCGGTGATCTGGGTCAGCGCCTCGGCGGTGCGGTGCCACTCGGCTTCGATCATGGCGAACACCTTCTTGCGCAGGCGCGAATCGCTCACCAGTTCCGCATAGCGCGAGGCCAGGGCCAGGTCGCTCTTGGCCAGCACCATGTCCATGTTGGACAACAGGGTGCGGAAGAAAGGCCACTGCCGGTACATGCGCTGCAACAGGGCCAGGGCCTCCTTGCGACCATCCTTGCCCGCGGCTGCCGGGCGGGACAGGAAGGCCTCGACGGCCGAACCAAAGCCGAACCAGCCCGGCAGGGTGAGGCGGCACTGGCCCCAGCTGAAGCCCCAGGGAATGGCGCGCAGGTCTTCGATGCGCTGGCTGGCCTTGCGCGAAGCCGGGCGCGAGCCGATGTTGAGTTCGGCAATCTCCCGGATCGGGGTGGAGCCGAAGAAATAGTCGGTGAAACCGTTGGTCTCATAGACCAGGGCCCGGTAAGCCCCCATGCTGGCCTGCGACAACTCGGCCGCGGCCTGATGAAAGGCCTTGGTAGCCGGCTTGGTGGGCTGCAGCAGCGTGGCCTCCAGCGTGGCGGCGACCAGGGTTTCGAGGTTGCGGCGCCCGATTTCGGGGTTGGCGTACTTCGAACCGATCACCTCGCCCTGCTCGGTCAGGCGGATCTGGCCCCGCACCGTGCCCGGGGGTTGAGCCAGGATGGCCTGGTAGCTGGGGCCACCACCACGCCCCACCGTGCCGCCACGGCCATGAAACATGCGCAACTGGATGCCATGGCTGGCGGCCAGTTCCTCGAACAGCTCGACCAGGGCGATTTCGGCGCGGTAGAGCTCCCAGTTGCTGGTGAAGATGCCGCCGTCCTTGTTGCTGTCGGAGTAGCCCAGCATGATGTCCTGCTCGCCACCGCTGCGCTGCACCAGCTCGGCCATGCCCGGCAGGGCATAGAACTCGCGCATGATGGGCGCGGCATTGCGCAGGTCTTCGATGGTTTCGAACAGCGGCACCACGATCAGGTCACTGACCGCAGGGCTTGCACTGGCCGTCGGCTCCTGCAGCAGCCCACGCACCAGGCCGACCTCTTTTTGCAGCAGCATCACCTCCAGCAGATCGCTGACGGTCTCGGTGTGGCTGATGATGTAGTGGCGGATGGCCTGATGCCCATAGCGCTGGCGCATCACGCGCGCCGCCTCGAAGATGGCCAACTCACTGCGGGCGTGGGCCGAATAGCTGGCGCCCATCACACGCAACGGGCGCGCGTCGTTGAGCAGCTTGACCAGCAAGGCACGCTTGGCCGCCTCCTGCAGGCTGCTGTAGTCGGGTTCGATGCGGGCCGTGGCCAGCAATTCGGCCACCACCTCTTCATGCTTGTCCGAGCTCTGGCGCAAATCGACCGTGGCCAGGTGAAACCCGAACACCTCGACCGCGCGGATCAGCGGGTGCAGACGCTCATTGACCAGGGCCTCGCCGTGGTGGGCGTTCAAAGAGGCCTCGATCACGCGCAGATCGGCCAAAAAGTCGGCGGCATCGGGGTAGGCGTTCTGCGGCGCCACGGCATGGCGGGCTGCATCCCCCCCGGTCAGGTCTTTCAGGCTGGCGGCCAGGCGGGCATAGACGCCGGTCAGGGCGCGGCGATAGGGCTCGTCCTGGCGGTGTTCATTGGTGTCCGGCGAATGTTCGGCCAGGGCCTGCATCTCGGGGGTGACGCCCACCAGGCGGGCCGACATCGACAGCTCGCCACCCAGGTAGTGCACCTCGGTCAGGTAGTGGCGCAGCGCCACCTCGGCCTGGCGCTTCAGCGCGTACTCCAGCGTGCCGGCACTGACGTTCGGGTTGCCGTCGCGGTCCCCGCCAATCCACTGCCCCATGCGGAAGAACGTGGCCACCGGATGGTTGCCCAGTTCGCGCTCCAGATCGGCGTACAGCTTGGGGATCTCGCGCAGGAAGGTGGCCTCGTAGTAGCTCAGCGCGTTCTCGATCTCGTCGGCCACGGTGAGCTTGGAATAACGCAGCAGACGGGTGTGCCACAGCTGCATCACGCGGGCGCGCAGCAGCGCTTCGTTGGCAGCCAGCTCACGCGGGGTCAGGGCATCCTTGGAGGTGTTGTAGACCAGGGCGCGCAGCCGGATCTCATCACGCGCGGTCAGCAACTGGGCGATGTCGCGCTCGGCGTCCAGGATGCTCTTGCGCTGCACCTCGGTCGGGTGGGCCGTGAGCACCGGCGCCACATAGCTCTGCGCCAGGGTCTGCGAAATGGTCTTGGGGGCGATGCCCGCCCAGCGCAGGCGCGCCATGGCCACTTCGATGCTGCCCTCTTGCGTGTCGCCGGCGCGCTCGTGCACGGTGCGGCGCCGGATGTGGTGCCGGTCCTCGGCCAGGTTGGCCAGGTGACTGAAGTAGGTGAAGGCGCGGATCACGCTCACGGTCTGGTCGCCCGACAGCGACTTCAGCAGCTTCTTGAGCGCCCGGTCAGCCTCCTGATCGGCGTCGCGGCGGAAGGCCACCGACAGTTTGCGCACCTGCTCCACCAGTTCGTAGGCGGCCACGCCCTCCTGCTCCCGGATCACGTCCCCCAGAATGCGCCCCAAGAGGCGGATGTCGTCAATCAGGGGCTGGTCCTTGTCGGATCGTTTCATGCGTCTGTCTCCAAGAGGGTGTGGCGGGCGCGGCTCAAATCCGACCGCTGGGACACAGGCGGTCGGCTTAGGGCGTAATGCGGGGCATGCTAGCATCCAAGACCGCTTGAAGATTACAAAAAGGTTACGAGCTTGAGCCAGCCAGCCGCCCCCATCGTCGCCCCTCACCTTGCTCCGATCGTGATCGCCACGCGCGAAAGCCGGCTCGCCCTGTGGCAGGCCGAACACGTCAAGGCCCTGCTGGAGGCGCAAGGCCACACCGTCACCCTGCTGGGCATGACCACCAAGGGCGACCAGATCCTGGACCGCTCGCTGTCCAAGGTGGGTGGCAAGGGCCTGTTTGTCAAAGAGCTCGAAGTGGCCCTGGAAGAAGGCCGTGCCGACATCGCCGTGCATTCGCTCAAGGATGTACCCATGGACCTGCCCGACGGTTTCGAGCTGGCCTGCGTGATGGAGCGCGAAGACCCGCGCGACGCCTTTGTTTCGCCCCAGTACGCCTCGTTGCACGAGTTGCCCGAAGGCGCCGTGGTCGGCACTTCCAGCCTGCGCCGCACCGTGCTGCTGCGCGCGCTGCGCCCTGATCTGCGCATCGAGCCCCTGCGCGGCAACCTGGATACCCGCCTCAAGAAGCTGGACGACGGCCAGTACGCTGGCATCGTGCTGGCGGCCGCCGGCCTGAAGCGCCTGGGCCTGGCCGAGCGCATCCGCGCCGTGTTCGAACCGGACCACATGCTGCCGGCCGCCGGCCAGGGCGCCCTGGGCATCGAGATCCGAAGTGGGCGCGCCGACCTGCGTGCGGCCCTGGCGCCCCTGGCCCACCAGCGCACCTGGTTGACCGTGACCGCCGAACGCGCCATCAGCCGCGCCATGGGTGGCAGTTGCTCCATGCCGCTGGCCGCCCACGGCGAATGGCACGGCGACGAACTGCGCTTGCGCGCGGCCTGGGGTGACCCGGACAGCGCCAACGTGGCCCTGGTCCAGGCCAGCGGCCAACGCGGACTCGACTCCCTGGCCAGTGCGGCCGAGCTGGGCGACGAAGTGGCTGAGCTGCTGCAAGCCGGCGGCGCACGCCGCGTGCTGCCCACGCCTGAAATCCCCTGAACACCCGCCACGCCATGTCCGCCCCGCGCGTCCTGGTCACCCGGCCCGAACCCGAGGCCAGTGACTGGGCCCGGCAACTGGGCCTGCGCGGCCTGCGGGCCGAAGCCCTGCCCCTGATCGAGATCGCCGCGCCCCGCGCCGGCGGGCAGCACCTGGCGCAAACCCGGTGGCGCGCCCTGATGTTTGTCAGCGGCAATGCGGTGCATCACTTTGCCACCACACCCGGCGCCCAGGCCTGCCTGAGCGAGGCCCGCTGCTGGGCCCCCGGGCCGGGCACGGCCCGCGCCCTGCTGGCCGCCGGCGTGCCGGCCGAACGCATTGACACCCCGCCCGCGGAAGCCGGGCAGTTTGACTCGGAACACCTGTGGCCCCAGGTGCAGGCCCAGATCCAGCCCGGTGATCAGGTGCTGATCGTGCGCGGCGTCGACGCCCCTGCCGATCCGGCTGCGGCCCTGCCCCCAGAGCAGGCCGGCCGGGGCTCGGGGCGCGAGTGGCTGAGCCAGCGCATCACCGAGGCGGGTGGCCAGGTCAGCCACCATGTGGCCTATGAGCGCCGCCCACCGGCCCCGGCCGGGGTCTTGCGTGAGCGCGCCCTGGCCGCGGCGGGTGATGGCACGGTGTGGCTGTTCAGCAGCTCCGAAGCGGTGCGCAACCTGCAAAGCTGGTTGCCCGAGGCCCGCTGGCAAGGCGCACGCGCCCTGGTGACCCACCCACGCATCGCCGAAGCGGCGGCCCGCGCGGGCTTTGGACAGGTGCTCGCCACCCGCCCGACGCTCGAAGACGTGGCGGCCTCGATAGAATCCCTGACATGAGTTCAGTGCCACCGATCGACACCCCGACCGACGAGTCCCGTCCGCCTCAGCCGACTGCGGACGCGCCGGCAACACCGCGCACCGCCTTCAGCCGGCCCGGCCAGCCCTTGACCTGGGCGGCCCTGGCCGTGGCGGGCCTGGCCCTGGTGGCCAGTGTTTCCCTGTGGCAGAAGATCGGCAACCTCCAAGAGCAGCTGGCGCGCCAGTCGGCCGACAGCAGCAGCCAGGCCATTGAAGCCCGCGCCCTGGCCCGCCAGGCCCAGGAGCAGGCACGCGATGCCGCGGCCCGGGTCAGCCTCAATGAAACCCGGCTCAGTGAAGTGGCCCTGCAGCGCACCCAGCTCGAAGAGCTGATGCAAAGCCTGTCGCGCTCACGCGACGAAAACCTGGTGGTCGACATCGAATCCTCGCTGCGACTGGCCCAGCAACAGGCCCAGCTGACAGGCAGCGTCGAGCCCATGCTGGCCGCCCTCAAAACGGCCGACCAACGCATCGCCCGCGCGGCACAACCCCGCCTGGCCCCCTTGCAGCGGGCGATCCAGCACGACAGCGACCGCATCAAGTCGGCCAGCGTCACCGACACGCCCGGCCTGTTGGCGCGCCTGGACGAGCTGGCCCGCCAGGTCGACGAACTGCCCGTGCTCAATGCTGTGGCCAATGCCCCAGGGCGCCGACCGGCCCCACCCACCACCGCCACCGCCCCGGCCAGCGCTGCCGCCCAGGCCCAGGACTGGTGGGACAACACCGCCGGCAAGGCCCTGGCCCTGGTGCGCGACGAAATGCGAAACCTGGTCCGCGTGAGCCGCATCGACCAGCCCGAAGCCGCGCTGCTGGCGCCTGAACAAAGCTTTTTCCTGCGCGAGAACCTCAAGCTGAAGCTGCTCAATGCCCGCCTGGGCGTGCTGGCGCGCCAGACCGAATCGGCCCGCGCCGATCTGGCCGCTGCCGCCACGCAGATCAACAAGTATTTCGATCCAGCCTCGCGCCGCACCCAAAGCGCCGCCACCTTGCTGCAGCAACTGCAAAGCCAGCTCAAGGCGGTCGAGTTGCCGCGCCTGGACGAAACCCTGACCGCGCTGGCCACGGCCGCCGCGGGCCGCTGAGGAAAAGAGGCCCACCATGCGCGCAGCCTTGTGGTTTCTGGCCCTGTTCGGCATTGCCGTCGCCATGGCCTTGTTTGCCGGCAACAACCAGGGCACGGTGACCCTGTTCTGGCCGCCCTACCGGATCGACCTGTCCCTGAACATGGTGCTGTTGCTGCTGGTGGGCGGCTTCGTGGTGCTGCATGCCGCCCTGCAGGCCCTGGCCGCCCTGTTCGAGATGCCCCACCAGGCGCGCCGCTGGCGCCTGCAGCAGAAAGAGCGCGCCATGCATGGCGCCCTGCTCGACGGCATGATGCATTTGCTGTCGGGCCGCTTCGTGCGGGCCAGCAAGGCGGCCGAGGCCGCGCTGGCGCAGGAGCACTCGCTCAGCGCCAGTGCCCATTACGGCGGTGCCGGCCACCAACTGCGCACCCTGGCCCACCTGGTGGCCGCCGATGGTGCCCACGCGCTGCAAGACCGACCCCGCCGCGACGAGCACCTGCGCCAGGCGCTGGAAGAAACCGCGCTGCGCCAGAACGCGCAGACCCAGGAACTGTACGAAGGCGCCCAGCTGCGCTCGGCCCGCTGGATGCTGGACGACCGCGACGCCTCCGGGGCCCTGGCCCGACTCGAAGACCTGCCCCAGGGCGCCTCGCGGCGCACCATTGCCTTGCGCACCCGCCTCAAGGCAGCGCGCCTGGCCGGGCAGACCCTGATGGCCCTGGAAACCGCCCGCCTGCTGGCCAAGCACCGCGCCTTCTCCACGGCCGCCGCCCAGAGCATCGTGCGCGGACTGGCGGCCGAGCTGCTCAACTCGGCCCACGATCCGGCCCAGTTGCAGCAGGTCTGGCAGCAGCTCGACCCGGCTGAACGCCAGATGCCCGAACTGGCCCTGCAGGCCGCGCTGCGACTGAACCACCTCGGCGGTGACGACGTGCAGGCCCGGCATTGGCTGCTGCCGGTGTGGGAGCGCATGGTCAGCCTGCCCGATTCGCTGCCGGAGCACCTGCAACAGAAGTTGATCGAAGCCCTGGAACACAGCATGGAATCGCTGGACGCCTCCTGGCTGGCGCGCATCGAAAGCGCCCAGCAGGGCAACCCGCGCAACGCCCGGCTGGAGTATCTGGCCGGCGTGGCCTGCCTCAAGCGCCAGCTGTGGGGCAAGGCCCAGCAACTGCTGAGCCAGGCCAGCCAGCACCTGGAGGCCGGCCCCATGCAGCGCAACGCCTGGCGGGCACTGGCCCTGCTGGCCGAACGGCGCGGCGACGAGCCTGCCGCGGCGGCTGCCTGGCGCAACGCCGCCCTCTGCCCTTGAGCGCCGCTTCATGCCCTGAAGGCGGTTTGGCCGCCGCGCCATCGCGTTGGGCATTCAATTTTTTTGAATCGAAGCGTCAATCACGCTGAAACCCGGAGGCGGACGCGCTTCCTACACTGCAGACAGTTCAGGAACTTGTTGTTGATCAAACAGTCCACACAACGTCTTCAATCCGGGTTTCATCCATGACCTCTGTTTCACACGGCACCCCCAAGCGCTACAGCGCGCTGGCCATGGCCCTGCACTGGCTGCTGGCGGCTGCGCTGCTGGGGACCTTCTGCCTCGGCCTGTACATGGCTGATCTGCCTTTCTCACCGCAACGTCTCAAGTACTACAGCTGGCACAAATGGGCCGGCATGTCGATCCTGATCCTGTCGGTGCTGCGGCTGCTGTGGCGCCTCACGCACCGCCCGCCCGCACTGCCGGCGGCCGTCGAGCAAGCCATGCCGGCCTGGCAGCGTGCTGCCCACCATGGCACCCACCACCTGTTGTACCTGCTGTTCTTTGCCGTGCCCCTGATCGGCTGGGCCTACAGCTCGGCCGCCGGCTTCCCGGTGGTGCTGTTTGGCGTGCTGCCGATGCCTGACCTGCTGGCCCCCGACAAGGCCCTGGCCGAGCTGGTCAAGCCCTGGCACGAGATCGCAGCCTGGGCTCTGGCGACCCTGGCAGCCCTGCACGTGGCGGCCGCCCTCAAGCACCAGTTGATCGACCGCGACGGTCTGATCAACCGCATGCTGCCAGGCCGTGGCTGAACCAGGCCCCTTCTTTCTGCTCTCCGATTTCCATCTTTTCCAGCCGGCCCGTTGGCCGCAACAGGAGTGAACCATGACGACGATTTTCAAGCGTGCTCTCGCCGCCTCACTGGCCCTGAGTGCCATCGCAGCCTTTTCCCCGGCTCACGCCGACCAGAAGCTGGTCCCCGCCCAAAGCGAGATCATGTTCGTCAGCAAGCAGATGGGTGTGCCGGTGGAAGGCCGCTTCAAGAAGTTCGACGCCCAACTGAGCTTTGACCCGGCCAAGCCCGAAACCAGCAAGATCGCCATGACGGTGGATGTGGCCAGCGCCACCCTGGGCGTGCCTGAAAGCGATGCCGAACTGCCCAAGGCCCCCTGGTTCAACACCGCCAAGTTCCCGCAGGCCACCTTTCAGTCGACCTCGGCCAAGGGCCTGGGCGGCGGCAAGTTTGAAATCAGCGGCAAGCTGAGCATCAAGGGCCATGCCCAGGATGTGGTCGTGCCCGTGACCCTGACCCAGAACGGCGCCACCACCCTGGCCACTGGCGTGCTGCCCATCAAGCGCCTGGTCTTCAAGATCGGCGAGGGCGAATGGTCGGACACCGGCATGGTGGCCGACGACGTGCAGGTGAAGTTCAAGTTTGCGCTGACTGGCGTGGGCAAGCTTTGATCCGCGCTGCTTCCTGAATCCCGTCCATTTTCTTTTCCCCCGTTCCCTTTTCCTTTCCAACAGGAGTTTTCTACCATGCGTATTTCGATGATCGCCCTGGCCGCTGCTGCCGCCCTCTCTGCCGGTCTGGCCCAGGCTGAAACCGCCACCTACGGCGTTGACCCGACCCACACCTTCGCGACCTTCGAAATCAGCCACTTTGGTGCCGCCGTGAACCGTGGCCGCTTCGACAAGAAGGAAGGCACCGTGCAACTGGACAAGGCCGCCAAGACCGGCAAGGTCGAGATCACCTTCGACGCCACCTCGATCAACAGCGGCACCGCTGCCTTCGACAAGCACCTGCAAAGCGCCGACCTGTTCAACGCGCCGCAGTTCCCCACCTTCAAGTTCGTGGGTGACAAGTTCACCTTCGACGGTGACAAGGTGAGCAGCGTGGCCGGCAACCTGACCCTGCTGGGCAAGACCGCCCCGCTGACCCTGACCGCCAAGCAGTTCAACTGCTACCAAAGCCCCATGCTCAAGCGTGAAGTGTGCGGCGGCGACTTCGAAGCCACCATCGACCGCACCCAATGGGGCATGAACTACGGCATCGACTGGGGTTTCCCGAAGAACGTGCACCTGGTGGTGCAAGTGGAAGCCGTCAAGCAGTGATCGGCCAGCGGGCATCATTGATGCCTGCCTGAACAAGCCGCCGCAGCCCCTGGGTGCCGGCGGCTTTTTTGCGCCTGCCCTGCACTGGGGCCGCCTCAGCGCGCCGCCACCAAAAGCTGCACAAAGGTCTGCAGCCGGGCGCTGCTCTCAACGCCGATGGCGGTGAACTCCAGCCCGGCGCGCCAACGCGCCTCGAAGGGGCGACACTTGACCACCTTGGCGTACACATCGCTGACCGTGAAATCAACCAGCAGCAAGGGGAACTCCAGCTTCAGCTCGGAAAAGGGCTCCAGTGGCTGGTCCAGCTCGATCTGCAGTCCGTAGTAGCCCACGTCGATGATCACGGCAGGCCAGTGCGACGGCAGCACCACCTTGTGCTGCAGCTCCTGCATCGTGCAGGGCAGGCGCACCTCCACACGGTGGCTGCGCCGCACTTCAGCGCGTGGCACATGCAGCCCGCGCGACGGGATGGCCACCACCTCACGCACCCGGACGGCCTCGCTCTTGCCCTTGACATGCACCTCCATGGGGCCGGAGGCCTCGACCAGATGCGCGCAGCGCTGGTAGGTGTGCTCGCTGACCAGCACCTGCCCGCGCAGACTGAAGGATTCGATGCGCGAGGCCAGGTTGACCTCATCGCCGATCACCGTGTACTGCGAATAGGCAGCCGAGCCAAAGCGGCCCGCGATCACCTGCCCCGTGTTGATGCCGATGCCCATGTACAGCTCGGGCAGGCCCTGCGGCGGCCCCTCCCGATTGAGTTCGGCCATGGCCAGCTGCATCTCGACCGCGCACACCAGGGCCCGCTCCACGTCGTCCGGACGCCCCTCGGGCGCCCCGAACAAGGCCATCACCGAATCACCCATGAACTTGTCGATGGTGCCGCCGTGGCGCAGGATCACTTCGCTGAGCACGGCCAGGCAACGGTTCAGCAAAGCGATGATGACGCCGGCGGGCTGGGTGGCCGTGAGCGCCGTGAAGCCGCGCAGATCGGCCAGCACCACCGTCACCTCACGCTGATGCACCGGGCCGCTCCAGGGCGCCTGCACGCCCTGGCCGGTGAGCGCCAGCAACTCGGCCAGGCCGTCGGGGCTCAGCACCTGCCCGGTGTCACGGCGCACCAGGGCCTGCACGCGCAAGGCCTGGGCCGAGGTATCGATGTCGATCCTGTCCATCTGTTCTGGCTCCCTCAAAACCGCCAGCCCGTGGACAGGCGCCACATGTTCTGACTGCTGAAATTGACGTTGGGGTCCCAGGCCAGGTGCACAAAGGTGCGCGCGCCGTCCAGCCCCAGCGACCACCCCAGGCGCCGGATGCCCTGGCCATCGACCAGCCCGGTCTTGCGCAACACATCCACCGTCAGCCGCAGCCCATCGGCCACCGGACCTCGGTAGACCAGGTGCAGGTGCTGCTGATCGGGGTTCTGCCGGTTGTCGCGCACCACCAGCACCGACAACGAGCGGGATTCAGAGGGGCGGTAAGCCGCCCAGGCCATCCAGGCATCGTTGGGGTCGAAGTTGAGGTTGACATAAGGCCGCAGATTGGTGCGCCCCAGGCCCGCACCCGCCACCCAATGCTCCCCGCGCTCCAGGCCCAGGCTGCCCCCGGCAAAGCCGCCCGAGGCCAGCTGCAACGAGGGTTGCAGGCGCCAGCCCCCGGGCAGCGGCACCGATCGGTCCCAGCCGCCACGCCATTGCGTGCCCTGGCCATCGGCCTGGTAGCGCCCCAGCCAGACATTGCCACTGCCGTAGCCATAGCGCAGGTTCAGGTCGGCACCCGTGCTGGCAGCCTGCCCGCCACCCCGCATGGGGTACAGACCGAAGGTGAGTTTGTAGGGGTGATCGGGTGCCGCAGCCGAGGTGGGCGCCGACGCAGACTCTGCCGCGTCGGCAGTGCCTTGATCGGCCCAGGCGGCGCCGAGCAGGCTGCAGAAGGCCGCACAAGCCAGCATCCGCGCCCCGCACCCCCGGCTGCCCCATGGCGCGGCCAAGACCTTGGGCCAGGCCAGGCGATGCTCCGTGACGATCGAGTTCATAGGATCGCAATTATGGGTCCGGATCAACCGGCCAGCGCTGCTGAGCGGCATGCGCCCGCCCACCAAGCCCCCACTCACAAGGCCCCCAGACGCCCCCGCAGCGCCCTGTGGGCCAGGGGCCCAGCCGCCGCTTCAGTTTCAATAGCAGGTGCTGTTTGACCCGCCAGCACGGGCCGGGCCATGCGAATCTGAACGGGCGCCGGGGATATGGGCCGCTGGGCCGCTAAAATCGGCCTCATCCTGCAACAGTCTCCAACGGCACCCCAGGGTGCCGTTTCCATTTGCCACGCCATGAGCGACACCATTCAACAGCCCGGGCTGAACAGCCTTTCGAAATCCTTTGAACCTGCTGCCATCGAGGCCCAGTGGGGCCCCGAATGGGAAAAGCGAGGCTACGGTGCCGCCGGCTTCCGCGGCACCGGCGCGGCCCAGGCGGACGCCCCCTCGTTCGCCATCCAGCTGCCGCCCCCCAACGTGACCGGCACGCTGCACATGGGTCACGCCTTCAACCAGACCATCATGGACAGCCTCACGCGTTACCACCGCATGAAAGGCTTCAACACGGTCTGGGTGCCTGGCACCGACCATGCCGGCATCGCCACCCAGATCGTGGTGGAGCGCCAGCTGCAAGAGCAAAAGCTCAGCCGCCATGACCTGGGCCGCAAGAACTTCGTCAGCAAGGTGTGGGAGTGGAAAGAGAAATCCGGCAACACCATCACCACCCAGATGCGCCGCATGGGCGACAGCGTCGACTGGAGCCGCGAGTACTTCACGATGGACGACAAGCTCTCCAGCGTGGTGACCGACACCTTTGTGCGCCTGTATGAGCAAGGCCTGATCTACCGCGGCAAGCGCCTGGTCAACTGGGATCCGGTACTGATGTCGGCCGTGTCCGACCTCGAAGTTGAAAGCGAAGAAGAAGACGGCAGCCTGTGGCACATCGCCTACCCGCTGGCCGATGGCTCGGGCAGCCTGACCGTGGCCACCACCCGCCCCGAAACCCTGCTGGGTGACGTGGCCGTGATGGTGCACCCCGAAGACGAACGCTACACCGCCCTGATCGGCAAGATGGTGAAGCTGCCGCTGACCGACCGCGAGATCCCGGTGATTGCCGACGACTACGTGGACCGTGAGTTCGGCACCGGCGTGGTCAAGGTGACCCCGGCGCACGACCAGAACGACTACGCCGTGGGCCAGCGCCACGGCCTGCCGATGATCTGCGTGCTGACGCTCGAAGCCAAGATCAACGAGAACGCCCCCGCCAAATACCAGGGCCTGGACCGCTTTGTGGCCCGCAAGGCCGTGGTGGCCGACCTGGAAGCCGCCGGCGCCCTGGTCGAGGTGAAAAAGCACAAGCTGATGGTGCCGCGCTGCACCCGCACCGGCCAGGTCATTGAACCGATGTTGACCGACCAATGGTTCGTGGCCATGAGCAAGGTCAGCGAGCAAGACCCCACGGGCAAATCGATCGCCCAGAAGGCCATCGACGCCGTGGCCAGCGGCGAGGTCAAGTTTGTGCCCGAGAACTGGGTCAACACCTACAACCAGTGGATGAACAACATCCAGGACTGGTGCATCAGCCGCCAACTGTGGTGGGGCCACCAGATTCCGGCCTGGTACGACGAAGACGGCAACGTGATCGTGGCCCGCAACGAAGCCGAAGCCCAGGCCAAGGCCCCGGGCAAGACGCTGCGCCGCGACGAAGACGTGCTGGACACCTGGTATTCCGCGGCTCTGGTGCCTTTCAGCACACTGGGCTGGCCCAACCAGGGCGATTCGGCCACCGACGACTTCAACCTGTACCTGCCCAGCACCGTGCTGGTGACGGGCTACGACATCATCTTCTTCTGGGTCGCCCGGATGATCATGATGACCACCCACTTCACGGGCCGGGTGCCCTTCAAGCATGTGTACATCCACGGCCTGGTGCGCGATGCACAGGGCAAGAAGATGAGCAAGTCGGAAGGCAATGTGCTCGATCCGGTGGACCTGATCGACGGCATCTCGCTGGAGCCCCTGCTGGAGAAGCGCACCACCGGCCTGCGCAAGCCCGAAACCGCCCCGCAGGTGCGCAAAAACACCCAGAAAGAGTTCCCCGAAGGCATTCCGGCCTACGGTGCCGATGCGCTGCGCTTCACCTTTGCGGCGCTGGCCTCGCTGGGGCGCAGCATCAACTTCGACAGCAAGCGCTGCGAGGGCTACCGCAACTTCTGCAACAAGCTCTGGAACGCCACCCGCTTTGTGCTGATGAACTGCGAAGGCCACGACTGCGGCCTGATGGAGCACACCAAGGCCGACTGCGCCGTGGGTGGCAAGGCCCATGGCTACATGAGCTTCAGCCAGCCCGACCGCTGGATCGCCTCGGTGCTGCAACAGGTCGAGGCCGATGTGGCCAAGGGGTTTGAGGAATACCGCCTCGACAACGTGGCCAACCGCCTGTACGACTTTGTCTGGAACGAATTTTGCGACTGGTACCTGGAAATCGCCAAAGTGCAGATCCAGACCGGTGATGTGGCACAACAACGGGGCACCCGTCGCACGCTGATCCGCACGCTGGAAGCCATCCTGCGTCTGGCGCACCCCATCATTCCTTTCATCACCGAAGAACTGTGGCAAATCGTGGCCCCTGTGGCCGGCCTCCAGGGCGAATCGATCAGCGTGACGCGCTACCCCGAGTCGCAGCCGTCCAAGATCGACCCCGACGCCATCGCACATGTCGAGCGCCTGAAGGCCCTGGTCGATGCCTGCCGCAACCTGCGTGGCGAGCTGGGCGTGTCGCCCGCCACCCGCCTGCCCTTGCTGGCCGTGGCCAGCCAGCCCGAGGAAGCCACCTTCCTGCAACAATCGGCCGCCATACTGCAGGCACTGGCCAAATTGAGCGAAGTGAAGCTGTTCGCCACCGAAGCCGAATGGGCCGAAGCCGCCCAGGCCGCCCCGGTGGCCGTGGTGGGTCAGGCCCGGGTGTGCCTGTTCGTGGAAATCGATGTGGCCGCCGAGAAGGCCCGCCTGGCCAAAGAGGCGGCCCGCCTCGAAGGCGAGATTGCGAAGGCGCAAGGCAAGTTGTCCAACGAAGCCTTTGTGGCCAAGGCCCCACCGGCGGTGATTGAACAAGAGAAAAAGCGGATGGCCGACTTCTCGACCAAGTTGGCCGGTATCGAAGATCAACTCAGGAGGATGAAATAAATGAATATCAAGCAGACTGTTCGCAAGGCGGTTTTTCCGGTCGCAGGGCTGGGCACGCGCTTCCTGCCGGCCACCAAGGCCAGCCCGAAGGAAATGCTGCCCGTGGTCGACAAGCCGCTGATCCAGTACGCCGTTGAAGAGGCCCATGCCGCGGGCATCGACCACATGATCTTCGTGACCGGCCGCAGCAAGCGTGCCATCGAAGACCACTTCGACACCGCCTACGAACTGGAAGCCGAACTCGAAGCCGCTCACAAGACCGAGATGCTGGCCCGACTGCGCGAGCTGCGCCCCGAGGGCATGACCTTCTCGTACGTGCGCCAGCCCCGCTCCATGGGCCTCGGACACGCTGTGCTGTGCGCCGCCCACCTGGTGGGCAACGAGCCGTTTGCCGTGCTGCTGGCCGACGACCTGATGTCCGCCTCTGCCGGTGGCGAGCCCGTGATGGCGCAGATGACACGCCAGTTTGCCAAGCTGGGCCGATCGATCCTGGCCGTGCAGGAAGTGCCGCTGGAACACGTGCGCCGCTACGGCATCGTGGTGGGCGAGCCGGTGGATGACCGCGTGCTCAAGGTCAGCCACATTGTTGAAAAGCCCATGCCCGAAGTTGCCCCTTCACGCATGGGCGTGGCGGGCCGCTACGTGCTGACCCCGGCCATCTTCGACATGCTGGCCAACCAGCCCCGCGGTGCCGGTGGTGAGATCCAGCTGACCGATGCCATCGCCCGCCTGATGACCACCGAGGCCGTTTACGCCTGGCAGTACGAAGGCAAGCGCTACGACTGCGGCAGCAAGGAAGGCTTTCTGGAAGCCACCGTGGAACTGGCCTTGCAACACCCCGAGGTGGGCGCCGGCTTCCGCGAATACCTCAAGGGCCTGACGCTCTGAGGCCCCCGGGGCCAGGCCTGGCCCCAAAGCGCTGCCCCCAGTCAACGTGACGCTTAAAAAAACAGCCACCCGGGCTCCAACCCGGGTGGCTGTTTTGTTTGGCGACGTGCCCGGCTCAGCGGCGGCGCAGCACGTGAATGAACTCGTCGCCCTGGGCCTTCTGCTCCACCAGCTCGTTGCCGGTCTGCTTGGCAAAGGCCTGGAAGTCGCGTGTCGAGCCCGGGTCGGTGGCCACCACCTTGAGCAATTGGCCGCTCAGCATGTCCGTCAGCGCCTTCTTGGCCTTCAGGATGGGCAACGGGCAGTTCAGGCCACGCGTGTCGATTTCTTTGTGGATGTCCATCTGGGTTCCTCAGTCTTGGGCAATTCTACGCAGGACCAGCCCGGTGGATGGCGATCATGGCCGATCAATCTTCGCGTCGTGGAAACTCGATGAAGCGCGGCTCGATGCCACGCGCCCGCAACCATTGGGCCAGGGCCAGCCCGGTGCCGGCCGGCCAACACATCACATCCTGCGGATCAAGCAACTTGTATTCGACCAACTCGGGCGACAGGCTGATCTCGCCCTCGGCCACCGCGTGGTAGGTGATGATGACCTGGTTCATGCGCTGAAAATCAGCCACCCCCACCAGGTCCAGCGACAACACATCCAGGTTGGTCTCTTCCTTGATCTCGCGCGCAATGCCCTCTTCGGGGGTTTCGCCGGCCTCCATGAAGCCCGTGATCAAGGCGAACATGCGCCCCGACCAGGCCGCATTGCGGGCCAGCAAGACCTGCCCCCGGTACTCGATGATGGCGGCCAGCACCGGCGTGGGGTTGTTCCAGTGCGTCCAGTCGCAGGCCATGCAACGCAGCCGGAGCTTGTCGCCCCCGTCTTCAGCCTGAGAGATCCATTCGAGCGACGTGGCGCATTGCGGACAAAAGCGGAATTCTGCAGCCATGAAACCCCTCCTCGGGCGATCGGCAAGCGGTGTTGAACGGCGTTGGCCTGCGCTGTCAGGCCGGAAACACGCCCGTGGACAGGTAGCGATCGCCCCGGTCGCACACGACAAACGCGATGGTGGCGTTTTCGCAGCCCCGTGCAATCTCTTGCGCGACCCAGCAGGCCCCGGCCGCAGAAATGCCGGCAAAAATACCTTCTTCACGCGCCAGGCGACGGCAGGTCTCTTCGGCATCGTCCTGCGACACGTAGACCAGTTGATCCACCAGGCTGGCGTCATAGATGCTGGGCAGGTAAGCCTCGGGCCACTTGCGGATGCCCGGGATGCGCGACCCCTCGCTGGGCTGGGCACCGATGATGCGCACCGCCGGGTTCTTTTCTTTCAGAAACCGGGCCACACCGGTGATGGTGCCGGTGGTGCCCATGGCGCTCACGAAGTGGGTGATGCGCCCGCCGGTCTGCTCCCACAATTCGGGGCCGGTGGTCTCGTAATGGATGCGCGGATTGTCGGCGTTGCCAAACTGATCCAGCACCCGGCCTTTGCCCTCGCGCTGCATCTGCTCGGCCAGATCACGGGCGTACTCCATGCCACCGCTCTTGGGCGTCAGCAACAACTCGGCACCAAAAGCCTTCATGGTCTGCGCACGCTCGATCGACAGGTCCTCAGGCATGATCAACACCATGCGGTAACCCCGGATGGCCGCCGCCATCGCCAGCGCAATCCCCGTGTTGCCCGAGGTGGCCTCGATCAAGGTATCGCCGGGCTTGATCTCGCCCCGCTCCTCGGCACGGCGGATCATCGACAGTGCCGGCCGGTCTTTCACCGAACCTGCCGGGTTGTTGCCCTCCAGCTTGGCCAACACCACATTGCCACGCCGCTGGTTGTCGGCCACACCGATGCGCTGCAGCGCAATCAACGGCGTTTTGCCGACTGCATCTTCAATGGTTGGGTAATTCATGCCCAACACTGTGCCATAATTTCGTTCTAGCGTTTTTTTGCCCGGGTGGTGAAATTGGTAGACGCAGGGGACTCAAAATCCCCCGCCGCAAGGCGTGCCGGTTCGATTCCGGCCCCGGGCACCACGAACAAGTCCGGAAGAGTCCAAACTCTTCCGGACTTTTTCATTTCTCCTCTGAAAACAGCTCTCGCGCTGTCCGTACTCTTCCAGACAAGTCCGCCCGCATCCGCGAGTTTTGGGGGCACATTTGGGGGCACAAATTCCCAAATTGGGGGCACATTTATATGCCCCCAGGGGGGGAGCCCGGGCTGTAGCCGTACTTGATCAGACAGGACGCGGGCAAGCCATAGAAGCCCGCTTTCGAGCCATTCCCCAGAGGAAAACCCAGGATTTGCCCAATCTGGCAAAAAAACTTTAACGGCTATAGGTCGATTGACTGGAAGCCGCCCGGCACATCCGATTCATGGATGTGCCCCCAGCTCAACACGGATGTGCCCCCACGCACACGGCTGGAAAGCACTACAGGCCGGTGCGCCACGACCCGCCTGGTAGCCTGCACCTGCATCCATATGGCCTATCCAAGCTGCCGCCATCGGAGCGCTCGAAACTGGTGAGGCCAGCCGATGGCCGCAAATCTCGGCGCGGCCTTGAGGCTTCACGACCCCATAAAACCCACCAAACCCACCAAGCAGGAGGTGCGGTCAACGACCTCTGAGCAGCCGACGGCCCTAAATCTCGACGCGGCCTTGAGGCTTCACGACCCCATAAAACCCACCAAACCCACCAAACAGGGGGGGCGGCCACGACCACTGACCAGCCAACGGCCCCAAATCTCGACGCGGCCTTGAGGCTCCGCCACCCCATAAAACCCACCAAACCCACCAAGCAGGGGGTGCGGTCAACGACCTCTGAGCAGCTGACGGCCCGAATTTCAGCGCTGCCTTGAGGCTCCGCGACCCCATAAAACCCACCAAACCCACCAAGCAGGGGGTGCGGTGAACGACCTCTGAGCAGCCGACGGCCCGAATTTCGGCGCGGCCTTGAGGCTCCGCGACCCCATAAAACCCACCAAACCCACCAAGCGCAGGCCCTCGGAATGTCGCCACCCACGTCCAACGATGCCAATCTGCGCAACCTTTGGTTGTGTACGGCCCGTACACAACCAGCACTCAGATTTCCATAGCCGTCCGTACATGACCATAGAGGCATGCACTCATCCACCGACATCCAGATTGCCAAAGACACCGCAGCAGCTCAGCCGCTGCGCCAATACCGCGACCGCCTGCTGCGCCTGGCGGACGTCAAACACATGACCGGCCTCGGCCGCAGCAGCATCTATGCAGCCATCCAAGCAGGCACCTTCCCCGCTGCCGTCAACCTGACCGCCCACGCCGTGGCCTGGCGCGAGTCGGAGATTGACGCCTGGATTGCCCAGCGCCCGGCCGCCGCCACGCCCATTCCGGTAGCACCGCCAGCCGCCATGCGTAAAGCGCCCCGAGGCCGTGCGCTGAAGGCCAGCGCAGCCCAACACGCCGCCGCTTGAGAAGGGAGACCCGCCCATGCTTTTCATCTGCCCTCACTGCCGAAGCAAAGCCACCGTGCGCACCAGCCGCCAGCTCACGCTCACGCTGCGCGAGCTGTTCCTGATCTGCACCAATGGCCAATGCGGGCACACATTCATGACCGGCGCCGAAGTGCTGCGCACCATCTCGCCTTCTGCCACCCCAGACCCCAGCGTGCGCCTGCCGCTTGGAAAGAACATCAACCGCAGCGCCATCGTGGAGCAGATGAACACCCTGCCCGAGGCCGCAGATACCCCAGAGCCCGAGCCCCTGCCACCGCAGCGCTCAAGCCTTCCAACACCCCCTGTCACGGCGTCCAGCGCATAGCGCTCAGGCCCTAGACCCCCACCCCGATTTCCCACTGAGCGGAGCCCGTTTTGAGGCCCTGCGGGACGAACTTTGCCCAAAACAACCCGAATTCACCCGAACGCCCTTCAACATGACCTCGAAGCCCTGTTTCTTGACCCTGGCCAGCACCCTGCATTCGCAGACCTGTGCCCCGAATTTGGCGCGCCGATTCGCCGTCAAACACCCACCATATCCAACCAAACCCACCACGGCGCGAGGCTTGGACAGCACCCGCTTTGAGCAGGCGCGGCAAATTTTGGTGCGTCGATTCGCTGCCAGCAACACACCAAATCCCACCAAACCCACCAACGCGAGCTATACTTTTCCCGTCACGTCAAAAAAAGGCGTGATCGGGTTTGGTCACCCGAGTAAGCTCTGCGACGAAAGCCGCAGCCACCGCACAGGGTCTGCGGCTTTTTCGCTCGCGCCTCCATTTTTTGGCGGCTCGACGGGAGGCCCGCAAGGGCCTGCCGGTTCTCGCAAGAGCTTCCCGGTTGACCAACCCGTCGAGCCGCCGCCATCGTTTGGTCACGAGGGCGACGGTTTTAGCAAACCGAAGCTCTTGGAGGCCATTCATGGCTAATTCCGCTCGTGCGTACACGCACGCCCCTACACCTGGCATCGACTCCGACGACCAGGCACACCACACCCCCAACGTCGCCGCCCTGCCCCATCGGCAGGCCCGCGCTGCCTCATCCTGGGCCCTCGAAGTCTCCGACGACGTGGCCAACCTGCACGACGTTTTGCAGGCCTATGTGGGCCTTGAGAAACTGCTGAGCCCAGCCAAGACCAGCGACTGCAAAGACGTGGCCCCGCAGCGCCACGAACTGGGCGCCCTGGTGCGCCTGGTCAACGAAGCCTTGGCCCAGCGCCTTGAAGCCACAGAGGCCACCGTCTCCAACCTGCGCGAATCCCTCGCAACCCAAGGGAGGGCAGCATGAAGGCCTATCTCATCCGCGTGGTGGACCAGGGCGGCAAGCTGCACCGCTACACCCAGTTGGCCAGCTCCAGCGCCTCGGCCGGCACCCTGGCCTTTGATCGCTTTGGACAGGTGCGAGCACTCAGTGTGCTCAGCGTCCAAAACCTGCGCAGCCAAGCTGCAAGGGGGCACGCATGACCGCCTACCCTGTGCGCCTTCCTGCCCTGCAACTGCAGGCCGAGCGCCGCCATGCCTACGAACAGAACCGCGAGCGCATCGCGCAGCTCTGGGCCGAGTCGCAACCCATCCGCACGGGCGATGCGGCCCACCGCTTCCTGCAGTGCCAGGGCCTGAACGCCCGAGCCGTGCCCGACACGCTTCGACTTCATCCGACCTTGGACTACTGGCACTTTGACGGTGCCGGCAAGCCCCTGGCTTGCGGTTCGCACCCGGCCTTGCTGGCAGCGCTGCAAGTGGAGTTCGCGCCCTTTCATATGACCCAGCTCCACACGGTGGCCTTGCTGCGCGTGTACCTCGATGCGCAAGGCAACCCGGCCCCTGTGCCCAGCTTCATGAAGCTCACGGGCGTGGATGGCCAGGTGCAAGGCGCCTCCATTCGCCTGTGCCCCCCGCAGCTCAAGGGCAAAGAGCTACGCCTGGGAGTGGCCGTTGGGTTGCGCGCTGCCCTGCAGGCAAGCCGCGCCACGCGCCTGCCGTTTTGGGCGGTGCTGAGCACCGAGGCCCTGGCCTCGTTCCGATGGCCCCGGGGACTCACGACCCTGCATGCCTTCGTTGACAACGTGGACGCCAGGCCGGTGACGGAGCTGCTGCGCAAGGCCTCGGCCTGTGGCGTGGAAGCAGTAGCCCACTCGATCGAAGCGCCGCCAGAGACGGCCGACGACAGCCCACACCACGACTCGCCCAGCGAGCCCGTGCAAGACACCCGCGCACCGCGCTAACAACTCAAGGATTCACCATGGCAAAGAACAAGGCCAGCGCCATCGAATCGGGCGCGGCAAGCACGAACACGTCTGTACCTTCCTCGGACGCCACAGAAACGACCACGGCGGCCGCCACCTCAGCCGCGACCAAGGCAGCCCCGAAGGCAACCCGCAAGGCCCCTGCGGCCAAGGCCACACCGAGCCCTGCAGCGCCTTCACCTGCCCCTCGCGTGAAGGCGGCCAAGCCCCTGACCACGCAAGGCCCCGCCCTGCAGTTCACGGTCTTCACCTCCACTGAGCCCGAGCGCCTCACCAAGGTGCTGAGCCTCAACCGGGACGGCACCCTCAACAAGCAATCGTCGGCCGGCATGATGCGCGGCCTGGCTCAACGCCTGCAGGCCCTGAACCTGGCCGAGCTGGCCCAGATCCTCGAAAGCCTCACGCCTGACCAGGCCGTGAGCTGGGGCATCTGCCAGCAAGAGCACGTGGCCATTGCGCCCGAGCGTGATGTGCAGGACGCGCAGGCTGGCCAGGCCGTGCTCACCGAGCCGGGGGCGCCTGCGGCCATCTCTCGCACCCGCCAGCACTTCGCCTACCCTCGCGGGCCGGGCGTGATGATGCTGGACCACGACGGCTGCCCGAATGGCGAGCTCAGCGCCGACGAGCTGCGGCAGCGCCTGATTGACGCCTGCCCGGCTCTCGCCACTGCGCCCATGCTCTGGCGCCCGAGCTGCTCGGCTGGGGTGCAGGCGCCAGACGGGCGCGTGCTCTCAGGTCTGAACCGGCACCGCTTGTACATCCCGGTGCGCGACGCCTCGCGCATCCCCGATGCCGGCAAGACCTTGTTTGCTCTTCTCTGGGCCGCTGGCCAGGGCTGGCACGAAGTGGGCCGAGCTGGCCAGGCCCTGGAGCGCAGCCTGGTGGATGCCACGGTGTGGCAGCCCGAACGCCTGGACTTCTGCGCACCGCCCGTGCTGCTCGATGGGTTGAGCCGGCCGACCGCTGCGCCGCAGATCCACGGAGACGGGAACGCCTTATTTGACCTGGCGTTGATCGAGACCGACAGCGAGACCTTGAAGCGGGTGCAGGCCTTGAAGAAGGCCAAGCGAGAGGCCATTGCGAGCCAGTGCGCTGCCCAGCGCGAGCGCTGGGCCTCGGCCAAGGCGCCGGCCCTGGCGCAGCGCCGCGGCATCCCCCTGGAGAAGGCCCGCGATGTGCTGATTCGGGCCAGCGAGAAGCGCGTGCTCATGGGGCATTTCATGCTCACGGCGGCGGACGGGCAATCGGTGTCGGTGGGCGAGATCCTGGATTTGCCCGACCGCTGGCACAACGCCCAGTTCGCCGACCCGCTGGACCCGGACCAAGACCGGCGCGTGGCCGTGGTGAACCTCAAGAGCGGGCAGCGGCCCTACCTGTACACGCACCGCCATGGTGGGGTGCGGTTTGAATTGATGCGACAGTCCGCCCGGGTACAAGTGGGCCGAGGCATGCGTGTGGCCACCACCGACGCGGTGCTGTCGGTCCTCAAGTCCCGGGGCGAGCTGTTCGACTATGGCGAAGGCGCCATTGCCTACGTGAGCGAGGGCAAGGCCCGCCCGGTGTCGCCCGACTGGCTGACCGACCACATGGGCCGGGTGTGTGACTTCTATTCGGTGCGTAGGAGGAAAGATTCAGCGGGCGATGACGTGACGGACGAAGGCGCCGAAGACGCGCCGCTGGGGGTGGCCCGGGCCATCCTGGCCAAGCACGGAGAGCGGGGGTTCAGAAAGCTGGTGGCCGTGGTCACAGCACCGACCCTGCGCGTGGACGGCTCGATTCTGGACCGGCCCGGCCATGACGAGGGCTCGGGGCTGCTGTACTACTGTGAGCACCCGAACCCGCCCAGGGTGCCGAGTTCACCGAGCCCCACGGACGCGCTCAACGCCTTGCGGTATCTCTGGCGGCCCTTTGCGCTGTTCCCGCTGGTGGATGATGTGAGCCGGGCCGTGGTGCTGCATGGCCTCTTGTCTGCAGCCCTGCGGGCCAGTCTGCCCACGACGCCAGGCATTGGCCTGGACGCCCCGGCAGCCGGCAGCGGCAAGACCTTGTTGGCGCGCTGCATTGGGGTGATGGCCATGGGCTCAGACCCTGCGGTGCTGCCCCCAGCCGACACCGACGAAGAGACGCGCAAGCGCTTGTTTGCGGTGCTGCGCGAAGGCCAGCGCGTGGTCTTGTGGGACAACGTGCGTGAGCCCCTGGGCTCGGCCTCGCTCGATGCGTTCTTGACCGCGCCCACCTTTGCAGACCGCATCCTGGGCAGCAGTGAGACGGTGACGCTGCCCAACCGGGCCTTGTTCATCGCCACGGGCAACAACCTGCGCATGACCTCGGACACCTGCAGGCGGGTGCTGACGGCCCGCATTGATGCCCAGAGCGAGAAGCCTTACACCCGAGACTTCTCATTCGATCCGGCGCAGATGATCTCGGCCGAGCGGCTGCAGTACGTGGTGGCAGCGCTCACCATCGTGCGGGCCTACATCACAGCAGGCCGGCCCAAGGCGGCCAAGGGGCGCACCGCGAGCTTTGAGCAGTGGGACGACCTGGTGCGGCAGCCGATTTGCTGGCTGGCGGGCCTGGTGGCGGCCGACGGCTCGGAGGATTTGCCAGCGCTTGAAGACCCGATGGAGGCTGCTGCCCGGGCGTTTGAGCAAGACCCGGAGACGACGAAGCTGGCGGCCTTGCTGGAGTCTTGGTACAGCGTGTTTGGCAGCATGCAAACGACGGTGGGCCTGGCCATCCGCAGGGCGGACACGGACGAGCGCCTGGGGGTGGCGATGGAGGACATCGCGGGCCAGGCAGGCAAGATCAACTCACGCATGCTGGGCCGCTGGATTGAGCGCATGACCGGGCGCATCGTCGGGGGCAAGCTGTTCTCGCGTGTCGGGCTGCGCAGCGGTGTGCTGCATTGGGCCGTCAACCTGGCCCGCCATCAGGGCGAGCCGCCCTCAGCACTGACTCAGCGGGTTGCAGAAGAGGCCCAGAAGCGGGCCAAGGCGCGCCAGGCTGCAAAGCAGGCAGAACCCGAGGCAGCGCAACAGGCTACAGGTCAGGCAGCACGCCAGGCCTCGGCCGGCCCCGCCCACGATATGGAGGTGTTCTGATGCTTTCATCTGCACTCAGCTCGGGCCCCGTGAGCCTCGATTTGGTGGGTTTGGTGGGATTGGTGGGTTCACGGCGCCTTACCGGCGCGCCGAAATTCGCGCCCCCTCGCGTGAACACCGCTGCACCTGCACCCCTGCACTTTGGTGGGTTTGGTGGGTTTCATGGGGTCGTGAAGCCTCAAGGCCGCGCCGAGATTTCTGCCGAAGGGCAGCCAATGGGCCGCATCGACCAACCCCGGATTGGTGGGTTTGGTGGGTTTTATGGGGTCGCGGAGCCTCAAGGACGCGCCGAGATTTCTGCCGACAAGCTGCCAATTGGCTGCACCGACCAAGCCCGAATTGGTGGGTTTGGTGGGTTTCATGGGGTCGTGGAGCCTCACGGGCGCGTCGAGATTTCGATGGCCGCGCCGCAGATCGCGGGCGACACCTCAACAACGAAGGACGCTGAAGCCCTGTTGCGCTACCTGCGCGAGCTGGGGATTTCGGTGGAGCTGGAAGCCTCGGGCGCCCTGCGGGTAACGCCTGCCAGCCTGCTGACCCAGGAGCTGCGCGACGCCATCAAGGCCCAGCGTGACGCCCTGGCTGAGCTGCTCGATGCGGCTGGCCTGCGAGACGACCGCAGGCGCTGCAGTGAGTGCCGGCACTTCCGCCCCTATGGCGGTTGCGCTGAGGCCGCCAGGGGCAACATGCCCGGCGTGAGCCCTCGCATGGTCCCCATGAAGGATGTGCTGCAGCGCTGCGACTGGTTCAAGGCACATCGTGACTTCGGGGGGGACTACTGATGGCTCGCCTCACCCCTGCCGAGCGGCAGCGCCGCTACCGCGACAAGCGCCGCGCTCAGTTCAAGGCCGCACTTGCTACTGTGGAGTATTACGAAGTGCGCGAGGCGCTTTCACGCCAGGCGCCGGCCTCAGCCCCTGCTGCGGCATCAGTGGCCAACACGGCCCAGCAGCGCGAAGACGACAGCCTGCGCACTCGGCTGCAGACCGCTCAACGCCAGCTCACCGAGCAGGCCCGCAAGCACACCGCTGAACGCGCTACAGAGCGCGCCCAACTGGAGGCCTTGGAGCAGCGCATGAAGGCCCTTCGCCAGGCCTTGCGCGCTGTCCTGGGGCGGCTCTCGCTGGTTCAGCGACAGATGACCCGTGCCCACCTGCAGGAGACCGGCTTTATCGAGTGGCTCGATGCCGATTGAGGCCGTGATGGTCCTGGGTGGGCTGGGCCTTGGCCTGGTTCACCTGGGGTGCTGGATCGCCCTCAACGTCTTCTTTTCTTCAACAGTTTTTCAACCCATTTTTCTCACTGGATCTACCCATGTTTGCCAACGAATCTCAAGCCCGAATGGCCCTCACCGCTGCTAGCCAAAAGCTCGAAGAAGCCACCCGCGAATACGCCGCAGCTCGCAAGAAGCTCAACGACATCACGGGCGAATTTGCAGCCCAAGACACGAAGGTCTCGCTGCAGTACACCGCCGCCGACGGCAAGGCCAAAACGGCCCATTTCCATCTCACGGACTGCTAATCAGCTCGGCTGTTTCTTCTCTCTCACTCTCTCACTCTCTCTCACGTTCTCAATTTCTGGATACACCATGACCTCGATTCACGACAAATTCGCCAAGGCCAAAGACACCTACAAGGAAGCCCTCATTCGCCTGGCCATGGCCCGCCAAGCCTACGAGGCCGGCTCGGGCAAGGCCTATGCCGAGCTGCTGCAGCGCTGTGAAGAACTGCGCTCGAAGATCACCGCCCATGAGCAGGCTGCGGCCGATTCACACGACCTCTTCCGCCGTGCCTTTGCTGCTGCGAACTACACCCAGACCAAGGAGGTGAAAAACGCCCTGTTCAACAAGAACGACGCGGCCACCATGGCCGAAGAATTGCGCCTGGCCCTGGCCGAGTGCGAGGCCAACACCTTTGAGCCCCAAGTGCAGGCCTCCACCGATGCCCAAAGCTATCTGCTCGCACATCGTGCGGCCTTCGAGGCCTATGCCCACCTTCAGGTCTATCAAGCCTTGGCAGAGATGGGCGAGCCGCTGGCCCGAGCGCTGGCCCTGGTGCGCCATTGCGAGCTGCCCCGGTTGTTGACCATCACCGACGATCCGGAGGCCCGGCGTGAGGCGTTTGTGTGGGACTGCATCAAGGACATGGCATCCGCCCACCCGGTGGCCGATGAGCTGCCGGCAATCGAGGCGTTGGGGGCGCTGGAGCTGGGGCCGTTTGCGAACCGCAAGTTCATGAGCCCGATGGAGATTCACAAGGCGCGGAACGCCCAGCAGGAGGCCGCTGAGGCCTGAGACTGGGGCTGCGCCTGACCAGGCGCATGACAAAGCAAAGGGGCGTGTCCTGTGGCGGGCACGCCCCTTTTTCGTGGTCCCAATTGCGCGGACGAATGAGCAAGATCTGCCAAGAGCGACTGCTGTCGATATGCCAAATCACTGGCTCCGACGACGCCCAGACCTCTTTAGTCTGACTACGTTGACGCGGGAATAGGGGTCGTTAGGTCAACATCGCCGGGGCGGCTCCGCATCGCGAAGAACTGCATTCGCGCAGCGTCATCAGTGAGCATGAAATTTGCGATGTGGTGATCGCTGGCTCCCACAACATCCGAGTGCGTCACCATCTTTAGCTCAGACGTGTCAATCTCCACCGCGAGACTGGAGAAGTCGTACTGATAGCACTCCTGGAGCACCTTCAGGTCGCGCGAGGGGAACTTCTTCTTGTAGACAGTGTTGTATTTCGGCTGGAAGTACCGGATGAGAGCTGCTTCGACCAATGAGATCTGGAGCTTCTTGCTGAAGTCTGCATCCAGCGCCTTGAAGAAACGCTTCTCGTCACGCTCGTCGCCGATCAAGCTTTTGTCCATTCCATTCATCATGCTAATGATCCGTGGCGGCAGGTATTCGAAGGTCAGCACTAGGATTTCGCTCGAAGGCGATTCATAGGCGGTGGTAGCAAGAATTTTCTGTAATGTGTCGTGCTTTCGAAGGCGATCAAACGCAGAGCTGTGCCCGCCTGCGTATGACTGGCCAACATACAACACTTTGAGCTTGCGAAATGCGTGTTCATAAGACAACTGAGTCTGGCCAACGCTGACCGCATTCGCCGCCATCCAGCGGACGACGCAGCCTTCCGAGTCATACGTCCTAATTTCGTTGTGGGGGTACGGCGACAAATCAAGTCGAATCGCGCCGTCTCTTAGCGGGAATGGGCGGGAAAATTGATGCCGTTGTTCGCCGTCATCATCGCGGTAGACAAGCGAGCCTGAGATTACACCGTCGACATACGAGAAGTCTGAAGGATCAAAGTGAACGGCCGGCCTACTAACGACCATGTAGATGTGGCAGTTCTTCGAGACCTCAAGCTCATTCAGAGGCATCTCTCCGCCTGACATGAGCTGACTGGCCGAGGTCATCAAGTACCGCGCACTAATAAGATTGACGGCGAATTCCGTCATGAACTTCTCTGTCGATTTTTTAGGTCTCTTCACCCTGCTCTCCCTTTGCAAATAGAGCATTGTAGGAACTAGGCCTCACTTTGCACATACGAGAAGCTTCGAATTTAATTGCCAATTTCCACCGTACTTTGGATTCCCAAACGCGAGCATCGTGAGCGGATCACCGTTGAGGCAGATAGCAGCTCAGGCATAAGCCAGAGCCTACTCTTCCCACGTCCAGGCTTGCCCGTCGGAACCATTCAAGGCAGGAACCGATACGGGGCCCTGACGGCGATTCGGCCGACTATCTTCTGAGCCTGTGACGTCACAAGACCCAATACGTATGCGCAGCCCTCTTGTGAATTTTCGTCAAATTCCGTGATTTCATAAGTCTTAAAAATTGGCTGCCAGCCCGCACCGCGTCTAGCAGACACTAGGGCAGACAACGCCGTCAAAAGGTGCCTAGAAAGCCTGGGGGCGGGGCGGGGTCTCGACAGCGCGCCGGGGGGGGCGCAAATCGACGAAGTGACATCGCATTGGGCGAAAAACTCAAAAATCCCGTACCCCGATCAAAGCTAGCCGGGCTCTGACGAGATAGCTTATTCCACCCCATAATTGTCAATGTTGTTTTCAAAAATACGAAACCCCAACATCACCACATATATAAACCTCCTAGAGTCCGCCAACACAGCAATGAAAATAAAAAACACATCCTCATCAAGTACGAAATGAGCTCACCTCATCCCGATCGTAGCGAATGAAGACCCCATCCCAATGTTTTGAATAGAAATTGCACACATCAAAAACAAAATCCGGATTACTCTCAATGAACTCATTAAATCCAGAAGTAAGTGTGATCGGATCAATAGACTCCCAACCCATTTCAGTAAGCTCGAAATAACTTACGCCTTCATCCTGAAGATCTAACACCTTAAATGTCTTGTACGCCATCCCCAAATACTGAGATATTTGAACATCCCTGGATTCGTAACCGCCCCACCCGAGATTCATCAAGAAGCGGTATCCATCCCCTTCATAGTATTCATCTAAAAGACCAGTGAATGATGGCAAATTGCCGGTCGGCCGCATTGACCCAAAAATCATACAAAAAGGAATCCCTCCCCTTTCAAGAACAAGTCTATAGTTAGGGACATACAACCCACCATTCTCAGATGAGCTTGACAAGTTCAGTGCCAAGCAGAGATTGGCTGGGTTGAAAATATGAAGCTCCGCAACCACATCCGGATCGGTCGGCAAAAAATCATCCAAAACTCGAACAATCTGATTTCGCCAAATCAAATTATCACGCAGGCATCTTTGCGTACCCACCCGCACTTCAGCCACCTCCAATTTATTCAATGGGGAAAATCGCTTTTGATACTTTTGAAAACTATTCCCATCAGCACCCCTAAGATCTTGAATAATAGACTCATCCGAAAGAAGAGTGTTTGCCTTTAACGTACCGTAGCGCCTCACCGCATTAATTTCCCATCCTTCATCTTCGAGGAGTCGGACTCCAAATTTCGACGGATAACCAATCTCGTAGCGGTCTCGCTTTACATGTGGCTCGACCTCATATATCTTTTCATGCAGTGCGCAAAGCAGTTCATCACCTTGCATATCTGACACATACTCCTCAAACTCCTCCAAATCCTCGTCCGAAGCACCTTTTCGAATTGCATCCCAGCAAATATCCTTAGATAGCTGCAAAGGCGCAAAATAGACTATGAATCTATGTTCCGGCATCTTTGCAACTATTTCTTCCGACTTATTTGCCGCATCGGATTCACCAAAATCCCTTTTCAGACGCTCTAATTGCGCACGCGTAGCCGCCATTAATTTTTCATGATGATCAATTGGAGGCTCCATCACCACCAACACAAAGTTATCTATATTTTTGCAAGCACAACTTTCCTCATAGCTAATAATTCCCTCCCTGAGATAAGACTCATTTACGTAGAAATTCAATTCATGCCATGGCGCAAACAATCGATCCTCCGAAAGCACAAGAGGCACGACTGGTGAAGCGCAAGTTGGGATATTTTTTGAGTCGACTTCCAAAGCGAACCCTTTTACATCACATTTAGCACGCTTCACAAATGAGGAAAACGGAACCAGCAACTCTGACCACACTGTTGAGACGATGAATATACGCACCTCCGCATCTCGAGCGCTGAGGCAAATCTTCACAGCCTCAAGGTATTTCAGTACCTCGTGAAGGGCTTCACGACTCGCAGCGCCGCTCCGCTTAAGCTCAATAAGCACATACTTACCACCTCGATCCTGAGCAAACAAATCAATAAAACCTCTTGTCCCTTGCGGATTAGGTAAATATTGTTCAATTTCAATTAGCTTTAACCCAGGCTCAAGAAGATCAAGCCTTGTACTCAAGGCATCTCGAATTTCGGCTTCTTTGCGCTCCATCTTCACCCCTATACAAGATCATTAATAACAGAAAAATAAAAAACCAACTTCAGCAAAACAAAAGAATATTTAGTAAATCCACAAGTCAAAAAACTAGCCCTTCTCTTTGGCATCACACTTTAAATAGTCTGCCCACCACTGCATCAATTTAATCCGATCTGCCATGTAGGTTGTACGGTGGTACGCAGCCCTAATTTCATTTTGTTCTTTGTGCGCCAGTTGCCGCTCGATCACATCGGGGTTCCAGCCATGCTCATTTGCCACGGTTGAAAACAGCGCCCGGAACCCGTGGGCAGTGGCAATGCTTTTGTACCCCATACGGGCAAGTGCCGAATTGAAGGTGTTCTCGCTCAGGGGCTTGCTGGGATACACCGGGCTCGGAAACACCAGCTCACGCCCCCCGCTGAGGGGCTGCATCGCCTCCAGAACCTCCAAGGCCTGCTTGGACAAGGGCACCCGGTGCTCATGGCGCATCTTCATGCGTTCGGCCGGAATAACCCACATGGCCCCGGCCATGTCAAATTCAGCCCACCGAGCACCGCGCACCTCACCAGGTCGGCATGCAGTGAGCATCAGCATGCGCAGCCCGAGAACGATGTGTGGTGCCCCGTCATAGGCCGCCAAGCGCCGCAGAAACTCAGGCAGCTCCTTTTCGGCCAATGCCGCGCGATGCTGCACCGCCCTAGGCTTGAGGATCTCGGCCGGAACCAGGTCAAGCATAGGATTCACGTCAATGCGTTCATGGGTGACGGCCCAGCGATAGATAGCCTTCACACGCTGAAGCACCCGGCCGGCCTGGTCGCCAGCACCTCGGGCCTCGATCCTCTTGATTGCGGCCATGACCTCACCGGCCTTGAGAGACGCCATAGGACGTGAACCCAGCGAGGGAAAGATGTCGGCCTCCAGAGATGCCCGAATGCGGCCCATCGTGATGGGCTCCCATCGGGCGGCCTGGTGCTCAAGCCAATCCCTGGCCACGGTTTCCAACGTGTTGCCAGCCTCGTAGACGACCTTGGCCTTTTCTTCCTTGCGCACCTCGCCCGGATCGAGGTTGTCCTGCAGGATCTTGCGGGCCTCGTTGGCCAGTTCGCGTGCTGCCTTGAGGCCAACAGCGGGATAGACGCCAAACGCCAGCCGTTTTTCCTTGCCATTGAAGCGGTACTTCATACGCCAGTACCGGCCGCCGGCCTTGGTCAGCTCCAGATAGAGCCCCCCGCCATCGAAGTATTTGCCAGGTTCGGAGAGGTTGCGCAGCTTCGTATCGTTCAGTTTCAAGGGGGCACCTTCAAGGGCTGGGGGCACATTTGGGGGCACATTTTGCCAGCCAAGAACGAGAACCCAGTATTCATGCGGGTTTCAAGCCAAAGTGTGAGAGTGGCCCCGGCACCACAGATAAAGCCGGAACGGTTCACCACCGTCCGGCTTTTTTCTTTTCTGCCCTGAATACAGCACTCAAACTGCCCGAGCCCTTCGGGCACAGCCCCACGCCGAGCAAGATCTGGGGGAACCCATTGGCCCCAACCAGCCCTTGCCGCCAGTGGCCGAAGTTCGGCCTCAAATCGAGGCGCTGGGGCCCCGAGAGTTGAGGTTGTTTACAAACCGCAAGCTCACGAGCCCCACTGAAATCCACCCGACGCAACACGCCCTGCACAAGGCCCCCCGCGTCAGAATAGTTGTCGCATCCTTAAAACAGAAGAAACTAGGGGGTGTGGACGATGAGAGAACGACG
>NZ_JBWKOU010000035.1:17534-40764 GCF_059416245.1 Curvibacter sp. GW821-FHT09D12 | reverse complement strand
CCCCCCCCCCCCCCCCCCCCCCCCCCCCCCCCCCCCCCCCCCCCCCCCCCCCCCCCCCCCCCCCCCCCCCCCCCCCCGCGCAGGCCACAGCGGTGTCAGCGCTGCTTACTTGATGTCAGACAGCTTGAACACCCACACGCTGCCACCTTGCTCCAGGAAGTTCACGCGCTTGGCGACATCGCCACCCCACAGCGGCACGGCGCCGCCCCAGCCCGAGACGACGGCCACGTACTGCTGGCCATCCTTCTGCCAGGTGACCGGGGGGGCCACCACGCCCGAGCCGGTCTGGAACTGCCACACCACCTTGCCGGTCTTGGCATCGGCGGCCTTCAGGAAGCCTTCGGGGGTACCCCAGAACACCAGGTTGCCGGCGGTGGTCATCACGCCACCCCACAGCGGGGCGTTGTTCTTGACTTCCCACACGATCTTGCCGCTCTTCGGGTCCACCGCGCGCAGGGCACCGATGTAGTCCTCGTTGAGTGGCTTGATGGTGAAGCCGGCACCCAGGTAGGCGGCGCCCTTCTTGTAGGCGATGGGCTCGTTCCAGATCTCCATGCCCCATTCGTTGGACGGCACGTAGAACATCTTGGTGTCCGGGCTGTAGGCCATGGGCATCTGGTTCTTGCCGCCCAGGAAGCCTGGGGCGGCGAACACGGCGCTGCCCTTCTTGCCGTCCGCCCCGGCGGTCGGATCGCCCGGGCGGTTTTCGGGCACGAAGTTCGGGCGGCCGGTCTTCAGGTCGATGCCGTTGGCCCAGGTGGTCTTGCGCACGAAGGGGAAGGCATTGATCAGCTTGCCGGTGGTGGCGTCGTTCACATAGAAGTAGCCGTTGCGGTCGGCCTTGCCACCCACGCGCTTGCCGTCCATGTCGAAGGTGATGAACTCGTTCACCCCGTCGAAGTCCCAGGAGTCATTCGGCGTGTTCTGGTAGTGCCACTTGATCTGGCCGGTCTTCACGTCGATGGCGACGGTGGAGCTGGAGAACAGGTTGTCGCCTTTGCGCAGGTGGCTGTTCCAGGGCGCGGGGTTGCCGGCGCCGAAGTAGGCCAGGCCCGTGCGCTTGTCGTAAGTGCCGCCCAGCCAGGTGGCCGCGCCGCCGGTTTTCCAGAGGTCGCCGGGCCAGCTTTTGTTGGTCTCGCCCGAGATGCCGTTTTCGATGGCCTTGCCGTCCTTGTCGTAGGTGTAGCCCATGTGGCCTTCCACGGTGGGGCGGGTCCAGACCAGGCGACCGGTCTTGGGGTCGCGCGCTTCGACGCGGCCCACCACACCGAACTCACCGCCCGACACGCCGGTCAGCAGCAGGCCGTTGGCCACGATGGGGGCGGCCGTGGCCGAGTAGCCGGCGTGGTAGTCGTCGATCTTTTCCTTCCAGACCACGTCGCCACTGTCCTGGTTCAGGGCCACCAGCTGGGCGTCCAGCGTGGCAAAGATCACCAGGTTGTCAAACAGGGCGGCGCCGCGGTTGACCACGTCGCAGCAGGGCATGATGCCTTCGGGCAGGCGGTGCTCGTATTTCCAGAGCTTCTGGCCGGTGGCGGCGTCCAGCGCGTAGATGCGCGAGTACGACGCAGTGACGAACATCTTGCCGTTGTGGATCACCGGCTGTGATTCCTGGCCGCGCTGTTTTTCGCCCCCGAAGGAGAAGCTCCAGGCCGGCACCAGGCGCTTCACCGTGTCGGTGTTCACCTGCTTGAGCGGCGAGTAGCGCTGCCCTTCCGTGCCCAAGCCCCAGGTCAACACCTCTTTGGTGTCTGTGGCGGCGTTGTCCACCATCTCCTGCGTCACCACGGCATGCGCTGCCTGGTTGCCGACGCCCATGCCCACGGCCATCAAAGCGGCCAACAATTTCAGTTTCATCTTGATCTCCTCGTTGTACTCATCCTGGGTGAAACGACATGTACCCGGCGGCCTTCTCCGCAATATGCGTACCAGTCTTTTCAGGCCTGGCGGTCAGCCCCTCGGGCTCGGTGGAAACCCGGGGGGCGCAGGCCCGAAACCTGCAATGAAGAACCCCATTGCCGGTCGGGCCAAGACCCAGGAATGCGGGATTTTTTCCCTTGCGGTGCGGGGTTTTCGGGGGCTTTCACTCAGGGGTGAAGGCCTGGACCGGTGAGGGGCTGCAACGATGCCGGCAAGGTGCGGTGCAGCGTGAACCCGAGCCCCGCGAGGGCTCCGTGAATACCCGGAGAGCTGTACCAGAATGAATCGATGGCCTTGTCGCGACTGTTGCAGTCGTCCGCGTGTCACAAGCGCTGCTGTGGGCCCGTCCCGCTCCGTGAAAACCCGGGGTCGCGTGGCGTGCCTGGGCGGGTGGGCGATGCTGCTCGCCCTGTGCCTGTGGGCCCTGGCTGGCCTGGCCCAGGCCGGCGTGATGGACCGGGCCGCGATGGAGAAGGCCTTTCCTTCGCCGCTCATCGTCGGCGAGAAGGCCAGTGACCTGCCGGTCTGGCCCCTCCTCAAACAGGACGCCACCGCCACCCCCGTGGTGGCCTATGCCTTCGAGTCGATCGACCTGGCGCCCTTGCCCGGCTTCTCGGGCACCCCGTTCAACCTGCTGGTGCTGCTCGATGCCAAGGGCCGCTTCATGGATGTGCGCGTGTTGTCTCAACACGAGCCGGTGTTTCTGGACGGCCTGGGCGAGGCCCCCATGCATGCCTTTGTCGAGCAGTACAAAGGCCTGTCGCTGACGCAGAACATCCGCATCGGCGCGTCGCAGGGCCGGGGTGATCGGTCGGGCAGCAACGTCAGCATCGACGGGGTGGCCAAGGCCACGGCCTCGGTGCGCATCCTGAACCAGTCGCTGCTGTCGGCCTCACTGAAGGTGGCGCGCGCCCGCCTGGGCTTTGGCGAGGGGCGCGACCCCGATCTGATCGCCCACATCCGCCCCGGCGTGTTCCAGCCGCTTGATTGGGCTGGCCTGCAGAAGGCCGGCCTGGTGCCCAGCCGGCGCTTTCTCAACCGCGACATCGAGCAGGCCTTTGCCGACACCGTGGGCGAGGGCCAGGACCCGCAGGCCCTGGCCAGCCCCGACGAGCGCTTTGTCGACCTGCACTTTGCCTGGCTCAGCGTACCGGCCGTGGGGCGCAACTTGCTGGCCCCCGCAGGCTGGGAGGCCTTGAACCGGCTCCTGGAGCCGGGCGACCACGCGCTGCTGTTGCTGGCCGACGGGCGCTATTCGATGCTGGGCGAAGATTTTGTGCGGGGTGCCGTGCCCGATCGCCTGACCCTGCAACAGCAGAAGTTGCCGCTGGAGATGCGCGATCTGGATCTGGACCTGAAGCTTCGATTGCCGGCGTCTTTGCAGGGGGCCGAGTGGCGGGTGTTCCGCGTCATCGGTGCAGCCGGGCTGGACCCGGCCCAGCCGCTCGATTTCGGCCTGCAGGTCACGCGCAGCAAGGGCGCCATCTACCCCGAGAAGGTGCGGCGCAGCTTTGACTTCAGCGTGCGCCTGCCCGAGGCCTACGTGGAGGCCGGCGCCAGCGACAGCAAGACCTGGCACAGCATCTGGATCAGCCGCGCCTGGGAGCTGGCGGTGCTGGCCCTGGCGCTGGCCGTGCTGGCGGTGGTGCTGAGTCGGCCCGAGCGCCTGAGCCGCCACCCCCAGCGCCTGCGCTGGTTCCGCAATGGCTACCTGCTGTTCACCCTGGGCTTCATCGGCTGGTTTGCCCAGGGGCAGTTGTCCGTCGTCAACCTGACGGCCTTGCTGCAGGCGCTGCTGGCGCGGCGCAGCCTGGACTTCTTCCTCTACGACCCCATGACGGTGTCGCTGTGGGCCTTTGTGCTGGTGAGCCTGGTGCTGTGGGGGCGCGGCACCTTCTGCGGCTGGCTGTGCCCCTTTGGCGCCTTGCAAGACCTGAGCAGCCAGCTGGCGCGTCGGCTGGGCCTGCCTGCGCGCCGGGTGCCCGAGCGTTGGGACCGGCGCCTCAAGCGGGTCAAGCACGCGGTGCTGATCGTCATCCTGATCAGCGCCTGCCTGTCGGTCACCTGGACCGATCGCCTGGTCGAAGTCGAACCGTTCAAGACCAGCATCACGCTGAACTTTGTGCGGGCCTGGCCCTATGTGCTGTGGGCACTGGCGCTGGTGGGCTTCAGTGCCTTCTTCTACAAGGGCTACTGCCGCTACCTGTGCCCGCTGGGGGCGGGCATGGTCTGGCTGGGGCGGCTGCGCCGCTTCGACTGGATCGCCCGGCGCAGCGAGTGTGGCCAGCCCTGCCAGCGCTGCCGCAGCGATTGCGCCTACCAGGCCATCGAGCGCCCAGGCCAGGTGGACTACGACGAGTGCTTTCAGTGCCTGGACTGTGTGGTGATCTACGAGAGCGACAGCCTGTGTGTGCCGCGCATCCAGCAACAACGCCAGGCGGGCAGCGCCCGGGTGATCCCGCTGCAGCCGATCCCGATTCAGGAGGAGACAACATGAACAAGCGCGTTTTCTTGCAGACCAGCCTGGGGCTGGGGGCCACCGGCATGTTGGGCCGGGCCTTTGGCACCGAGCGGCGGGCGCCGCGCCGCTTTGCCAGCGACCTGGCCCTGGAGGGGCTGGTCTGGCGCGACCGCTCGATGGTGGCGCTGGGCACGGTGCTCTCGCTGCGGGTGGCACACCGCGAGGCCGTGATGGCCGAAGCCGCGCTGGACGCGGCGGTGGCCACGCTGCGCCACATCGAATCGCAGATGAGCCTGTTCCAGCCCGACAGCGCGCTGCGCCGCCTGAACCGCAGCGGGCGTTTGCGCCAGCCCGATCCCGACCTGCTGCAAGTGCTGCAGCTGGCCCAGCAGGTGTCGGCGCGCAGCCAGGGCAGTTTCGATGTGACGGTGCAGCCTCTGTGGGAGGCCTTCGAGGCGGCCGGCCGCGAGGGCCAGTTGCCCAGCACCCAGGCGGTGTCGGAGGCGCGTGCCAAGGTCGACTGGCGCCAGTTGCAGCTGGACCCGCGGCAGATCAGCCTGGGCGTGCCGGGCATGGCCGTCACACTCAACGGCATTGCCCAGGGCTACGCGGCCGACCGGGTGCGTGCCACCTTGCGCGAGCACGGCATCGAGCATGCGCTGATCAACACCGGCGAGTGGGCCGCGCTGGGCCGGCCCAATGCGCAGCGCAGCTGGGTGCTGGGCATCGCCAACCCGCGCGACGAAAGCGCCATGCTGACCCGGCTGGCCCTGGGGGGGCGTTGCATCGCTACCTCGGCCGACAACCAGACCACCTTCAGCGCCGACCGCCGGCACCACCACATCTTCGACCCCCACACCGGCTACTCGCCCACCGGGCTGGCCGCCGTCACCGTGGCGGCCTCGTCGTGTGCGCTGGCCGACGCCCTGACCAAGGTGATGTTCGTGGCCGGTTTCGAAGGCGCCCTGCAACTGGCTCCGCAGTGGGAGGTGGACGTGCTGGTGGTCGACAAGGCGGGTCGCTGGCAGGCCACGCCGGGATTGGTGCAGGTGTGATCCTGCGCTGGTGACGTCGATGCCTGGTTGCGCTCACCGTGGCATCGCTCTGACCGTCACTTTTTGGCGCCGCCCCCAAAGGTATACGTCAAGCTCACCCACAGGGCGCGCGGTGCGGCCGGGGTGATGAACTGCTGGCTGGCCAGGGTGTAGACGCTGCGCAGGCCCGACATGCCGTAGGTGGCGTAGGGCTTGTTCAGGGCGTTGCTGAGCTGGGCGTTGAGTTGCAGCTCCGGGCTCAGGCGCCAGTGGGCGTCGAGGTTGAGCACGCCGTAGCCCGGCACCGTGCCGCCCGGGGTCTGGTTGCTTTCATTGCCGTGGGCGATCTGCGCGCCGGCCAGGATCAGCTGGCTGCCCAGCAGCAGGCTGGGGCTGGCCTGCCAGGCGGCGCGCAGCTTCAGGGTCTGGCGGGCGATGCCCGGGATCCGGTTGCCGCTGACCACGTTCTGGCCGCTGGCCGTGGTGAAGGCGGAGCGGTAGCTGGCGTCGACCCAGCCATAGTTGGCCGACAGGGACAGGTCTTTGAGGCAGGTCTGCGCGCCCAGCTCAAGCCCGCGGCGCTCGGTGTTGCCCACGTTGGCAAAGTACCCCAGCGAGGAGGAGGTGGCGATGAACTGGATGTCGTTGCTCAGCCGGGTGTCATAGACCGCCGCATTCCAGTGCCCCTGGGGGCCGAAACTGCCGCGTGCGCCCAGCTCCACCGTCTTGGCCACCACGGGCTGCAGGTCGGGATCGCCATTGAAACCGGTGGGCAGCGCGCAGGGGCTCTTGGGGTCGGCGCACGAGAGTTCGATCGAGGTCGGCGCCCGCATCGCTTCGCTGTACTGGCCGAACACCCCGGTGCTGCGGTCCAACTGGTAGTTGAAGCCGAACGAGGGGTTGAAGCGCTGGTAGTGGTGCTTGCCATACAGGCTGTGCGATTCGGGGCCCGCCACGGCCCCGGCCGGGATGCCATTGGCCGAGCCCTTGACCCCGCTGGCCGTGCTGTTCGAGTATGGGTAGGCGCCGAGGTAGGCCGGGTTGTAGTAGCTGACCCCACTGACCGCATCGGTCCAGCTGTAGCCACCATCGTCGTTGAGGTACTGCTTGCTGGCGCCGCTCTGGTTGAGGACGGTGGCATTGAAGCTGCCGGCGGCCGTCAGGCTCAGGCGCTCGCTGGCCTGCAAGGTGTTGCTCAGGTAGGTGCTGAACTGGTGGGTGGTGGAGACCAGGTTCACTGAACCCAGCACGTTGGAGCCACTGAAGCTCAAGGGGTTGCTGGCCGAGGGGGCCTTGCCATCGGCGGTGAAGCCGTAGGTCTGGTTGGGTGTTTCCACGGTCTGGTAGTCGACCAGGCGGGCCAGGGTGCGGGTCTGGTCGTAGGTGATGCGCGCGCTGTCCCAGCTGGCACCGATCTGCAGCGTGTTGTCGCGGCCCAGGCGTTGCTGGAAGTCGGACCACTGCACGCTGCTGCCCCAGCCCTGCTGCCGGGTCAGCGATTCGACCACACTGGTGTTGATGCTGCTGCTCCAGCGGGCAAAGCCCAACCCCTGGGCGGCGGCCGAGGTGACGGCATTGGTGGCCGTGCCGTTGGGGGCCTTGTTGCCGCATTTGGGGCTGCCCCCCGACAGGGCCAGGCTGCCATCGTCGTTGAGGCAGCCGTCGTCGAGCTCGGCATTGCTGTTCACGTTGCGGCTGCGCCCCTGGCGCAGGTAGAACTGAGCACTGAGCTGCTGCTCATCGCTGAGCCAGTGGCTGCCCTTGAGCTTGGCCATGAACAGCTGGTTGGCCGTGCTGTCGGGCCAGGTGTAGGCGGCGCCGGGGTTGGCCATCATGTCCATGGGCAGGGCCTGGGTGCCCTTGAGCACGGTGTCGGCCGCGGTCAGCGACAGCTCCAGGCGCGTCTTGCCGCCGTTGCCGCGCCAGCGGGTCTTGCCGAACAGCTGGCGCACCTCTGAGCTGGAGTGGCTGCGAAAGCCGGCCTGCTGGTCCCAGTTGCCGGCGATGAAGTGGTCGGTGCCCAAGGCCGCGTCGGCCCAGCCGGTCTCAAAACGCAGGGCCTTGCGCTGGAACGAGCCGGCCAGGGCCGTGAGGGAGGTGCCCGCGTTGTCCTGGCCGTTCTTGGTGTTCACCACCAGGGCCCCGCCCAGGGTATTGAGCCCGAACAGGGGGTTGGAGCCCGGCAGCACGTCCACGCCCGCGATGGCGTTCATGGGGATCAGGTCCCAGTTGACGATGGAGCCGAAGGGCTCGTTCATGCGCACGCCGTCAAAGTAGACCGACAGGCCCACCGGCGCCCCCAGCAGGGACGAGGCCTGGAAGCCGCGGTAGTTCACATCGTTCTGGTAGGGGCTGCCGCTGCCATTGCTCACGCTGACCGAGCCCAGGCTGTTGTTGAGCAGCTCGGCCAGGTTGCTTGCGTCCTGGGCTGCGGCCTCCTGGGCGGTGACCTTCTGGGCATTGGCTGGAAATTGGGCCAAGGGCACCCCGATGCCGTCGATGGGGGTGCTGCCCACCACCTCGACGGTGCTCAGCTGGGCCAGCTCCAAGGTGTCGGCGGCCCAGGCCAGCGATTGAAAGCCGAGGGCGCACAGGGCCGAAGTCAGCACACGCAGGCGCAGGGGGCGAGCGGCAGGAAGGGGGCGTTGGGGCAGGCACTGGGTGTTCACGGTGGGTCTCTTGGTGGGGGCCTGGGTCGCTCGCCTCATGGAAAACGGCGGGCGCCAAGCGGGTTGTCTCCAGTGCTGAAAGTTAGCGCCGTGCACGCTGGCAGCCCAGGGAAAAATTCCCGCGCTGCACCCCGGGCCTCAGACGGCGCTGGCCGTCATGGCGCCAGGGATCAGGCCCTGCCGCAGCGCCAGGTGCACCAGCCCCGCCGAGGTGCTGACCTGCAGCTTTTCTTTCACCAGGGTCTGCACATTGGCCACGGTCTTGGGGCTGAGCTTGAGCAGCTCGGCGCATTCCGCAGCGCTGCGCCCTTCGGCCAGCAGGCGGAACACGCTGAACTCGCGCGGGCTCAGGCTGGCGAGCTGGTCATCGCAGGGCGCGGCCTCGCGCAGCAGGCTGGCCGGCAGGTCGGGGCTCAGGTAGCGCTGGCCCTGGCGCAGCGTGCGCACCGCCGCGATCAGGCTCTCGGGCTCGGCGTTCTTGCTGACAAAGCCGCGCGCCCCTTCCTGCAGGGCGCGTCGCACCACGTGGGGCGAGTCGTGCATGCTGAACACCAGCACGCAGGCGTCGGGCTGGCGGGCCCGCATGCGGCGCAGCGCATCCAGCCCGCTGGCGCCGGGCAGCGAGAGGTCGGTGATGCTGAGGTCGGGTTGCTCGCGCACAAAGGCGGCGTAGCCGCTGTCGGCGTCGGCGCATTCGGCGACCACCCGCAGATCGCTTTCCTGCTCCAGCAGGCGGCGGTAGCCGGCACGCACCACGGGGTGGTCGTCGATGAGCAGGATGCGGATCATGCGGCGTGCTCCGCGGGCAGGGTGACGTGGATGCGCAGTCCGCCCATGGCCGCGCTGTCGAACTGCAACTGGCCGTGCAGGGCGGCCACGCGTTCGCGCATGCCGGCCAGGCCGAAGCCCGTGCGGGGCGGGGCCGAGTCTTCATCGTTGGCCGCGCCGGGCAGGCCGCAGCCGTTGTCTTCGATCTGCAGCTGCAAGGGCTGGTCGGGCCACTGGGCGGCCTGCAGGTGCACGCAGGCTTCGTCGGCCCCGGCATGGCGGGCGATGTTGGTCAGGCCCTCCTGCACCAGGCGGAACAGGGTCACGGCCACGGCATCGTCCAGCGGCTGTTCGGGCAGTTGGGTCTGCAGCCGGCAGGCCAGGCCGGTCTGCGCCTCCCAGCCCTCGCACAGCTCGTGCAGGGCGGCCTCCAGGCCCAGGCTGTCCAGGCTGTGCGGGCGCAGGCGCACCAACAGCTCACGCACCAGGCCGTACAGGTGCTCGGCGCTGCGGGCGATGCGCTGCGCGCCCTGGCGCACGGCCTCCGGTGCTTCGGGGCGGTTGAGCAATCGGGCCTCGATGCGGATGGCCGTGCAGCCCTGGCCGAACTCGTCGTGCAGTTCGCGCGCGATGCTGCGCCGCTCGGCCTCCTGCACCCGGATCAACTGGCGTGCCAGGTGCTGGTTGTGGGTCAGCAACTCGGCAATGCGCTGCTCAGCCGCCTCACGCTCGGCCAGCATGGCCTGCAGTTCGCGCAGGCGCCGTGCGGCAAACCACACCAGGCCCAGCGACAGCAGCAGCAGGCCGAGCGGCCATTCGTCGAGCTGCCAGCGTTCGTGGCGTTCGGCAAAGCGCGAGAAATGCTCGAACCAGTTGCCTTGCACCGAGGCGACCCAGCCCAGCAGCACGCAGGCGCCCATGCCCAGCAGGTCACGCCGCCACGGTGGCCCACGGTGCACGGATGGTTTGTCGTTGGGCATCCCGGACCTCCTCAGGCGTTGGGGGCGATCAGGCCCTGGCGCTCGGCCTGGCGGCGCTCCAGGGCATAGGCCTGGGCCATGGCCCGGCCGTAGTCGGCCGGGCCCAGGTAGGCGGGCTCTTGGTCGTACTTGGCCAGCTCGGCCAGGTGGCGCGGGTGGAACAGCGCGGCCTTGAAGGCCGCGTGCAGGCGTTGCACCAGCTCGGGCGCCATGCCACGCGGCCCCACCAGGCCGTAGGGCGAGGTGGCCACGATGGGGTAGCCCAGCTCTTTGAGGGTGGGCACCTGGGGCCAGCGGTGGGTGCGGGTGTCGCCAAAGGTCACCAGCAGGCGCAGGCGCCCGCTGTCCACATAGGGCGCGAAGCCGTTCGAATTGACGCCCACCATCACCTGGCCGGCGGCCACGGCCAGCATCTGCTCGGCCGTGCCCTTGTAGGGCACGTGGATGTAGCGCAGGCCCTGTTCGGTCAGCAGCTCTTCCATCACGACATGGGGCGTGGTGCCGTTGCCATTGGTGGCCACCGAGAGTTCGCCCGGGTGGTTGCGCGCAAAGTCGAGCAGGTCGCCCAGGTGGCGCAGCGGGCTGTGGCTGGCCACCAGGATGCCGAAGGTGACCCCGCTGATCTGGATCAGGGGCGTGGTGTCGCGAATCGGGTCCCAGGCCACTTTCTGCAGAAAGGGGATGCGGAAGACCGGCTGCGGCATCTGGGCCAGCACGCTGCCGTCGGGGGCCGCCTGTTGCAGCAGGGGCATGGCCAGGCTGCCGCCCGCACCGGGCCGGTTCTCGATGATGATCTTCTGGCCCAGTTGCTGGCCCGCCAGCTCGGCCAGCATGCGCAGCGTGACATCGGTGGCGCCGCCGGCGGGCCAGGGCACGTACAGCGTGATCACGCCGGGGTTGCCGGGCTGGGCCTGAGCGGGCTGGCTGGCCAGCAGGGGGCACAGCGCCGCCAGCAAGGCTTGGCGGCGAGAGAAGGCGCTGGGGGCGGGGGCGGGGCTCATGGCCATGATTGCAGGTCCAGGGTCAGGGTGCCGCCGGTGACAAAGCTGGAGGCGGTGTGTTCGTCGCGGCTCAGGCGCACCAGGCCGACGCCGGGGCAGTACCACTCGCGGGTGATCAGGGGCAGGTCTTTCCAGCCCGAGGCGGCATCCACATACAGGTGCAGCGCGGCCACGCCCTGCACGCGCAGGCAGTGCTCGAATCGGCCGGCCGCCGTGTCCACGGCCTCGTCGGTGGCCTCGATGCGGTAGACCATGGGCACGGCCGGGTGCGTGTGGCGGATCTCGGGCGGAAACTGCTGGGCCCGCTCCAGCAGATAGGGGGCGGTGTCGGCTTGCCAACTGGTGCCCACGCTCAGCGGCTGCTTGAGCACATAGCGCCGGCTGGCGTCGGGTGTGTAGAACTCATCGAGGTCGAAGCGGCTGGCCACCCGGTAGACGCCGCTGTCGTCACTGCGCAGCCAGTAGTGCATGCCGTCGTCGCTGTGGCGGTGCCAGGTGGGGGCGTCGTCCAGGGTTTCCTGCCCCAGGTTGTCCAGGCGCAGGCTGCGTTGCGTGCGCTGGCCGTTGTCGCGTTCGGTGGTTTCGGTGTAGGTCCAATGGCGGCCGCTGTCCAGGGGAAAGAAGTCCTGGCTGGCGGGCGTGCGGCTGCAGCCTGCCAGCAGCATGGGCAGGACCAGGGCGCAGCAGATCAGCCAGGCGGGAGCGCGGTGCAGCGACATGGCTCACTTCTCCGGCAACTGCGGCTTGGGCATGTCGCGCAGCTTCACCACCTGCTCGTCGCTGCCCGGGCGCAGCCACGACAGGCCGGGGCGGCCGCGTTGTGGCTCCAGCGTGCCGAGCTGGCTCACGCCTTCACGCACCTTTTTCAGCGAGTCGTTGAGCAGGGCGTGCAGGTCCTTGGTGTAGGGCAGGCGGTAGGCGCGGGGCTGGGGCAGGGGGTGGCCGTTTTCGACCGCGTTCACCCACAGGTAAAGGGCGCCGGGGTTGCGCTGGGTGGGCTCTTCGATCACCGCGGCCAGCAGCTGGAAGCGCTCGGGCAGCCGGTTGGGGCTGGGCCAGCCGGCGATGTTGTTCACCTCGTCGTGGGCGAAGAAGTAGAAGACGGTCACACCCAGCAGCAGCGCGGCCTTGAGCCAGGCCGGCCAGTGCGACCAGAGCAGGGCCAGGGCACACAACAGGGCCAGCACGGCGGCGCCGAGTTCGATGGCGAGGGTCATAGGCGTTCCACCAGGGTCTTGGGCAGGTTGTTGATGTGGGCCACGCTGCCGTCGGGCAGCAGCGTGAAGCGCACGGCGGTGACCTCGTCGCCGGGGCGCATGAGCTTCAGGGTGCCGTAGAACACCACCTCGGCGCGCGGGTTGACCTTGAGCACCGAGACGGTGGCATCCACCGGCTGGCCGTTGCGGGTCTCGTAGTACTGCAGGTTGACCGTGTACTCGCCCGGGGCGATGCCGCGCAGGGTGACCACCTCCTGGTTCAGGGGGTTGACCACCTGGCGGCCATTGACGGTGATGACGTCGTTGGACATGCCTCGGTCGTCGCGGTCCAGGTGCATCAGGCCGGCCTCCCGGTTGCGGAACCAGACCAGCTTGCCGCCCGGGTCCTGCACCCAGGTGTCGAGGTCGTTGGGGTTCAGGTCGGGCCAGGACACGGTGATCACGTACTCGGCCTTGGACGGGATGTCGCCGGCCTTCAAGGCCTTGGGGTTCATCACCAGCAGCGCGATCAGAAAGCAGAACACGAAGGCGATCAGCATGTTGAACAACATGTCGTAGAAGGGGTCGACCTCGTGTTCGCGCGCGTGGCGCCGGTGGCGCTGGCTCATGGGGCCGCCGCCTGGCCCAGGGTCAGCCCGTGTCGCTGGCAATCGGCCACCAGGCGATCGGCATAGCGGTCCAGCCGCGTCAGTTGCAGGCCCAGCACGATGTTGGCGACCAGGCCCACCATGGTGGTCAGCAGGGCCACGCCCAGGCCGGTGGTCAGGCTTTTCAGCAGCTCGCTGGACTGGCTGGCGTCCAGGCTCTGCAACTGGCCGATGTTCAGGGCCAGGATGCAAAAGCCGATCACCTTGCCCAGCAAGCCCAGCTTGAGCTGGATGCCATTGACCCACCAGGCCGTGCCGTGCGGGCCGTGGCTGTGCTCCAGCAGCACTTCCAGCGCCGTGGCGGCATCGCCGCCGGGTTGACGGCTGGCCTGCCAGTACTCGTGGGCCCAGCCCTGGCCGGTGCTGCCGGGGCGCAGGCTGGCCTCCAGGGCCTGGCGCTGGGCCTGCAAGGCCCTGGCGCGGCTGCCGCACCAGGCGGTGCTGCAGGCAAACACGGCCACGATGATCAGAGTCAGGCCGGTGGGGTCGGCATGCAGCAGCAGGGCCCACACACCGCGCACACCGAGCAGCCAGGTGCCAAACACCAGCAGCCCGCCCAGGGCCAGCCATTCGAGCCACAGCGGCTCGACCACGGCCGGGCCGCGGCGCAGGGGGCGCCAGCGGCTCATGCGCCGCCCCCGCGCTTGCTGAGCGCGCCGAAGCCGCGCTGCGGGTCGTAGCCCCAGCAGGCCAGCACAAAGCACAGCGCGCCCGTGCCCAGCACCACCCAGGGCGAGGCGCCCGCGTCCTGCCCGTAGAAGGCGAAGCGGATCCATTCCACCGCATGGGTGAAGGGGTTGAAGCGCGCCACCTGGTACACCCATTCGGCGCCTGACTCCTGCAGCTTCCACAGGGGGTACAGGGCGGTGGACATGAAGTACATCGGAAAGATGACGAAGTTCATGGTGCCGGCGAAGTTCTCCAGCTGCTTGATGTGCACGCTCAGCAGCAGGCCCAGCGCGCCCAGCATCAGGGCGGCGCTGGTGCTGGCCAGCAGCACGGCCGGCAGTTGCGGGCCCCACAGCGGCAGCGGGGTGCCCAGGGCCCAGGCGATCAGCACAAAGCACAGGGCCTGCAGCAGCGACAGCGCCGCGGTGGCGGCCAGCTTGCAGGCCAGCACCCACCAACGCGGCAGCGGGGCCACCAGCAGCAGGCGCATCAGGCCCATCTCGCGGTCATAGACCATGGCCAGCGAGGACTGCATGCCGTTGAACAGCATCACCATCCCGATCAGGCCCGGGGCGATGTAGACGTCGTAGGGGATGTAGGTGGAGTAGGGCTCGACGATGGAGACGCCGAACACATTGCGAAAGCCTGCGGCAAACACCGCCAGCCACAGCAGCGGTCGCACCAGGGCCGAGGCCAGGCGCCCGCGCTGGCGCGAGAACTTGAGCAGCTCGCGCCAGACGATGGCGCGCATGGCCTGCAGAAGGTGGCGCAGTGACAGGTTCATGGCTGCCCCTTGCAGCGTTTCTCGGGCTCGTCGGCGCCCAGGGTGTCCAGCACATTGCGCGGGTGCAGCACGCCTTCGGCCGGGGCCTGGGCCTGCACCCCCTGACCATCGCTGAGCAGCAGCGGTTGGCGCAGTTGCCGGTCCCAGGGGCGAAACTGCAGGGCCACGCCCTTGGCGCCGTCCACACTGACCGTGCCCAGGGCCTGGCGCAGGGCCTGGGGATCGGCCTGGCGCAAGGTGAGCGCCGCATTGGCCAGGGCGCGGCCCGCCACCCAGCCGGCCCAGTCGGTGGCTTGCATGGCCCGCCCGGTGGCTTTCTGAAAGCGGCGCGACAGTTGCGGCGCGCCATAGCGTTCGTATTGGGCCTGCCATTCCAGGGCCACCACGCCGCCGTCGCCGACCACCGGGCGCGGGCTGGCCGTGTTGAAGGGCAGGCTGCGGGCAAACTCGCCATCGCTGTCCACCACCCAGACCACGTCGTAGGCCAGGCCGCCGGTCAGCAGCAAGGGGTTGGCGAGCTGGCGCTCACGCGGATCGGTGGAGAGTTTGAAGGGGCGCTGCGCCACCAGCTTGAGGCCGTAGCGCTGGATCGCCTGCTGGGCGACCTCGCTGCGCACCGCGTCGTCGGGGGCGTTGCCGCTGAGCAGCAGCACCTGGCTCCATTTGCGGCTGGCCAGGGCCTGGGCCAGGGCGTCGGCACGCATGCGTTCGCTGGCAATCAGGTGGAACAGCTGGGGTTGGCAGTCGCGTTCGCGCAGGGCCTGGTCGCGCGCGCCGAGGTTGAGCACCGGCAGCTTGACCACCCCCGCCACGGCGCGCACCCAGTCGGCGGGCAGGTCCAGCAGCAGGGCCTGGGCGCCGGCCTTCTCGGCCTTGCGGGCGGCCTCGCGGGCGGCCTCCAGGCTGGGGCTGGCGTCGGTCTGCAGCTTGAGCGTGGTCTGGGCGGCCTGGGTTTCAAACTGGGCGTCTTCCAGGCCGAGGGCAATCGCGGCCTTGAGTGAGCCGCCGCTGTGGCCGGGGTAGGCACGTTCGAGGGGCTGGCGCTGCCAGGCAGGCGGGTCGGCCTGTTCTATCAGCATGAGGTTCCAGGCCGCGGCCTGGCTGGCCGTGGCGACCAGGCCCAGGGCGATCGCCAGCAGCGGGCGGTGCAAAGTGCGGGCGGTGCTCATCAGTACAGCACCACGGTGTGGGGCACGCGCCCAACGGGCACGCTTTTGAGGGCCCGGGCCGCCTTCACGTCGACCACGGTGAGGTCGTCCGACAGGCCGTTGACCACGTACAGGCGGGATTCGTCCTGGCTCAGGGCCAGGCCCCAGGCGCGCCGGCCCACCAGCACGCGCTCGGTGATCTGGCGGCTGGCCACATCGATGAAGGCCACATGGTTGGCCCGCCCCATGGCCACGAAGGCGCGTTGGCCGTCGTGGCTGATCAGCAGGCCCACCGGGGTGATGTCGCTGGCGCGGGCGCCTTTCAGGTCCAGCGTCAGGGTGTGGATGAGCTTTTGCTCGGTCGTCGAAATGATGCTGATGCTGGCGCCCAGCTCGTTGGTGACCCACAGCTCCTTGCCGTCCGGGGTCAAGGCCATGCGGCGTGGGCGTTGGCCCACGGCAAGGGTCTTGACGAGCTTTCGGCTGGCGGTGTCGATCACGTGCACGCTGTTGGCCACCTCGGAGGCCACGTACACGGTCTTGCCGTCGGCCGAGACCTTCACGCCCTCGGGTTCACGGCCCACCGGCACGCTGGCCACGAGCTTGCGGCTGGCCAGGTCGACGATGCTGAGGGCGGCATCGTCCTCGTTGGACACGTAGAAGGTGCGCCCGTCAGGCGAGAGGTCGAAGATCTCGGGGCTGTCGCTCAGGGGAACATGCTCCACCGACTTGAGGCTGCGCATGTCGATCACATCGGCCGCAGCACTGTCGCTGCAGGCCACCAGCAGTTGCTGCCGGTTGGCGCTGAGCTGCATGTGGCGCGGGCGCTTGCAGGTCGGGATGGGCGCTTGCAGCTGCAGGTCGGCCAGGCGGATCACCGTGATGGCGTTGTCCTTTTCGCTGGACACCAGGGCCAGGGTCTGGGCGAGGGCGGCGCCGTGCAGCAGGCCGGCCAGGGCCAGGGCCGCAAGCCAGCGGGTGGAGGAGTGCAGAGAGTGGGGCATGGCGGTTCAGTGGCAGAGGGCAGGGCGGCGTTCAGCCGCGGGCGGCGGTGCGCCGGATGAAGCCGGCCTCCAGGGTGTCGGCGCCCAGGGCCTGGGTGACTTCGGCCGGACTGCCGTCGGCCACTAGCCGGCCCTGGTGCAGCACCAGCACGCGGTCGGCCTGGGCGGCTTCCTCGACCCAGTGGGTGGCCCACAGCACGCAGGTGCCGCGTTGGGCCACGTCCTGGCGCACGGTGCGCAGCAGGTCGTGGCGTGAAGGGGGGTCCAGGCCCACGGTGGCCTCGTCCATCAGCAGCAGGCCGGGGCGGTGCAGCAGGGCGCGCACCAGTTCGACCTTGCGCCGGGTGCCGCCCGAGAGCTCGCGCACCGGGCGGTCCAGGTCTTTGTCCAGGCCCAGGCCGGCGGCATCGCTGGCGATGCGTTCGCGGCACAGGGCGCGTGGCAGGCCATGCAGGTCGCCATGGAACAGCAGGTTCTGGCGCACGCTCAGGTCCAGGTCGAGGGATTGCTGTTGAAACACCACGCCGATGCGCGCCAGCGCGCGGGTGGCGGCATGGCGCAGGTTCAGGCCATCGACTTCGATGTCGCCGCGGTCGGGCATGAACAGGCCGGTGAGCAGCTGGAACAGGGTCGACTTGCCCGCGCCATTGGGCCCCAGCAGCACGCAGAACTGGCCGCGGGCCAGCGTCAGCCCGAGTTGGTCGAGGGCCTGGCGGGAGCCGTAGCTTTTGCTGAGGTGGCGCACGGAGAGCATGGCAGGGTGAGGGTCGGAACAGGCGGATCGCCGATGCCGTGGTTCTGCAAAGCCCGTGCCGAAATGGGTTGTCAGGTGCCTCGCTAGGGGTTTACAGGGGGGGCGGTGCCCTCAGGGGCACTGTGTCAGCCCAGAACAGGGGCGATTCGGGCGTGCCGGGGCGCGCGGTCCCTGTCGTGTGGTGTCCTGCAACGGTGTTGCAGATCCGAGGTGTGACACCGGTGCGCCATCGGTGTCACGGCCGGCCCTGGTTTTCCCGGGGGGGCACTGGGGGCTCAGGCGGGGCGGTCGCCCACGGCCTTGAGCTTGCGGTAGATGGTGTTGCGGCTGATGTTGAGCCGCTTGGCGGCTTCGGTGACATTGCCGTTGCAGGCGGCCAGGGTCTGGCGGATGGTGCTGAGCTTGAGCTCGTGCAACACATCGCCCAGCGAGGCCGTTTCGCTGCCGCCGGCGGCCTGGGTCGGCAGGCTTGGGGCGGCGGTGGCGGCCTGGGCGGGCTGGCGCTGGCTGCGGGCGCTGCTCAGGTCTTCCAGGAAGTCCATGGGCAGGTGCACCCGGGTGATCTCGCGGTCGGTGCCGGCCATCACGCAGGCGGTGCGCAGCACGTTGTGCAGCTGGCGCAGGTTGCCGGGCCAGGCATGGGCCTCGAACTCGGCCAGCAGTTCTTCGCTGATGCCCAGCGGGTGTTGGGGCGAGAGCTGGCTGATCAGCCGCCGGCACACCGCGCGCAGGTCGGTGCGCTCGCTCAGGCGGGGCAGGCGGACGGCCAGGCCGTTGATGCGGTAGTAAAGGTCTTCGCGAAACTCGCCGCGCTCGATCATTTCGCGCAGATTGCGGTGGGTGGCGCAGACCAGGTTGATGTCCACGTCATGGGCCTTCTGCCCGCCCAGCGGCACCACCTTGCGTTCTTGTAGCACGCGCAGCAGGCGGGCCTGCAGCGACAGCGGCATGTCGCCGATCTCGTCGAGGAACAGGGTACCGCCGTGGGCCTGCAGCAGCTTGCCCGCCGAGCCGCGTCGCTTGGCGCCGGTGAAGGCGCCTTCCTCGTAGCCGAACAGCTCGGACTCGATCAGGGTTTCGGGGATGGAGGCGCAGTTCACGGCCACAAAGGCCTGGTCCTTGCGCTGGCTGGCACCGTGCAGGGCCGAGGCCAGCACTTCTTTGCCGGTGCCGGTCTCGCCCAGGATCAGGATCGGGATGTCGCGGTCGAGCACGCGACGCACCTGATCGACCACCTGGGCCAGGCGGGCATCGCCGCGGGCCAGCTCGTTCAGGTCGGGGGCGTGGCGTGCGGCGGTGGCTGCGCGCGAGCTCGCGGGCGTGGGCACGGCCTCCGGGGCCGGGCTGGTCGGTGTGGCGTGGGCACGGGCCTCGTTGGCGCGAGGCTGGCCGAAGTGGAAGTGCTGCCCCAGCGAGGCATCGTTGCACTGGGCCCGGGCGTAGAGCATGCGTCCATCGGGCAGGCGCATCTGCAAGGGGGCCATGCTGTGGCTGCGCAAGCGGTCCATGAGGGCGCCGAAGTCCATGCCGAACACCACGCGCACGCCCTGGATGCGGGCCGCCGCGCTGCTGGTGCCCAGCAGTTGCAGGCCGGCGCGGTTGACGCCGAGGATCTTGCCGTCGGCCCCCAGCGCGATCACGCCCTCGACCATGGTGCCGATCAGCTCGGGCCGGAAATGGAAATGCAGGCGCAGGTTGCGGCTGAAGTTGTCGCAGAACCAGTAGTTCTCGATGGTGCGGGCCGCGACCCGCACCAGGGCCATGGTGTGGGGGTGGAAGCTGTTGTGCTCGCCGGTCACATCGAGCACGCCGATCACACCGCCGGAGTGGTCCATGATGGGCGAAGCCGAGCAGGTGAGCACGTGGTTGGACTGGATGTAGTGCTCGTTGGCATGGACGAAGATGTCTCGCTCGGTGACCAGGGCGGTGCCGACCGCATTGGTGCCCTTGGCCGCCTCGGACCAGCTGACCCCGGGGCGCAGCGCCACCCGTTCAGCGAAATCGACCGAGCCACTGTGGCCGGCCGACATCAGGATGGTGCCCTTGTCGTCGGCCAGGCACACGATGTTGCCGGTGCCGCTGACCTGCTCCAGCAGCATCTCCATCACCGGCAGGGCCTGGGCCTGCAGCCGGGCGCAGCGCTCTTGGGCCAGCTTGAAATCGGCCAGGGTTTCCATCGAGTAGTCGATGTGGTCACGCGGGCTGAGGCCCAGCTCCAGGCAGCGGTCGTGCGAATCGCGGATGACGCTTTCGTGGGGTTCGGCCAGGGTGGCCAGGTCGTTGTTCACCGTGGCGCGCACAGGGGCAAAGCTGCGCAGCTCGTGAGGCACAAGGGGTTTCATCGCATTTGTCTCCTGCAGCCCTGGGGGGCTGTCATTTCTCGTATTTCGACTCGCTCAACAGGCTTGACTAGCAAATCCCGGTCCAGCGTCACAGATTGGAGCAGCGGCCTGCCACGCTATAGCGCAACGCGGCACATGTCATGCGGAGTTGCCCCAGGAGCACGCCCGAGGGTACGGGGCTTGGCATGCGCTTTGCTGACAAGTGCTCACTGCTTTTCAACAAAAACCCGGAGACACCATGAAACCGACTTCCTTTTTCTGCCGTCCTTTGCTGTGGGCCGGCGCCCTGTTGCTGGCCCTGAGCGGCGTGGCGCATGCGCACGGCGATGTCACGCCCCAGGCCGTGGACACCGGCAACCTGCCCAAGCTGGGCGAGGAATGGCGGGTGGACAACCCCTACAGCAAGAACCCGGAGGCGATCCGCATCGGCTCGTCGGGTTTCAACCAGAACTGCGCCCGCTGCCATGGCCTGGAAGCGATCTCGGGCGGCATCGCGCCCGACCTGCGCCACCTGGACGACGACTGCGCCTCCCTGCGCGACGCTAAGAAGCAACAGGCCTGCCTGCGCGATGTGAATGACTGGTTCGTCGGCCACTTCCGCCATGGCGTGACCCGCAACGGCGCGGTCTACATGCCCGGCTTTGAGGGCATCCTGTCGCAGGAAGCGGCCTGGGCCATCAAGACCTATCTGGAATCGCTGCGCGTCAAACCCCTGGCGGACGCCCAATGATTGCCCGCCGCAGCCTGCTGAAGGCATCTATGGCCCTGGCGGCCGCCCCGCTGGCCGGGCCGGCCCTGGCGCAGGAGGAATCCGCCTGGGCGCGCATCCAGGCGCGCGGGGTGCTGTCGGTGGCGATCTACAACGACAACCCGCCCTTCAACGTCAAAGGCAAGGGGATTGATGTGGAGCTGGCCCGCCTGCTGGCGGCCCAACTGGGACTCAAGCTGAACTTGCTGCCTTTCGACGCCGACGAGAAGATGGGCGACGACTTGCGCAACATGGTCTGGAAGGGGCATTACCTGGGCTATGGCCCGGCCGATGTGCTGCTGCATGTGCCGGTGGACAAGCCCTTGATGGACGCCGAGCGCCAGGTGCTGATCTTCGGGCCCTACTACCGCGAACGGGTGGTGATGGCGCGCCGGCTGGACCGGCTGCCCGACCTGGAAAGCCTGGCCGGCCTCAAGGGCCACAAGGTGGCCGTGGCCGGGCAATCGCTGGCCGGTTGGCTGCTGATCGGTGCCGACCAGGGGGCCTACCGCGACCTGCTGACCACCCATTTGCCGGACGGGGTGGCGGCCGCTCGCCAGCTGCTGGAGGGCGAAGTGGATGCGGCAGCCGGCCAGGCCTCTGAGCTGTATTCGGTGCTGGGGGATGACAAGCGCTTCTTCATTGAAGCGCTGCCGATGCCGCGGGCGCCCCGCGATGGCTGGGCGGTGGGCATGGCCGTCAAGAAGCAGTCGGTGGAGCTGGCCCAGGCCCTGCAGGCCGCGCTCAATGCGGTGGCTGCCGACGGGCGGCTGGCCAAGGCCTTTGCCGCGGCCCAGGTGCCCTGGCAGGCGCCCTGACGCCGGTTGTCACCCGCTTCGGTCTGGAGCGTTCCAAAAAGTGACAGTCCCGCGCCGCCCCGGGTTTGCCCTGGGGCGGCGTTGTGCTTTCGGCGCGCTCTCAGGGCAGGTTCAGGATCCAGCCCACCAGCTTGCTCGCATCGGCCTGGCTGATGGCCACGGCGTTGGGCGGCATGGCCAGGCCGCTGGCCTGACCCTTCCAGTGGCTGTTGTAGGGGTTGGAGCCCTGCATCACGGTTTGCACCAGGGCGTCCGCGGCGTTCGCCTGGCCCTTGTACTTGTGGGCCACATCCTGCCAGTTGGGGCCGATGGGCTTGCTGCCATCCGCACTCTTGGCGCCAGACTCGATGTGGTGGCAGGTCATGCAGCCGCTGCCCAGGGCCAGGGCCTTCATCTGGGCGTCCAGGGGAGCGTCGGCCTGTGCGGCCTGGGCGCCCAGCAGCAGTGCGCTGAGCATCACGGTGGTTTTGAAAGACATGGTCCATCTCCTTGTCGTTGAACGGTACGGAACCCCCCGGTGGACAGCGGGCTGTGTCACACACCGTGTCACTTCGCCAGGGTTGAGCGCACTGGGCGCAAATTCCATGCCGTCAATGGGGTTTTCTGAGGGGCTTGCGCCGGTGTTTGCGCTGGGTCAAATGCGCGCCGGGTGCGGCCTGTGGCGCGGGCCCCGGACAGGGCAGCGGCCCTTCGGGGGCCGTGCTAAAGTGGGCCGGTTCCGGGGGCCACAGGCACGGATGGCGTGCCTCAACTCCCGGCGTCTGACGGAGACACAACATGCCCGGACTCTTGCCTCACGTGGACCCTGACGGTCTGCTCGAATTCTCGGTGGTCTACACCGATCGCGCGCTCAACCACATGTCGGCGCGTTTTCGCCGCGTCATGCTCGACATCGGCGACATGCTCAAGGAAGTCTATGGTGCCCACAGCGCCGTGCTGGTGCCCGGTAGCGGCACCTTCGGCATGGAGTCGGTGGCGCGCCAGTTTGCCGGTGGCAAAAAGGTGCTGATCCTGCGCAACGGCTGGTTCAGCTTTCGCTGGTCGCAGATCCTGGAGATGGGGGCGATCACGCCAGACGTCACCGTGCTCAAGGCGCGTCGCACAGGTGCCGGGGCGCAGGCCCCCTGGGCCCCCGCCCCCATCGACGAGGTGCTGGCCACGATCCGTGCCGAAAAGCCCGCCGTGGTGTTTGCCCCGCACGTTGAAACCGCCTCGGGCATGATCCTGCCCGACGACTACCTGCGCAGTGTGGCCGAGGCCGTGCACGAGGTAGGCGGCCTGTTCGTGCTCGACTGCATCGCCTCGGGGGCGGTGTGGGTCAATATGCGCGACACCGGCGTCGATGTGCTGATCTCGGCGCCGCAAAAGGGCTGGAGCAGCTCACCGGCCTGCGCCATGGTGATGATGTCCGAACGTGCGCGCCAGGCCATCGACGGCACCACCAGCAGCAGCTTTGCCTGCGATCTCAAGAAGTGGCTGCAGATCACCGAGAGCTATGAAAACGGCAGCCACGCCTACCACACCACCATGCCTACCGATGCCCTGGTGCGCCTGCGCGACACCATGAAGGAAACCCAGGCCCTGGGCTTTGCCCGCATGCGCGAAGCGCAATGGGCGCTGGGCCGGGCCGTGCGCACCCTGTTCGAGTCGCGTGGCATCCCGAGCGTGGCCGCGCCGGGCTTTCAGGCCCCCGGGGTGGTGGTGAGCTACACCGAAGACGCCGACATCCAGTCGAGCAAGAAGTTCGCCGGCGTGGGCCTGCAGACCGCCGCCGGTGTGCCGCTGCAATGCGACGAAGGCACTGACTTCCGCACCTTCCGCATCGGCCTGTTCGGCCTGGAAAAATGGCAGAACGTGGATCGCACCGTCGGCCAACTGGCCGCCGCCCTCGACCAGGTGGGCTACCCCGCCCGCGAACCCGTCGCCGCCTGAACCTCGCCGCAGCTTTGCCGCTCATGACGACCGCGGCCCTGGCTTTGCCGGGCGGCTGGTGTCGTCCCCTGTGAACACATGGGCGTCAAATTTGGAGAGCAACCCAGAAGCAGGGCATCAAGCGCTGCGCCTGAACCAGAAGGGCTTCGCCGTTCAAAAGGCTGCGGAGCAAGCCCCGCCAGCAGACACCGCGGAGCTGGCTTTGCCAGGCCGCGGGTGTCGTCTCCTGTGAACACATGGGCGTTGAATTTGGAGATCAACCCAGAAGCAGGGCATCAAGCGCTGCGCCTGAACCAGAAGGGCTTCGCCGTTCAAAAGGCTGCGGAGCAAGCCC
>NZ_JBWKOU010000035.1:0-17435 GCF_059416245.1 Curvibacter sp. GW821-FHT09D12 | reverse complement strand
CCGCCAGCAGACACCGCGGAGCTGGCTTTGCCAGGCCGCGGGTGTCGTCTCCTGTGAACACATGGGCGTCGAATTTGGAGAGCAACCCAGAAGCAGGGCATCAAGCGCTGCGCCTGAACCAGAAGGGCTTTCCCGTTCAAAAGGCTGCGGAGCAAGCCACGCCAGCAGACACCGCGGAGCTGGCTTTGCCAGGCCGCTGGTGTCGTCCCCCTCGGGGGGATGGCGCCGAAGGCGACTCAGGGGGGGTCAAAATCTAGGCAGATCCGGGTGCTTGATCTTCCCGCCGCGCACCAGCTCCTTGCCGTATTCAGCGCAGCGGTGCTTGCTCGGGATCACCTTGCCCGGGTTGAGCAGGCCACGCGGATCGAAGGCGCGCTTCACACCCAGCATCTGCTCGCGTTCTTCGGCGCTGAACTGCACGCACATGCTGTTGAGCTTTTCCACACCCACGCCGTGCTCGCCCGTCACCGTGCCGCCCATGGCCACGCTGGTCTCCAGGATGTCGGCGCCAAACAGTTCGCAGCGGTGCAGCTGGTCGGGGTCGTTGGCATCGAACAGGATCAGCGGGTGCAGGTTGCCGTCACCCGCATGGAACACGTTGGCACAGCGCAGCTGGTATTTCTTCTCCATCTCGCTGATGGCCAGCAGGATGTCGGCCAGGCGCTTGCGCGGGATGGTCGAGTCCATGCACATGTAGTCGGGGCTGATGCGACCGCTGGCCGGGAAGGCGTTTTTGCGACCGCTCCAGAAGCGCAGGCGCTCGCCCTCGTCGCGGCTCACCGCAATCGCGGTGGCGCCGCAGCGGCGCAGCACCTCGCTCATGCGGCCGATTTCTTCTTCGACCTCTTCGGGTGTGCCATCGCTCTCGCACAGCAGAATGGCTTCGGCATTCAGGTCGTAGCCTGCGTGCACAAAATCTTCCACCGCGGCGGTCATGGGTTTGTCCATCATTTCCAGGCCTGCCGGAATGATGCCGGCGGCAATCACCTCGGCCACCGCATCGCCAGCTTTGCGCATGTCGTCAAAGCTGGCCATGATGCAGCGCGCCAGTTGGGGCTTGGGCACCAGTTTCACCGTGACCTCGGTGGTGACGGCCAACATGCCTTCGCTGCCGATCACGATGGACAGAAGGTCCAGGCCTGGGCAATCGAGCGCGTCACTGCCGAACTCGACCGCTTCGCCGGCCATGGTGTAGCCGCGCACCTTGAGCACGTTGTGAACGGTCAACCCGTACTTCAGGCAGTGCACACCGCCCGAGTTCTCGGCCACGTTGCCGCCGATGGTGCAGGCAATCTGGCTGCTGGGGTCGGGTGCGTAGTACAGGCCAAAGGGGGCCGCCGCTTCGCTGATGGCCAGGTTGCGCACCCCTCCCTGGACCACGGCCGTTCGGCTGGCCGGGTCGATGCGCACGATCTGGTTGAACTTGGCCAGCGACATCGTGACCCCCATCTTGTGCGGCATGGCGCCCCCCGACAGGCCGGTGCCGGCCCCACGGGCCACCACGGGTACTTGAAGCTCGTGGCAGGCTTGCAGCACGGCCTGCACTTCGTCCTCGGTCTCGGGCAGGGCCACCACCAGCGGGCGCTCGCGGTAGGCCGTCAGGCCGTCGCACTCATAGGGCACCGTGTCTTCGTTGTGCCACAGCAGGGCGTGGGCGGGCAGCACGGCCTGCAGGGCGGCCACCACCTGGGCCTGGCGCTCGGCGCGGTGGCGATGGTCGGTGGTCGGCGCGGACAAGGTGGCGTTCATGGCGTGAATCCGGACGGTTTCTGGTGAGCGTGCAGGCACACCAACGCACGCTGGCGGCCAGAGCCGGTAATTTAAGCCCAAACCGCCGCCGCCAACCATGAAGTTTCTTTCAGCGATGCGTGAAGAAAATGCCCCCGGCCAGCGGGCTGGCAGGGGGCCGGGTAGGGCACGGAGGGCGCGGCAGGGCGCCCGCAGGCTCAGTTCAGAGGGCGCCTCACGGTGCCTTACGCAGCGCTGGTCGCAGCGCTTGCCGTCACCGGGGCGGGTGAGGTGCTGCTGTTGTTGCTGCTGCTGTTGCCGTCCGCGCCGCCTGGGTTGACCCCGGTGTCTTTTGCGGTGCCCACCGTCGGTGCGGCTTTGGCCGTGGCCACGCGGCTGCGGGGGCTGGCCGGGCGTTTGACCGCGGCCGTGACGGGCGTCACCGCCGCGGCCGCCGCGCCTGGGCTGCGGCGCTTGGCCGCCGGGCTGGTCGTGGTCGCGGTTGTGCGCCGGCGTGTTGCCGTGGCGGCAGGGCCGGATTCAGCTGCCGGTTTGCTGGCGGTCGAGGCCCTGCTGCGCCGTGGGGCAGGCACAGGCGAGGCACTGGGTGCGGCCCCGTTTGCGGCCCCGTTTGCAGTCCCGTTTGCAGCACTCTGCAGCGTGTCGGCGGGCGCCGCCGTTGTGCTCTGGCGGCTTTCGGCCGCGTTGCCCGCGGGTTTGTCTGTGGTTTTGGCCGGCGCCGCTGTGACCGCGGGTTTGCCGCCGTTGGCTTCGGCCTGCTTGGCCAGCGCCAGCAACTGCTGGTGCTCTTCCAACACAAAGTCGGCCAGTTCGTGGATCTGGGGCACCGCCTGACGGCAGGCGATCAGGCCGTAGTCGACCCGACCGTTGTAGCTTTGCACGGTCACGTTCAGGGCCATGCCATGGGTGGGGATCGACAAGGGGTAGTAGCAGACCACGCGGGCACCCGCACAGTAGAGGCTGTCCTGGATGCCGGCCACGTTGGAAATCAGCACATTGGCCAGAGGCGGCAACTGGTTGATGAGCTTGGAGCGCGCCAGCATGGTGTTGAGGCCCGAGATCAACCAGGGGGCGGCGAAGATCGGGTAGTCGGTGGGGATGGCCGCCTTGATCTGGCCCATCACCCCCTTGTTGGCCTGGGCCGCGTCGTGGATGGCGTGGAAGCGCTGGGCGCGGTCACCCTCCTGGGTGCACAAGGGCACCACCATCATGCTCACTTGGTTGTTGGATTTGCTGTCGCCCGGTGTGCGCAGGCTGACCGGAACGGCCGCGGTGAGGGACTTTTCGGGCAGGCAGCCCAGTTCGGTCAGGTAACGGCGCAGCGCGCCCGAGGTGGTGGCCATCACCACGTCGTTGACCGAGCCACCGAGGTGCTTGGCCACGTATTTCACTTCTGCCAGCGGCACGGTGCGCGCTGCAAAAGAACGTTGGTTGGTGATCGTGACGTTGAAAGGGGTACGGGGTGCCAGCAACTGCAGGTTTTTCGGCAGGCGCCAACTGCGCTTGCCGTCCTCGCCCGGGGCGGGTAGCAGCACGGTCTTGGCTGCACGGGCCATGGTGGGCGTCATGCGCAGCAGTTTCAGGTACTGGCGACCGGTGTTCTTGAGGGCGGCGGCGGCCAGTTCGGCCACGCCCAGGTCGCGCTGGCGTGCCGGCGGGCGTGGCAGCGGTGCAGGCACCACCCGGCCGTGCGCCACGCGGTCGAACAAGGCGTTGCCCAGGGCCACGCCTGATTGCCCGTCGATGCCGCAGTGATGCACCTTGAGGTACAGCGCCACCTGGCCACTCTTGAGTCCGGTGATCACGGCCACTTCCCACAGGGGGCGGCTGCGGTCCAGCAGCGAGGAGTGCAGACGGGCGACCAGGGCTTGCAACTGGGCGTTGCTGCCCGGAGAGGGCAGGGTGATGGGGCGCACGTGGTAGTCCCAGTCGATGTCGTCGTCGCGTACCCACACCGGGTCGGACAGGTCGAAGGGCATCAGGGCCAGCCGGCGTGTCAGCAGGTCGGCGAGGTGCTGACGCTCTTGCAGGTGATGGCGCACGTCTTCGCAGTAATCGCCCTGGTAGCCTTCGGGCAGGTCGAGCACATGCAGTGATGCGACATGCATCGGGGTTTCGGGACTTTCAACATGAAGAAAGGTGGCGTCTAGGCCGCTCAGATGGTCCATGGGGGTCTCCGGGATGATGGTTTGGATGGGGGGACGGGGGCTTGCTTCGTTCGGGGCGCCGGTGAACGGATCCGGTGGGTTTCAGCGCGCGGCCCGCTGGCGCGGAAACAGCCAGCTTTCGGGCGGGGGTGGGGTGAATTTCTGCCAGTTGTCTTCGGTCTGTGCCAGGCGGTCGCCCACCGCGTACCAGACCAGGGGGTGGAAGCCCAGGCCCAGGTGACTGGCGCTGTTGATTTCGATGTTGTCAGTCGTTTCGCTGTCGTGCTCGACCGAGGCGGCCCAGGCGACCACGCTGTCGCCGCGCGAGTAGATCGAGGTGGTGGGCACGGGGGGGGCGCAGTCACCCCGGAAGGCCTTGATGTGTTCCGGGCGGGTTTCGTTGAACTGCTTGTAGATCTGCCACACCAGGGGGTTTGAGTCGGCCCCCGGCGTGCCGTACAACGGGCTGCCCAGGCTCATCACCTGGCGCGTCATCTCTGGCTCTTGGCGGGCCAGCTCGCGGGCAAACAAGCCGCCCAGGCTCCAGTCGATCAGGCTGACCTTGCCCCCACTGTCGTCGCGCATCTGCTGCAGGCGCTCACGCAGGCCTTCTTGCACGCCGGGGCGCGGGCCCAGGTTGCGACCCTGGCCCCAGCCACGGGGTTGGTAGCCCAGGCGTTTCAGAAATTGCCGCAGGGGGCGGGTCGAGGTGTCGGAGGCCATCAGGCCCGGCATCACCAGCACGGCGTGGCCATCACCGCGCGGTACCCGTTGCAACAGCCAGGGCAGGGCCAGCGGGATGGTGCTGGCCTCGATGAAGGCACGCCCCTCGATCATGGCCAGCCAGGCTGGCGGTGGGCCATCAACGGGTTGGGGGGACCATGGCGACAGCAAGGCTTGCCAGGAAAAGATGTTCGGCAAAGGAAATCCTGAGAAGTGACGTGGAAAGTGGGTGGCTGGGCCGGGGCGCATGGCTTGGGGGCTCATGGGCGGCGTGCCAGTTCATCGCGCAGCATCTGCTTGGAGAGCTTGCCCACGGCAGTCTTGGGCAGCTCGGTGCGCAGCTCGAGGGCCTGCACCATCTCGTGCTTGCCCAGGTGGTCGCGCAGATGGGCCTGCAGTTCTTCGAGCGTCAACTGATCGCCGGCCTGGCGCAGGCTGACAAAGGCTTTGGGTGACTGGCCTCGGTAGGGATCGTCTTGCCCGATCACCATCACCTCACGCACCAGCGGGTGGGTGTAGATGGCTTCTTCGATCACTCGGGGGTAGACGTTGAAGCCGCTGCACAGAAGCATGTCCTTGCTGCGGTCGACCAGGGTCAGAAAGCCGTCAGCGTCCAGGTGGCCCACGTCGCCGGTGCGGAAGAAGCCATCCGCCGTGAAGCTGGCGCGGGTGGCTTCGGGGTTCTTCCAGTAACCCTGCATCACTTGAGGGCCGGCGATCACGATCTCGCCGATTTCGCCTGTGGGCACGGGCTCGTCGTGGCCCCCCAGCCGCAGGATCCGGATCTCGACTTGCGGTGCGGGAATGCCGCAGGCGCCGGGCTTGCGCAGCCCCGTGGTGGGCGTGAAGGTGCCGATCGAGCTGGTTTCGGTCATGCCCCAGCCCTCGGACAGCATGCAGTGGCTCAGGGCTTCGAACTGGTGCAGCAGCTCGACCGGCAAGGGGGCGCCGCCTGAGCCACAGGTCTTGAGTGAATGCAGGTCGTAGCGCGATGCGTCGGGGTGGTTGACCAGGGCTGTGAACATGGTGGGCACGCCCGGAAAGCAGCTGATGCGTTTGGTGGCGATGTCGTGCAGGATCTGGCCGGGGTCGAACTTCAGCACCAGCACCAGTTCGGCCGCCAGTTTCACGCCCACCAGCAGGTCGATCACCATGGAGTACACATGGAACAAGGGGAGGGCCACCAGAATCCGCTCCTGGCCCGGTTTGAGCTGGGCGCCGCCCAGCGAGGTGACCTCGGCGGCCTGATCGGTGGCCGCGCTCAGGTTGGCGTGGCTCAGCATGGCGCCCTTGGGGTGGCCTGTGGTGCCGCCGGTGTATTGCAGCACCGCGATCTCGTCGAGCCCACCAGCCCCTGCCGAGCGCACCGGCCGGGCGCCCTGGCGGAACAATGCCGCGTAGCGCAAGAACTGGGGCCCCTCGGTGGGGACAAAGGGGGCATCGTGTCGCAAGTGGGCATTGGCGGCCGCTTCGTCGGCGCCAAAGTCGTCCAGCGAGCCCACGATCAGATGGCGCAGGCGAGTCTGGCCCGGCAGCTCGTGCACCTGCCCGTACAAGGCCGGCAGATCGAGCGTGAACAGCATGTCGGTTTCGCTGTCCTCGATCTTGTGGGCAATGGTGTTGCGCGCATCCAGCGGCGAGTAGTTGACCACCGTGCCGCCGGCGCGCAGTACGGCAAAGAAGCTCACCACATAGTGCGGTGTGTTGGGCAGGTACAGCCCCACATGCACGCCCGGGCCTACGCCCAGATACTGCAGACCGGCCGCCAGTTCATCGACCCGGCGATCCAGCTCCTGGTAGCTCATGCGTCGGCCCAGAAAGTCGACCGCCGTCTGGTCAGGCCAGCGACGGGTTGCGTCGCTCAGCAACTGGTCGATGCGCCGTGGCAACAAGGTCATGTCCCAGCGAGCCCCTTCGGGGTAGGACGCGATCCAGGGGAATGCTTTCATGGGGGTACCTCATGGAGAAAATCGATGAACGGCGTCGGCCCTGCAGAGCCCTGTTCAGGCCACGCCAGCCCCTCAATTTCCCCGAGCCCCCCGGCCCTTCGTGTCGCGTACAGAACTGTTGAAAGTAATAAAAAATCAGATATGAAATAAATGAGAAATAATTGTTCCGGTAGTGCTTGAAAGCGTTTCAAAGAGTGTTTTTCTTGGGGTGACTTGCTTGTGGCCGTCAACGCAGACACCAACCGCCCCTCGGCGGGACCATGACCGCTGGTCAGGCGTGCCCACCCTGGCCGTGCCCGAGCCGGTCAGCCCCTGTGTCAGGGCCTGAACCCTCCGCCCCACAGCGCTTTTGCGACCGGTCATGCCTGGGGGCACCCAGGTCACAGCCTGCCTTCTGCGGAATCAGGTCGCTCAAGAAGTGAAGAGATGGGCCCGCACCGGGTGGAACAGGCCGAAGAGCACCCGCGTCTCGCGGCCGCCCGCGGGCGTGACATGAAGTGAGGGGCCGTCAGGACCGCTTGGGGTCGCAAGCGACACAAGGTGTGCGACGGTGGACGGCGCAAACCTTCTTTTGGATACGGCAGGCTTCAAACGAAGAGGTCAGGCCGGCGCCGGGCCGCCCCAAGGCGACCTGCGGCCCCCTTGGGGGCCTACAGGAGCGCCTTGCGCAACCACTCCGCGAAGGCCGCGCATTCCCAGCGGTCCATCGAGCCGGTGCGCCAGCACAGGTAGTGCGCGTGCGGGCTGGTCACATTGCGGTCGTACAGCCGCACCAGGGTGCCGGCCTCCAGCCAGGGGCGGCCCAGCTTGAGCCGCACCAGGGCCACGCCCATGCCGGCCGAGGCGGCGTCGCACATCAGGCCCACGTCGTTGAACTGAGAGCCTTCGGCCGGCTCGGGCCAATCCAGGTTGTGGGCCGCGAACCAGGTACGCCAGGGTTCCAGCGGGCTGCGCAACAGGGGCACGCCTTCCAGATCCTCAGGCCGGTCGAAGGGGCCGTGTTCGCGCACAAAGGTCGGCGAAGCCAAGGGCGTCACGTCATCGCCCGCCAGCTTGACGTGCTCCAGATCGGCATAGCGCCCCGGGCCGAAGCGCACGATCAGGTCGGCGTCTTCCGCGATCACGTCCAGCAGAGGGATCGACACGTGCAGGGCCAGATCGATTTCGGGGTAGGCCTCGGTGAACTGCTTCAGGCGCGGGATCAGGATGGAGCGCGCAAACGTGGGCGTCACGGCCAGCTTGAGCTTGCGCTTGCCGCTCACCCCGGGGGCGCCCGGGAACTTCTGCAGCGCGTCCAGCCCTTCGCGCACATGGGCCAGGTACTCGCTGCCTTCGGTGGTCAGCGAGAAGTCGGCCCGACCGAACAACTTGGTGCCGATGATCTGTTCGAGCTGGCGCACCCGATGGCTCACCGCGCTCGGGGTCACGCACAGCTCTTCGGCGGCCTGGGTCACGCTGCGCAGGCGCGCCAGGGCCTCGAAGGTGAGCAGGCACTGGATGGGCGGAATCCGCTGGGCCTTGCCGTTGGCCGCACTCTGGCGTTCGTCTTCCATGCTGCTCCTTGCGCGGATGCCGTGGCGGGTGGGCGCGCTTACTTGAAGATCACGGTCTTGTGACCGTTCAGCAAGACGCGGTGTTCACTGTGCCATTTCACGGCGCGGGCCAGCACCTGGCTTTCGGTGTCGCGGCCCAGGGCGGTCAGGTCTTCCACGGTGCGGCTGTGGTCCACGCGCGCCACGTCCTGTTCGATGATCGGGCCTTCGTCGAGGTCGGCCGTCACATAGTGGGCGGTGGCGCCGATCAGTTTCACGCCACGGTCATGGGCCTGGTAGTACGGCTTGGCACCCTTGAAGCTGGGCAGGAAGCTGTGGTGGATGTTGATCGCCCGGCCCGCCAGCTTGCGGCACAGGTCGTCGCTCAGGATCTGCATGTAGCGTGCCAGCACCACCAGCTCGGCGCCTTCGGCTTCGATGATCTCGAATTGGCGGGCTTCGGCCTGGGCCTTGGTGGCGGCGGTCACCGGGATGTGGTGGAAGGGCACGTTGTAGCTGGCCGCCAACTGGTAGAACTCACGGTGGTTGCTGATGATGGCGCGGATGTCCAGCGGCAGCAGGCCCGACTTCCAGCGGAACAGCAGGTCGTTCAGGCAATGGCCCTCCTTGCTCACCAGCAGCACGGTGCGCACCGGCTCGGAGGTGGCGTGCAGGCTCCATTTCATGGCAAACCCGTCGGCAAACGGGGTCAGTTGGCCCTTGAGCTCGTCGTAGCCCAGCTGTTCGCAGGCAAATTGAACGCGCATGAAGAACAGGCCGGTGGCCGGGTCGTTGTACTGCGCCGCTTCCTCGATGTTGCCACCCCGTTCGAGCAGGAAACCGGACACGGCGTGAACAATCCCCGTTCGGTCGGGGCAGGACAGGGTGAGAATGTAGGCTTTGGTCATAACCCCCGGATTGTCGCAGCACTCGACCGGGCGTGACGATGAGCGGGTATGTGTGGCTTTGGACGCCCACGTGACCGATCGGCCTGGGAAGGCTCATGGCGTCAGGGGATGACCACTGCTTTGATCTGATCCGAAAATACAAAATACCTGCCAGCGCGCTGCAGGCTCTGAAGCTGGCCGGCCCCGGGTGACCGGGCTGGGCCAGGCCGACGAGAGGGCGCCGCAAAGGAGAACATGTGATGAGCAACGACTCTGAAACTTCATCGACAGCGCATCGTGTGCGCTGGGGCATTGGGCTGCTGGTGCTGTTGCTTCTGGTGGCTGGCGGCTACCTGTTGCGCAAATCCTGGCAGGCCCAGGAGGCGTCCGCTCAGGCCCCGGCCTGGCCCGAACTGGCCTTGCCGCAACTGGCCGATGCGGCCCGCATGGGCCCGGCCCAGTGGCGTGGGCAGGCGCGCGTGGTGCACCTGTGGGCATCGTGGTGCCTGTCTTGCCGCGAAGAGGCGCCCAATATGCTGGCGCTGGCGGCCACCCTGAGGGCCGACGGCCGTGCTGAACAACTGATCGGCCTGAATGGCGGCGACAAGAGCCAGGACGCCGTCAACTACCTAGCTTACTTCGGCAATCCCTACTGGACCACCCTGGTGGACACCGATGGCGAGTTGCAGCGCCGCCTGGGCAGTGGCAAACCCCCGCAGACCTGGGTGCTGAACCCGCAGGGGCGCATCGTGTACCAGTTCTCGGGGCCCCTCACCCTCGACGTGATCCGCCACGAGATCCTGCCCCGCCTCCAGGACTGAGGGGGGGCACCGAGGCAGGGCTCGGTCCCTGGCAGGGCTCAGGCCAGCGCCCGAGCCAGTCGGCGGGCAGCAAAGTCAGCGCCGTACGCAAACCGCAGCAAGGGGCCGAAGCTGTTGGCGGCGATTGCCCCGGCAAAGTACAGGCCGGGTACCGACGACTGGAAGTTGCGGTCCAGCACGGGTGTCCGGGCCACCGTGCGGATGCGCTCGCGCAGCGACGGGGCCAGAAAATCCAGCTGATCCAGGTCGCTGCGGTAGCCGGTGGCCGCGATCACATGATCCACCCGCAAGCGGGGCTGGCTGCCATCGCCAGCCAGAAACTCCAGCACCACCTGGCCTTGTTCCAGGGCGGCTGAGCGCAACTGCCAGCCCGCGTGCACCGGCAGCTTGCCCAGCACCTGGTCTCGCATGAACCAGCCCGGGGCCGGCCCCAGATGGCGCTCGACCGCGCGCAATCGAAGTGACTCCGGCAGGGCGTGAAACACCTGTGGGAATTGCGTGCACATGAACGATTTCCAACCGGGGCCCAGGCCGGAGTCTGGCTGGCGCAGGCGTTGCGCCAGCGAGCGCGGACCCGCCGGCGGGTTGTGAAAGCGAACCGGGTGGCGTGACACCAGTTCAGCCTGAGCCCCGTGGATCTGCAACAGCCCGGCCGTGTCACCCGCCGAGGCGCCGCCGCCCAGCACCGCCACATGGCGGCCCGCGAAAAGGCTCAAGTCGGTGTGGTTCGAACTGTGGCTCAGGTGGCTGGCCGGCAAGTTGCGCAGGGCCTCGGGGATGTAGGCAAAAGGTTTGATGCCGGTGGCCACCACCACGCGGCGGGCTTGCACGGTGCTTCCGTCGGGGAGCGTCAGCGAAAAATGGTCGCCATTCTTCGTGACCGACTGCACCAGGGTCGGGTCGACATCGGGCACCAGCTTGCGCTGGAACGCTTCGGCATAGTCGCAAAACGTCTCCAGCGTGACGGGAAGGCCCATGTCGGCATAGGGCACGCCCTGGGCTTGGCACCAAGCCTGCAGGGTGTAGCCCTGGCCCGGGGCCGACAGGCTGGAGGCAAAACCGTCCGACTTCAGGCACATGCCCTGGGGCATGTGATCCCGCCAGAACGACATGGTCCGACCGAAAACCTTCATTCGCCTTGAGGTAGGGCGCAGGTGGGCGGCCAGAGAAAGACCGTAGGGGCCGGCACCCAGTATGGCGATGTCGATATCGGTGGCTGAACTCAAGCGAACTCCCTCAGGCTGTTGGTGTCTCGGCCCAGTCAAGGCCGGTGGTCATCTTTATAATTTTATTAACACATTCTTACATCAACGCGCATGCATCGCCGGCTTCGGCGGTCTTCGCCCAGGGAGCCCCGTCACCTTGAAAAAACCTGCCCTCCTGCTGGTCACCGGCAAATGGTGGCCTGCAGCGGCCCGTCTGGCCCTGGCCCTGGTTCAACAGGGTTGCCGGGTTGACGTGCTTTGCCCAACCGGCCATCCCGTGCTGCAGGTGCCCGGCCTGGGGCGCTGCTGGCATTTTGCGATGCGAGACTCCCTGGGCAGCCTGCGCGCCGTGCTGGGGCCCGGGCACGGCTACCGGATGATCCTGCCCTGCGACGATGAGGTGGTGGCACAGTTGATCACCCTGCATGAGCAGGTGCCGGTCCTGCGTCACCTGATCGAGCAGTCCATCGGACCGGCCCCTGCGCACGCCACGCTGCTGCAGCGGCATCAATTGCTGGTGACGGCCCAATCGCTGGGGTTGGATGTGCCGGAGCACCGCCACCTGGACTCCCCCCAGGACCTGCTGTTCTGGTTCCGCGAAGGCCATGGCCGCAGCGTGCTGAAGCGGGATCTGAGCTTTGGTGGCGCCGGCGTGCGGGTCGTGAATGACCTGGCCGAGGCAGAGGAGGCCTGCCGGGCATTCTCCCGCTCACTGCGCTGGCGCTCGCTGTGGCGCCGGCTGCTGGTCGAGCGTGACCCCCTGGCCTGGTGGAGTCGGCGCCTGCCAGGGCGTGGCCAGGTGCTGGTGCAACGCTACATCGAGGGGCGGCCTGCCAACACCTTGATGCTGTGTGAGCAGGGGCGGGTGCTGGCCCTGGTGTCCCTGGCGGCGGTGGAGACCCACGGTGCCACGGGCCATGCCACGGTGGTGCGCCGCATCCGCCATCCGGGCATGGAGGCGGCCGCGCGGCGGCTGTGTGCCCACCTGCAACTGACGGGCCTGCATGGTCTGGATTTCATGCTTGAGAAGGACAGCGATCGCGCCTGGCTGATCGAGCTCAATCCGCGTTGCACCCAGTCGGCGCATCTGGCCTGGGAGGACCAACCCAGCCTGGCTGCGGCGCTGGCGGCTCGCCTGCGTGGTCACTCGCCCCTGGCCGTGCGGCAGGCACTGACCAACGACCTGGTGTCCTTGTTCCCGCAGGTGCCCCTGGGTCAGGCGCTGGGCGAGCACGATGTGCCCAACGGCCAGCCTGCCCTGGTCCAGGCCCTGGCCGATCCGCCCTGGCCGCGGCGTTTGTGGACTTACCGGCTGCAGACCCGGCTGCGCCCGCCCAGAGCCGTGAGCCGCGTGCGTTATGAAGATCCACCTGGGCTCGGGCCGGTGCCGCCGGCCAACGGCGCATCGCCGAGCGATCAGTCGCCGCCCCCGGCCTGACGACCCCGGCCGGGGATTCAGTTCAGCTGCATGCGTCGGCGCAGCTCGCTGCAGTGATCGCGCTCGGGCTGGCGCGGGCTGACCCACAGCAGATCGGTTTCTGCCGCTCCGCTCGGGCTGCGCAAGGCATCAGCCACCGGGCTGCCCTCGACCGCCGCCACCAGCACGCGGGTGTTCAACTCGTCAGGCAGGTGCGCCGGAATGCCCACCGGGCGCAGCACATGGCCGGCGCCTGCCAGCAGCAGCACCGTGCGACCGGGCGGGCGTGGTGCCTTCAGCACGGCCTGGGCCATGGCCAGATCGCGCGCTATCTGGATGCGGGTCATGGGGGCCACCTGGGCTTCGTCCAGCAGGCCACAGTGGCTGTCCCGGATGGCGGCGCGCTGGCGCTCCAGCGCCGGCTGCAGCAGGCGCAGGTCCAGGCTCATGTCTTTCATCGCGGGTCGCTGTCGCTCCCGGGGCAGGTTGGCCCCCAGCACCGGCACCCCGGCTTCCACGGCGGCCATGATGGCCGGTGCATAGTCGGCCCAGGGCCAGCCGGCATCGTTCCATTGCAGCGCTTGCTTGACCTGGGCCTCCTTGGCTTGGCGGGGCAGGCCCCGGGTGTCGTGGCCCTGGTCAACCATCTCAAGCAGCAGGGCAGACAAGCGGTTTTGGACCGCGAGGATTTCCACCACCTGACGTTCCCATTGGTGGTGGGCGGCGGCATCGTGCTGCTCGCCCAGCAGCAGCACATCCGCGGGCAACAGGCTGGAGAGTTGGCGCGCGGGCAAGTCGGACGAGTGGCTGGCGCAGCCCAGCAAGGCGGCCATGGCAAAGCAGCAAGCCAGCCATGCCCGGATGCGAGGGCGTTCAAGACAAGGGAAAACACGCATGCGCGCATACTATCCCGACTCTGGCGAGGCACGGGCATGGCCTTGGGGCCTTGCCGGGTTTGGCCCCTGTTCTGCCTGTCTGCCTGAATGCCCACCCGCCTATCCGACGCGCTGCGCGCCGCGCTGACCCTGCTGCTGGCCTGGCTCATCGCCCAAGCCTTTGTGGCCGTGCACATCCCTCTGCCCTGGATGCTGGGGCCGCTCTTGTCGGTGGCTGCCGCCAGCATGGTGGGCCTGCCTGCGCTGAGCCTGGCCCCCTTGCGCAACCTCGGGCAGTGGACGATTGCCGCGGCGCTGGGCCTGTATTTCACGCCCGAGGTCACCTCGCTGGTGCTGGGGCTGTGGTGGGCCATTGCGCTCGGCATTGCCTGGGCCTTGTGCCTGGGCTGGGCCTTTGGGCAATGGCTTTGCCTGCGCAACCGGGCCTTGCTCAGCGGGCTGGACGAGCCCGCGTTGCGGGCCACCACCTTTTTTGCCGGCGCCATCGGTGGCGCCTCCGAGATGACCTTGCTCGCGGAGCGAGCCCAGGCCCGCACCGAACTGGTGGCGGCCAGCCACTCGCTGCGGCTGGTCATCGTCACGGTGTTGATCCCCTTTGCCTTCACCTTCAGTGGACTGCATGGGCTGGATCAGGTGTCCAGCGCGGCGCGGGTGGTCAATCCGGCAGGGCTGGCCGGGCTGGCGGCGGCCACCGGGGTGGGCGCACTGATCATGCATCGGCTGGGGCGCGCCAATCCGTGGTTTCTGGGTTCGCTGGTGGTGTCTGCGGCCATCGCCATGTCAGGTCACACGCTGTCGGCGGTGCCGCAGTGGATGTCGAACGCGGCGCAGATGGTGATCGGGGTGAGCCTGGGAGTGCGTTTCACGCCGGGATTCATCCACACGGCACCGCGCTGGATGGCGTCGGTGGTGCTGGGCACCTTGGCCATGGTGTTCTTGTGTGCCGGCTTTGCCTGTGTGCTGGGCTGGGCCACCGGCCTGCACCCAGCCACCATGGTGCTGGGCACCTCACCCGGCGGCATTGCCGAGATGTCGATCACGGCCAAGGTGCTGCAACTGGGCGTGCCGGTGGTCACCGCCTTTCAGGTGTGCCGCCTGGTGGCCGTGTTGCTGCTGGTCGAGCCGCTATACCGGGCCCTGTGCCGGCGCTGGGTACCCGGCAGGGCCTGAGCTGCCTCAGGCCAGGGCCTCAGTGCACCAGCACCGGGTTCTGGGCCAGGCCGGAGTAGCGTTCGAGCGTGTTTTCCACTTCTTCTTCGGTGGGGGCGTTGAGCTGCCAGCCCAGGATGATCTGCTGGAACATCTCGGCCCACGAGCCGTCGAGGTACACCTCTTTGCCCGAGCGTTTGTCCACGATCTCGAAGCCATGGCGGGCCAGTTGCGGCCCGGACGGCGGCTGGGTCGTGGGTGTCAGGTCCAAGTCGGGCACCAGGTGCACCACCACAAAGGAGTCGGAGTCATAGAGCATTTGCATGAGATGGATTCCTTCTGAGTCCCATGGTAGATGGCAATGACCGTGCCAGTTTCAAGATCTGCGTAAATCCGTGGGCGCTGCGGGTTTTCAGCAACACCCGGGCCGGCTTCAGGGCTTGAGCACACCGGTCAGCTGCTGATCCACGAAATCGCCCTGCGACTGCGTGATGCGGATGCGCGCCGGCAGGTAGTGGATGCCTGGGGCCAGCCACAGCTCGACGCGGGTGTCGAACTCGGTGCGGGGGGCGCGTGTGATCTTGAGGGTGGGCAGTGGGCCCTGGGCCAGGGCCAGCTCTTCGGGGCCGTCCACCACGAACACCCAGGTTTCGGCATCGCGTGGACCCACCGTGGGCACGGTGATGCGGGTACCAGGGCCGAACTGGGTGGGGTCGGCAGCCACCAGCGAGGCCAGCTGCATGAACACACTCAGGCGGTCCTGCATGCCGGGCAGCAACACCGCGTCGGGGGTGTTGGCGCTGAAGGTGACCTTGCCCTGTTCGGCATCAAAGTGCGCCGCCTGCTCGTTGCGTACCTTGTCGCCGAAACGGGTTGGCGCCAGACCGGCTGAGGTGATGCGGCCCCGACTGGTCTGGCTGCGCCCTCCGATCAGGAACATCTTGACCGAGGCCTGCGCCTCGTACTGGCTTCCGTCGTGGGTCCAGCTCATTTCACCGTTGGCCTGGTAGTTCAGGTGCTTGACCTCGGCCTTGACCGCATAGCTCAGGCGGATCGGTGGGGGCACCTTCACGCTCAGGGTGCGTTGCTCGGCGGTGGCCGGGCTGACCTCGGGGGCCTTGGCCACAGGGGGGGATTCCGGCCCGGTCACCAGCGGCGGCAGGGGGGGGGCCGCGGCGACGGGGCCGGGCTCCTGGGCCGGGGCCGGGACATCACTGAGGGATTCGGGCGAGGTGGCCGCCGGGTCTGGCCGGGTGTCGCTGGTCACGGGGCTGGTGGACTGGGGCGCGGGGATGCTGCGGGGCGGGTGCCGAACCACCCGGGGCGGGCGTGCCGTCGCGCCCGGGGGGGCCACCGGGGCCGACACCTCCACCCGCCGCGTGCTGAACACGGGCAAGGGCAGGGCGGCCACCCGGGTGCCTGGCCCGTCGCCCGCCGGCAGCAGGCTGCGACCCTGCCAAAGCAGCGCGGCGTGCAAGGCCAGCACCAGCACTGTGAGGCCGATCAGGGCCCGGCGTGAGGGGCCACTGCGTTCGGGCCGGTGCCGCGCAGGGGCTGGACTGCTGGCATGTTGCTGTTCCGTGCGCACTAGAATCCGCTGCTTTCCTTGGCTTGAACCGATTGAACCACGCGTCCTGGGCCGGCGCCGTGGGTGCTTGCAAAAGGCCCTCAGCCCCCTTCAACCCCCAACGCCGGAGCCCCACTCAACATGAAACTCGCCACCTACAAAGACGGATCGCGTGATGGCCAACTGGTCGTCGTGTCGCGAGATTTGGGCACCGCGCATTATGCGACCGGCATTGCCACGCGATTGCAGCAGGTGCTGGACGACTGGAACTTCCTGGCCCCGCAGTTGCAGGACCTTTACGAGCAGCTCAACCAGGGCAAGACCCGCCACGCCTTTCCCTTTGACCCGGCCCAGTGCATGGCCCCCCTGCCGCGGGCCTACCAGTGGGCTGATGGGTCGGCCTACCTCAACCATGTCGAGTTGGTGCGCAAGGCACGCAATGCCGAGGTGCCTGCCACCTTCTACACCGATCCGCTGATGTACCAGGGTGGTAGCGATGACTTCATCGGTCCCTGCGACGATGTGGTGGTGCCCAGCGAAGACTTCGGCATTGATTTTGAAGCCGAGATCGCTGTGGTGACCGGTGATGTGCCCATGGGCACGCCACCCGACCGAGCCCTGGATGGCATCCGCCTGGTGATGTTGGCCAACGACGTGTCGCTGCGCAACCTGATCCCGGCCGAACTGGCCAAGGGCTTCGGCTTCTTCCAGAGCAAGCCCGCCACCGCGTTCAGCCCGGTCGCGGTCACCCTCGACGAACTGGGTGACGCCTGGGAACAGGGCCGCGTCCACCTGACCCTGGAATCGACCTGGAACGGCCGCAAGGTGGGCCAGTGTGAGGCTGGCCCCGAGATGACCTTCCACTTCGGCCAGTTGATCGCCCACATCTGCAAGACCCGCAACGTGCGTGCGGGCACCATCGTGGGCAGCGGCACGGTGAGCAACCAGGGCGTGACCGACGCCAAGGGCCACACCGAGTGGCCCAAGGGCTACAGCTGCATTGCCGAGAAGCGCTGCATCGAGACGATCCAGAACGGGCAGCCCAGCACGGGGTTCATGAAGTATGGGGACTCCATTCGCATCGAGATGAAAGGGCGAAATGGGCAGAGCCTGTTTGGGGCGATTGATCAGAAGGTGGTGGAGGCGGAGGGCTGACCTGGCGGTCTGCTTGGATGGGCTGTTGTTGGAATAGGGGGGCTTGTGCGCTGCCCGTGCGTTGGGGGCTTTGTGTTGCCGCTGCGCTCTGGTGGTTCTGCTCTTTTGTTGAGGGCGGAGGCCGGGGATTCGTCCCGGCGGCCGAGGCACTTTTCTTTGTCTCGCCAAAGCAAAGTACCCCAAAGAAAGGCGACCCGAAGTCAGGGCCACTTCGTGGTTCCCTGCGCTGCTCGCGCCA
>NZ_JBWKOU010000034.1:0-42851 GCF_059416245.1 Curvibacter sp. GW821-FHT09D12 | reverse complement strand
GTGAGGCCCGATCACCTGGGGCTGACGGCGGGGGTGGTGAATGCGCAGGGGCAGCTGGTGCTGCTGTCCAAGCAGGGGCTGGTGAAAGAGGTGGCCAAGCCCTGAGCCCGGTGCACCGCGAGTGCGGCGCCCGCGTGGCGCCCGTGCCCGTTTCCTGTTCCTGTTCCTGTTCCTGTTCCTGTTCTTGAGCGCATTGGCTTCAGTGGCCAGGGGCTCTGTGGCCCATATGGGACATGCGCCGCAAGCGCCGATTTTTTACGCTGGGGGCTCACCCAATCAACCGTGAGTCACCCACATGATGAAGCTTCAGACCTCTCAACTGCCTGCCTGTGCCAACCGCTGCCTGATGGGCTTTGCTCTGGCCACGCTGGGCCTGCAGGCGGCCCACGCCGTTGAAAACGGCTCACCGATCACGCCCCCGGGCGTGTTCGATTTCGGGGCCGGCCTGCTGCCCCCGCCGACCGAGTTCGGCACCGTGGGCGTGCGCGCCGCGGCCACACGGGCCAGCGATCTGCGCGACAACGCAGGCCAGCGCGCCGCGGCCACACCTGACCTGAAGGTGAACAGCTATTCGATGGCCTACATCCGCATGACCGAGCACAGGGTGGGTGGCGCCCGCTATGGCTGGGGTGGCGTGTTGCCGGTGCTGGACATGTCGATGAACCTCAGTGTGCCCACCCCGGCCGGCCCCGTGGGCCTGTCGGGCAAGAACCAGGCTGTGGGCGATGTGCAGCTGATTCCGGTGATTTTGCAGTGGGTGCACAACCCCGGCCTGTTCAGCAACTTCCAGCTGGCCGCCCAGTTGCCCACCGGCTCCTACGACAAGAACCGCCTGATCAATGCGGGCACCAACCACGCCACCTTGTCACCCTCGTGGGCCTTCACCTGGATCCAGCCCGGGGGCTTCGAGGTGTCGTCGTGGTTTCAGCTCAACTTCAACCAGCGCAACAAAGACACCAACTACCGCTCGGGCACCGAGTACGAGCACGACTTTGCCGTGGGCCAGCACTTTGGCCCCTGGACAGCGGGCCTGGGGGGTTATCTGTACCAGCAGATCAGTGACGATGTGGCACCAGGCCTGAGCAACGGCAACCGCTCGCGAGCGCTGGCCCTGGGCCCGGCGCTGACCTACTTCCAGCCCGGTTCGGGCCTGCCTCTGGTGTCGATGCACCTTTACCGCGAAACCCAGGTGCGCAACCGCACCCAGGGCACCAGTGCCGCCATCCGCCTGGGCTGGAGCTTCTGATCAGCCCAGCACCTGGGCCGCGGCCGAGCTGAGCGCCACGCGCACCAGGTCGGCCTGGCGTGAGGTGCCTGTCTTGGCCAGCGCCATCTTCAGCTGGTTGCGTGCCGTGCCCAGGGCGATGCCGCGCTGGGTTGCGTGCAGCTCCACGGTATCGCCCTGTGCCAGGGCGGCCACCAGTCGGGCCTCGGCCAGGGTCAGCCCCAGCAGCTTGGCCCAGATGTCGGGCGGTACATCCACTAGGTCTTGCGCGCTGGTGATGGCCAGCATCACCGAGCGCGCGCCCTGGGGGGTGCCCTGTGCCTCGACCGAGCTGGCACGCAGGGCGATGTGCAGTGTGCTGTGCCCGTGGTCGATCACGGTGTAGTGCACCGAGCGGCCTTCGTCGCCTGCGGCGGCGGCGATGCCCTCATGCAGGCGGGCCGACAGGCCGGGGCCGGTGGCCCGCAGCAGGCCGCCACGGTTTGACAGGCCACGCTCGGCGCTGGTCAGCAACAGGGCGCTGTGGTTCATCCATTGCACCCTGCCTTGCTCATCGCAGGCGATCAAGGCACAGCGCAGCATGTCGGCGTGCTGCTGCTGGCGATGCATCTCGGTGCGAGCCGACAGCAGCTGCTGCCCCAGCTCGCAGGCCTGGCTCAGGTGAGGGGCCAAGGCGGCCAGCCGGTGTTCGCTGTGCCGGTCAAAGGTCTCGGGGTCGCCCCAGGGGCGGTGCAGGGCGATGCCGAGCAGACGGCCATCAGGCAGGGCCTGCAAGGCCCCCATGAACTCACCCAGGCCGATGCGGGCCAGATCGGCCTGCAAGGTGGCCCACCCGGGGTCGTGCCGGTCAAACAGTTCGTCGTCGCGCACCACCCGGTTCAGCCCGCGGTTGATGCGGTGCGTCTGCAGGCGCGGGTTGTGGTCACCGGTGACCTGGGGGCAGTCGACGGGGCTGTTGCGCTGGGTGCGCGAGTCGCTGACCTGCCAGCCCAGCCGCACGCCCTCGGTGCCCAGTTCGAAGGTTTGCACCACAGCCGAGCAGGCACCGGTCTCTGTGCACAACTGGTCCAGAGCCAGCGACCACTGAGCTGGTTGGGCCGCACAGGCGTAGAGCTGAAGCAGGAGTTCGTCTTTGTTGTTCATGGCCTTCGGGGCTTCAAAGTGGTGCGGGGCGTTGCTGGGTGGCGCGTGATCCCGTTCGGGGGGACTCCGCATTTCTCACAAGCACCGACTGTGCCGACCCGGCTCGCCATCGGCCATAGAGAGATTCACCAATGCTGCGGCCCCGGCGCGGTGCGGGGTGGATGAGACCGGGGTTGCTTTGCCGGGCGGCTTGTACCAATTGGTACATGACCGGGGCCGATGGGGCCGGTAGCCTGGGCTCTGTCAGTTCGTGGGCCAGGTTGCTGGCTTGCGGGCGGCATCAACCTTTTGCACGACACAGCCATGAACCGATCCCACATCAACTCCTTCCGCCGCCGCTGGCCTGCCTTGTGCGCCTGGCTGGCCGGTGCCACCACGCTGCTGGCCCATGCCGCGACCCCTACGCCACCGGCCGATCTGGTGGTGCGCCACGCGGCGGTCTACACCGTTGACGCCCGCATGCCCTGGACCGATGCCTTCGCGGTGCGCGATGGCCGCTATGTGGCCCTGGGCGAGCACGAGGTGCGCCGCCACATCGGGCCGCAGACCCGCGTGCTGGACCTGGCCGGTGCCATGGTGATGCCGGGCATCAACGACGTGCACATCCACCCTCTGGACGGTGGCTGGGAAGATCGCTTTGGCTGCAACTTCTCGCCCGCGGCCACGCTGGAGCAGGTGCTGGCTCGGGTGCGTGACTGCGCCGGCAAGGCCGGGCCCGGCGACTGGATCGTGGGTGCCGCCTTCAACGGCGGCCTGCTGGCCCAGATGTCCAGCACCCAGGCGTTGGCTCTGCTGGACCAGGCCAGCGGTGATCACCCGGTCATCCTGCGTGACGACAGCTTTCACAACCGCTGGGTGAACAGCGAGGTGCTGCGCCGTGCCCAGCTGGACGCCAGCAGTACGCCGCCGCCTGGTGGCTTTTTTGTGAAAGATGCGGGTGATGGCCGCTTGACGGGGCTGATGAAGGAGTTTCCGGCCTTCCACGCCATCGAGCAACTGATCCCACCGCGCACGCCCGAACGCCAGATGGAGGCCGCACGGGGCGCAGTGCACACGCTCAACACCCTGGGCATCACCGGCATCCAGGACGCCTTTGCCTACGAGAGCAGCCTGCGCCTGTGGGGGCAGCTCGACGCCCAGCGGGGGCTGAGCCTGCACTACGTGGGTTCGCTGCCGTTTCTGCCATCGCCCCAGGCCGGTGACCGCAGTGGCCTGGCGCTGGTGCAGGCCCGTGAATCCTTGCGCAGCCCGCACGTGGCCCCCGATTTCGCCAAACTGTTTCTCGACGGCGTGCCCCCGGCACGCACCTCGAACATGATCGAGCCCTACCTGCCCGATGCCGAGCATGGTGCTCACTACCACGGCCCCAGCACCTACACCACCGAGCAACTGGTGGACATGCTGGCCGAGCTGGATCGGCAGGGTGTGCCGGTCAAGATGCACGCGGTGGGCGATGGCGCGGTGCGCCAGGCGCTGGACGCCGTGGCCGAGGTGCGCCGGCGCAACGGCCCAAAGGGGCCGCGGCACCAGGTGGCCCATGCCTCGCTGGTGGCCGATGCCGACGTGGCACGCTTCAAGGCGCTGAACGTGGTGGTCGATGTGTCGCCGATGCTGTGGTTTCCCACCGGGCTCAACCTGGCCTCGGCAGCGGCCATCGGCCCTGAGCGTGCAGACCGCATCAACCCGATCCGCAAGCTCGTGCGTGCCGGGGCTTTGGTGGCGGGCGGTTCGGACTGGCCCGCCGGCCAGCCCACGCCCAACCCCTGGATCGGCATCGAAGGCATGGTGACCCGGCGCAATCCGCTGGGTGAGCTGCCAGGCCAACTGGGTGCCGACCAGGCCGTCGATTTGCCCACTGCACTTCGTGTCTACACCCTCAACAGCGCGCAGGCCATGGGCCTCGGCGCGGTAACCGGTTCAATCGCAGCGGGCAAGTCGGCCGACTTCATTGTGCTCGACCGCCACCTGTTCAAGGTACCGATCACGCAGGTGCACCAGACCCAGGTGAAGCAGGTCTTCTTCGAGGGGCGCGAGCTGTCGCTGCAGCCCTGAGAGGGGGGGCACTGGAGGGCGGGGGCTTGCCCATCCGGTGCAACCCTGCCAAGGGGCAGGCGATTCGCGCTCGGATGCAGTGGGGTGCTGCGTGCTCTGAGCGTCGACAGTACCAACTTTCGTTACCAACGCGCTGACTGCTTCAAAAGCCCCTCTCCCCTTGGCCGGGCCTTGCCGGTGGTTCTGTGGCTTGCTGGCACCTAGGCCAGTGGTGACTCGCATCACATACTGAATGTGCGCAGGTCGATCTGTTTCGGTCGGCCTGTCTGCGAGAACCTGACGTCGGAGGGACCGCCAGCATGAACGTTGCCAAACCACCAGACAGCCTGCACGCGATGCATCGGCGACCTGCTGCGAACCACAGCAAGGCGGGGCAGCGGCGTTGCTCCGGTGAAGGGGATCCTCGACCGCGCTCTGGCGCTTGGGCAGCATGGTGACTGGCGACGGCAACCAAGCAGGGCGCCAGGCCTTGGGCCTGCCGTTTTCTCGCCTCATGGCCATCATCTTGTTTGCGGCGCTCGCGCCCAGCGTGCTCCTGATGGCCCCTGCCATTGCGGGGCAATTGATGCACCAATGGTCTTTCAGCACCGGGCAGGTCGGGCAACTTTTTTCGGCGGAGCTGGCGGCCATGAGCCTGGCAAGTTTGCCGGCGTTCTGGTGGCAATCACGTCTTGATTGGCGTCGGGTGGGCATCGCAGCCGTCCTGGTGTTTGTCGTTGCCAACCTGGCCTCGGTCTGGGCCGATGGGTATGCCTGGCTGCTGGCCTGCCGGGCAATCAGTGCATTGGGCGGCGGCACCTTGATGGTGCTGTGCATGGCCTGCGCGGCAGACAGTCCGCAGCGCGACAGGGTTTATGGCCTTTGGGTGGCCGGTCAATTGGTGCTGGGTGCCCTGGGCCTGTGGGTTCTGCCCGTCTTGTTCGCACGCTTTGGACTGAGCGCCCTGTACATCGGCCAAGGTCTGCTGATGGTGCTGTTTCTTCCCTTGGCGCGGGCCTTTCCACAACGACTGATGTCTTCATCGCAGCGACGCTCTGCGGTGTGGTCTCCTGCGGCGCGTTGGGCGGCAGGCCTGGGCATCGTTGCGGTCTTGCTTTTCTACGTAGGCCTCAGTGGTGTCTGGACCTTCATGGGCACTGTTGCCGAGAGAGCGGGCATGGCGGCACACAACGCAGCAGCGGTGTTGGCGCTGGCATCTTTGATGGGCATCGCAGGCTCGGTCATGGCCACTTTGATCGGCTCACGCTGGCCGCGTCGGCTGCTGCTGATCACGGGCTACTTGGCGATGGCGACATCGGTGCTGTTGTTGCTTGATCACCCTGGCACCGCGCGTTATGCGACTGCAGCGTTGTTGTTCAAGTTCACCTGGACTTTCGTGCTGCCGTACTTGCTTGCCGCCCTGTCGGATCGGGATCGTGGGGGTCAGTTGATGAGCATGGTGAACTTGACCATTGGTGGTGGCCTGGCTCTGGGGCCCGCCATCGCTGGGCCTTTGATGGAGAGCCGAAGCGGCTTGACCGCGATGCTGACCCTGAGCACGGGGTGCCTCGTTGTCTCGCTGGTCTTGGTGTTGCTCACCTTGCCAAAAGGCCGTGTTGCGCCTGGCTTTGGCCACGACAAGCCCTGACTCACGCGGTTAACCAGGCTGCTGGCATCAGATTGCCGACTGTTTTATTTCAGCCAACCCGGAGATGGAGATGACTCGCAAGACTGGATTTTTTTCTGATGAACTCTGCTTTTGGCACAGTGGTGGCGTTCACGCGTTGACGTTGCCGGTGGGGGGCTGGGTTCAGCCACCGTCAGGTGCGGGCTTTGCGGAGTCACCAGACAGCAAGCGCCGATTCAAGAGCCTGCTGGAGGTCAGCGGCCTGAGTCGCCATCTGCTGTAGCGCAGTGCCGATCCCGCCGGCGAGGAAGACCTTTTGCGTGTGCATACACCGCGTTATCTGAAGCGCTTCAAGGCGCTCAGCGATGTCGGCGGGGGTGAGTTGGGCGATCACGCGCCGATTGGTCCCGGTAGTTATGAGATCGCCTGCTTGTCCGCAGGCTTGGCCATGGCGGCCATTGAGGCTGTGTTGGCGGGGGAGGTCGACAACGCCTACGCTCTTTCACGTCCGCCAGGTCACCATTGCCTGGCCGACGCCCCCATGGGCTTCTGTTTTCTGGCCAATATCGCCATCGCCATTGAGGCCGCCAAGGCGCGAAGGCCATTGGGCAAGGTGGCGGTCATCGACTGGGACGTGCATCACGGCAACGGCACCCAATCCATTTTTGAGTCGCGATCCGATGTGTTGACTCTTTCGCTTCATCAGGACGGCTGCTTTCCGCCCGGCTATGGAGGCGTGGCCGATCGAGGTATCGGACCAGGACGTGGGGCCAATTTCAACTTACCGCTTCCGGCGGGCAGCGGGCATGATGTCTATATCCAGGCGATGGATGAGATCGTGGTGCCGGCCATCACGGCCTTTGAGCCCGAGTTGATCGTTGTGGCCTGCGGTTTCGATGCCAATGCGGTTGACCCTTTGGCTCGCATGCAGTTGCACAGCGACTCGTTTCGGGCCATGGCCGCCCGCGTGCGCCATCTTGCCGAGCGGGTGTGTGGAGGTCGTTTGGTTCTGGTCCATGAAGGGGGCTACGCCGAGTCTTACGTGCCTTTCTGCGGTCTGGCAGTGATCGAGGAGCTGACTGGCCGGCGCACAGTGGTCATTGACCCACTGCTTGAATTCGTCAAAGCGCAGCAGCCCAGTGGCGCATTTGCCGCGTTTTTGCACAGCCATGTCATGCAACTCAAGAGTCAGTTGCTGGCCTGATACAGATGGCCGAATGGGATTTTCCATCCGGTGCAACCCTGATTCGTTTTTGCGCAAATTGGATAACGGTCTCGGGCGGGCGTCCCTAGCATGGGGTGATCTTGCTGCCGGCTGGCGGGCCTGTCCAGGGCCGGTCGCGGCTGGCAGCGCTGGCCTCTTTGCTGAACGGACCCCTCCCGATGACCCGCCCCCTGGAATCCGCTGCGCCCGCGAGCGTGGCTTTGCCTGACATCCTGGCCACCGACGCCCTCACGCTGTCGCGCCGCATCCGTTCGCGTGAGGTATCGTGCCACGAGCTGATGCAGACCACCCTGGCGCATCTGGACGCACTGAACCCCCGCTTCAATGCGGTGGTCTCTCGCATCGAGCCTGAGCTGGCCTTGCGCCAGGCGCGCGACAAGGATCACCTGCTTGATCAGGGGCAATGGCAGGGTTGGATGCACGGCTTTCCGCAGGCCCCCAAAGATTTGACCGCCACCGCCGGGCTGCCCACCACTTTCGGCAGCCCGGCCCTCGCGGGCAACATGACCACGCACGACAGCGTGGTGGTGGAGCGCCTGCGGCGCGACGGCGCCATTCTGATCGGCAAGACCAACACGCCCGAGTTCGGGCTGGGGTCGCACACCTACAACCCGCTGCATGGCGTGACCGGCAATGCCTACGACCCCACGCGCAGCGCCGGCGGCAGCAGCGGTGGCACGGCGGTGGCGCTGGCCTTGCACCTGCTGCCCGTGGCCGACGGCAGCGACATGATGGGTTCGCTGCGCAATCCCGCGGCCTGGAACAACGTCTATGGCCTGCGCCCCGGCTTTGGCCGGGTGCCCATGGCGCCTGCGGCCGATGTGTTTTACCAACAGCTGGGCACCGAAGGGCCGATGGCCCGCAACCCGCAAGACCTGGCCTGGCTGTTGTCCACCCTGGCTGGGCCCGACAAGCGAGCGCCCCTGTCGCTGGCGGACGATCCGCTGCAGTTCCGGCAAGCGCTGCAGGCCGATCTGCGCGGGCGCCGTATCGGCTGGTTGGGGGATTTCGGGGGCTACCTGCCCATTGAGCCCGCGTTGCTGGCGGCCAACCGGGCCGCGTTGGCGCACTTCGACACGCTGGGCTGCCCGGTGGAGGAGGTGGCGCCGTTCTTCCCGATGGAGCGCCTGTGGCGCAGCTGGTGCGTGTTGCGGCAGCTGATCCTGGCGGGCCACCTGGGCGGTCTGTATGGCAACCCCACCACGCGTGATCTGCTCAAGCCCGAGGCGCGCTGGGAGTTTGAGCAATCCCAGGGCCTGGATGCCGCCACCATCGCCCAGGCCATGGCCACGCGCACCGAGTGGTACGCCGCCGTGATGAAGCTGTTCGAGCGCTACGACCATCTTGTACTGCCCGCTGCCCAGTTGCCCCCATTCGAAGCCCAGTGGCATTGGCCCGACCGGGTGGCCGGGCGTGCCATGGACACCTACCACCGCTGGATGGAGGTGGTGATCGGCCCCACTCTGGCGGGCGTGCCCACCGCGGGTGTGCCGGCTGGCTTTGGCCCGGACGGCCTGCCGCAAGGCCTGCAGATCATGGCCCGGCCCCAGGCCGAGCTGGCCTTGCTGCAGCTGTGCGATGGCTGGTACCAGGCCACGCCCTGGCGTCATCACTTGCCACCGGTGCTGCGCCGCGTCGCCTGATCAGCCGCACCTCATTGGATAGATAGACCCCTCACCTCACCCTAGCTGCTCATCTGAAAGGACCCCTCTCCATGAACCCCGCCTCTGCTTTCCTGCCCCGCCGTCAATGGCTGCTGGGCTGTGCTGCCACCCTGGCCAGTGGCGCCACCTGGGCCGACGGCCGGGTGGTCAGCCTGATCGTTCCCTACCCGGCCGGCGGCGGCTCCGACATCGTGGCCCGTCAGTTGCAACCCGAGCTGGGCAGACGCCTGGGCGAGACGGTGATCGTCGAGAACCTGGCCGGCGCCGCGGGTGCCATCGGCACCCAGCGCGTGGTCAGTGCGGCAGGTGATGGCCACACCTTGCTGGCGGGCTCGCCGATGGAAATCATGCTCACCCCGCTGGGCATGGCGGCTGCCCGCTACAAGCCCGAAGACCTGCAGCCGGTGGGCCAGTTTGCGGTCACCAACATGGTGCTGCTGGTGCGCAGCAACCTGGGCGTGAACAACGTGGACGAGTTGCTGCAGATGGCCCGCAAGCCGGGCGCCAAAGAGCTGAGCTACGGCAGCATCGGGCCTGGATCGCTGTACCACCTGTTGGGTGAACGCTTCACGCAGTTGGCCCGCCTCAAAACACTGCATGTGCCCTATAAGGGCATGGCGCCCTTGGTGCAGGATTTGATCTCGGGCCAATTCGACATTGCCTTTGTGCCGCTGGCGGGCAACATCCCCGATGTGATTGAGTCGGGCCGTGTCAAGGCACTGGCCCTGGCCGCTGCCCAGCGGCACACCAAGCTGGCCAGCGTGCCGCTGATGAAAGACGTGAAAGGCTTTGAAGACTTTGTCTATGGCCTGTGGAGCGGCGTACAGGTGCCGCGCAGCACGCCCGAGCCCCTGCAGCAGAAGCTGCACCAGATCTGCAACGAGATCCTGGCCGTGCCTGAGGTGCGCCGCACCATCGAGGCCGGTGGCAGCAGCGTGGCCCCGCCGATGGAGCTGGCAGCGCTGCGTGCCAGCTATGCCGCCGACATCGAAAAATACCGGGCCATCGCCAAGGCCATCAACTTGCAGCCGCAGTAGGGGCATGGCCTGTGTGCGGGCCCCGATCTTGCATGTGTCCAGTCTTGACACGTTCTTAATCGGGTGAGGTGCACCTTTGCACCTGATCGGTGTTGCAACCGATGGCGTCCCGGCCCCGAAGTTCTGATACTGCATCGATGGTCACCCGCAACTTGCCCCAGGCCCACGTGCCGCCCGAGCTCTGTTACCAGCGCGCTCACACCCACGATGCGCAAGCTCAGGCGGCCAGCCTGAGCTCGTGGCAGCAGCATTACGAGCAACTCAGCGCGGGCCCCTTCGAAGGCTTGCTGGAGGATTTGCGCTTTGACCAGTTGCAGGTGTTTCGCGAAACCATCAACCAGTCGGTGCTGCAAGACGGTAGCGCGCGCAGCGGTCATGTCACGGTGGGCTTGGCCGCCTTCGATGGGGGCCGCGCCAGTTTTTGTGGGCACCAGATCGATCCCGACACCCCCGTTGGCATCCAGTCGGATGTGCCCTTTCAGCTGGTCACCGCGCCGCGCATGGCGCTGGTTGGCATCAGCATTCCCTTGTCTGCATTGCAGACCCTGGCAGCCAGGGTAGATGGCCCTGACCACGTGGCTGCGGCCTGGCAGGGGCCACGCACCTGTGTGCTGCGTGCACTGGGCCCGCGTCGGCAAGAGCTGCAGCGGCTCACGGCCTCGGCCCTTGCCCTGGGCCAACAGGCCTCGGCCCTGCTGTCCCAGGCAGAGGCCCGTCGCACACTGGGCCTGGCCCTGGCCGATGCGGTGCTGCAGTGTTTTCGCCCCGAGCATGTGGTGACCGATCTGCCCACCTGTGCCAGTTCGCGCCAGCGCATCGTGCGCCTGGCCCGCGAGTACATGCAGGCCCATGCCGAGTCGGTGATCACCGTGCCCGATCTGTGCGAGGCCGCCCACACGTCGCGGCGGGCGCTGCAATATGCTTTTGAAGACCTGCTGCAGGTCAGCCCCATCACCTACCTGCGGTGCATGCGGCTCAATCGAGTCCGGCGTGACCTGTTGCGCCAGGCGGCTCGGTGCCAACGGGCTGGCGAAGGCATGGGCGTGGGTGACGCGGCGGCCCGCTGGGGCTTTTGGCACCTGTCGCGCTTTGCCGCCGAGTACCGGCAGCTTTTTGGCGAATTGCCTTCGGCCACGCTGGGGCAGGGCCACACCAAAAGTTGAGGGGCTCGATGTCTGTGTATCCGACGCATGAATCATTGGGTGCAATTTTGGGTGCAGCTGTTCGCCGGATCGGGGCCGAGAATGTTGTCGTCCCAATCCCGTCATCGCTGCGGGCTTGACTCTGCCGCCTGAGGCTGGCGCTGGCTCAGCGTGATTCCGATCACGGCCAGCACCGCACCCAGCAACTGCAAGCCGCTGGGGTAGCGGTGGTTCAAGGCGCCGTCCACCAGTGCTGCCACCACGGGGAGCAGCAGCATGAAAGGCGTGGTGTGCTGGGGCCCGATCCAGCTCAAGGCCTGAAACCAGAGTGCAAACGGCAAGGCCGTCAGCAACAAGCCAACACCCAGCAGCGCCAGCACTTGCTGCCCCTCCAGTCGATTGGGCCATTGCCCCGAGATGACGCACAAGCCCAACAGCAGCGCGCCCGCAAACAGCAATTCTTGCGAGGTGGTGCGGATCCCTTCCTGCAAGGAGCGGGTGTTGGCGGCTCGAACCACGCCGGCGCTGCTCAGGCACAGGCTGCTGATCAGGGCCGCGCACACGCCGAGCGCGTTCACCTGTTGTGCCTGAAACATCACCATCAAGGCGAGGCCGGCAGCACCGAGAAAAGCGCTGGCGGCCAACCAGGGGCGAGGGCGGATGCCGGCGATACACCACAGGAGGGCAATCGTCCATCGAGGACCCAGCGTCTGCAGCGCCGCAGCCAGGCCGCCCGGCAGCGTGAACAAGGATGTGAAATGGAAGGCAAAGAAGCCGGCGATCAAGCTGCCAGTCAAGACTTGATGCAGGCCAAAACGCGCGCTCTGGACATCGCCCGGGCGCGCGCGTGCCAGGAGCAGCAAGGCCACGCCAGCCAGGAGCGCCCGCACGCCGCCATCGAACAAGGGCAGGGCAGGCAGATAGGCGGACGATACCGAATACGTGAAGCCCCAGAGGCAGGCGGCCAGCGCAGCAAACACCTGAGCCAGAAGCCGCTGCCTTGAACGGAGGTGCATGCAGGCGAATGGGATCAGTGCGGCTTGGCCGCCATGGCAGCAAGCAAGCGGGTGAAATTGTCGGCCGTCTGCTGGCGCAGGGCGTGACCGGCGATGCCTGCCAGGTTGGCATTGAGCAGTTGCACTTTGAGGCGGTAGCGGATGTTCAGGCCCTTGGGGGCATCGATCAACTCGGTCTCGCTGTCACTGCTGCGCACGTCGGGTGACTCGCTATGCGACAAGATGCGTCGTTCTGGCTCAAGCGTCACCTGCTTGCGCGTGTCGAATGCCTTGCTCAGCAGGCCGAAACTGGCCTTTCCCCTTTGGTGGACCTGCAACACCAGGCCGTCACGTGACACCACCTCGCTGAGCGACAAGCTGGGCAGGATCTCGGCCATGTGCTCGAAGTCGGTCAACACCTTCCAGGCCTGCTCGTGCGCGGCCAGGGTGTGCACCTCCAGGCTGATTTCAATAAGTTCATCACGCACCTGGATGGCGATCGCCTCGGGCAGCAGTGGGGGCGGCGCCTCGGCCTTGCACGGGCCGATGATGAGCATGAGCAGTCCGAGTGCGCCCGACAGGTGGCCAGGCAGTCGGGCGGTCAACCTTGCCACGGCGTTCAAACCTTCGGAGACACGCGCGCCGCCAGTGCCTGCAAGGCTTTGAGCAGATCGGAGATGAAGCCTGCCGTGACAGCATCGGTCAGTTCGCCGTCTGCATTGAACTTGTTGCCGCAGTGACCAATCAGCACTTCGGGTTTGTTGACCGTGAAGCTGTTCAGGAACACCAGCACCTGGCGCAGGTGGTATTGCATCCGGCCCGTGCCCACGGGGCCCGGTGCTGCGCCCATGATGGCCACCGGCTTTCCGTCAAAGGGTTGCATGGGGGGGCGTGAGACCCAGTCGAGGGCGTTCTTCAACACACCGGGGATCGAGAAGTTGTACTCGGGGCTGGCAATCAGCACCGCGTCGGCGGCCTGGATCTGTTGCTTGAGGTGGGTCACGGCGGCGGGCTCACCCTGCTCGCGCAGGTCGTCGTTGTACATGGGGATCTGAGACAGGTCGGCAAACTCGAAGACCATGTCGGCCGGGGCCAGCGCCTGGGCTGCCCGCAAGGCCAGGGTGTTGACGGATGCCTTGCGAAGGCTGCCCGAGATGGCCAAAACTTTGAAGCTCATGTGGATTCCTGTGAGGGTTGGATAAGTGAGGTGGAGGCGGGCTGACAGCCCTGGATGAACAGCGAAACCGCTTGATCCAGATGTTCGGTGAGCTGCCTGGTGCTGAGTGGGCGGCCCAGGGTCGCCAACAAAACCGGGCTGGAGACCAGCAGATCGTGAAAGTGCCGGGCGGCCGTGTTCAGCCCCGCGTCATTCAGTGACAGGCGGGGGCCTAGAAAGCGCGCGATGGCGGCTTGGGTGGTTTTCGGGCCGGCATCGAACCAGCTTTGGGCCAGGCGAGGAAAGCGGCCCGATTCGGCCAGCACCAGGCGCTGGAAGGCAATGTGTCTGGGCTGCACCAGTTGCCGCAGCAGGGCCCGACCCAGCTTGTGCAGGCCGTCCGCCAAATTTGCCTGGGCCAGATCGAGGGCATTGAACTCGCGCAGGAACTCTTTGCAAAGGGCTTCGATGGCGGCCACGAACAACCCTTCCTTGTCGCCGAACTGCCGGTACACATTGGTCTTGGAGCCACCACACTGCTTGACGATTTCATCAACGCTCACGCCCGCGTACCCATGTTCCAGAAACAGCGTCGTTGCCGTGCTCAGCAATTGTTCCCCCCGTTGTACCCCCCGGTAGGTGGTCCTGCGGACGGCTGTAGTTTTGACGGTTGCGGGGCTGGGGGCTGATTCGGCGTTCATGGCAATGCGAGGGGGGATTTGCATATTTTTGTGTCGATACGATACCATGTCGTATCAAAACAGAAAAGGCAGAGACCTAAAAATGAGTGCTGGACACACGATGTCGTCCAGCACTCAGAAGGGCTTGCTGCAGGAGACCCGGTGTGGATCAGTTGTTGTCAATGAAGATGTTTTGCCGCATTGCCGAGCTGGGCTCGTTCAAGGCGGCGGCGCTGGACCTCGGCTTGTCGGTGGTCAAGGCCAGCCGCCTGATCGGTGATTTGGAGTCGCAACTCAATCAGCGCCTGCTTCAGCGCACCACGCGCGCGGTCAGCCTGACGGCCTTGGGTGGCCAGTATTACGAGCGCTGCAAACCCGCGCTGGACCAGTTGGATGAAGCCGCGGAGCTGATCACGTCGCAAGAAGGGCCGGTGCAAGGTCGGGTCAAGGTGGTGCTGGGCTTTGCCGAGGCCGTGCCCTTGCTGAGTCAGCGCCTGTTTGAATTGCAGCAGCTGCATCCTGCGCTGGAGATCGAGTTGCGATTTGAGGAGCGCGTGATCAACCTGGGCGCCGAGGGCATCGATTTGGCGGTGCTCCCAGAGCCCTTCATCCAGTCAGAGAATGTCGTGGCCCGTTACCTGATGCGATCGCAGATGGTGTTGTGCGCGGCCCCGAACTACCTGGCCCGCGCAGACCGCCTGGGTGGGCCGCAAGATCTGGCGTCCCACGCCTGCATCGGCTTCAACCATGGGCCCATGACCCGACGCTGGGCCTTGTTTCACCACGGCAAACGGGTTGAGGTGCCGGTGCGATGTGTTTTTGCGTCCAATCACCTGCAATTGATCACCGATGCCTGCCGCCGTGGTCAGGGGGTGGCGCTGCTGCTGGAGACCCAGGTGCGTGAGGCCCTGGACAGTGGCCAGCTGATACAGGTGTTGCCAGAGTGGACCGGGCACGAGATCGAGTACTTTGTGGTCTACCAAAGCCGCAAGCTGATGCCGCGTGCCGTCCGCCTCGTGCTCGATGAGGTCTTGGCCTTGTACCCTGCAGCCCCGCATGCATCGCCATCGCTGAACCTCGAGACCATATAAGTTCATCGGTGCCTGCAGCGCAGGGTCGGCCGTCGTTGGCCGCTGCTCAGCGGCGAGGACGTGGATGCCCCGTGAGGTCCGCAGTCGAGGACTCCCTCATCAACTGGTTGGCGTGCCGTGAGGTGACCTCGCGCAAAAAATCCCACAAGGCCCGGACCCGGGCCAACTCACGGCGCTCTCTGGGCGCGACCATCCAGAAGGTTCGGGTGATGTCGATCTTTCTGGGCAGGATGGGCACCAGTTCGGGGGCCGTGTCGCCGAGAAAGCAAGGCAGCACGGCCATGCCCAGGCCGGATCGCACGGCCTGGAATTGCGCGATCACACTGGTGCTTCTCAAGAACGGGCGCACCTCTGGCAGCCATTTCTGCAGACTGAATTGTTGCTCGGTGAAGATGAGGTCATCGACGTAATCAATCCAGCGCTGGTCTGCCAGATCTTCGACAGACTTGATCGGGGCTCGCCGCCGCAAATAATCTGGTGTGGCGTAGGGCAGCAATCGATAGTCAGTCAGTCGACTGGTCACAAAGCTGTCGGCTGTGGGGCGCTCGATCGTGACCGAGGCGTCTGCCTCGCGTTTGGACAGATTGATGTTGCGCGGCATGGGCAGCAGGTCCACCGTGATGCCGGGGTGCTGCGTGCAGAACTGCGCCAGGTGCGGGGCCAGAAAAAAGCTGCCAAAGGCTTCGGTGGCGCCAAGTCGTATCTCGCCCGTCAACACCTGGCTGTCGCCAAAGACATCCGACTGCATGGCACTGAACGTGCCCTCCAACGCTTGGACATGTTCCAGCAGGCGTTGCCCGGCCGTGGTCAGCCGGTGCCCTTGCGGACTTCGGTCAAAGAGCTTGGCCCCCATGTCTTTTTCGAGCCGGTACAGGCGCCTTGAGACCGTGGACTGATCCAGTTCCAAGGCCTGGGAGGCCTCCAGCGCGGACTCAGCCCGCGCCACACCAAGAAAAACCCTGAAATCGTCCCAGTTGTATGGCTTGCTGGTCATCGCTCGCTTTCGTTATGCATTGGTGCATAACTAGATTGATTTTGGCGCATATCGTAATGCAAAAACATAAATCAGAATCGCCAGCCATTCACTTCTCCATTCACTTCTCCATTCATCTGCTCAGCAAGGATCGTCATGACCCAGCACATTGGCCACTTCATCAACGGGACCGTCGAGGCCGGCATCAGCCATCGGTCTGGCCCGGTGTTCAACCCCTCGACCGGTGAGGAAATTGCCCGCTGTGCCTTTGCCGACAGCGCCACCCTGGACCGGGCCGTCGCCCATGCGCAGGACGCGGGCCGGCGATGGGCACAGGCCTCGCAAAGCGCTCGGCTGGCGGTGATTTTCAAATTGCGTGAACTGGTGCTGGCCCATGCCGATGAGTTCGCCCAGGTGATTGGGCTGGAGCATGGCAAGACCCTGGCCGATGCGGCTGGCGAGGTCAGCCGGGCGATCGAGGCCATCGAGTTCGCCACCAACGCGCCGCAGGTGTCCAAGGGCGAGTTCTCGCGCAATGTGGGCGGGGACATCGACGTGTTCTCTCTGCGGGTGCCGATCGGCGTGGTGGCCTGCATCACGCCGTTCAACTTTCCGATCATGGTGCCGGCCATGATGATGACGATGGCCATCGCGCTGGGCAACGGCGTGGTCTGGAAGCCTTCTGAGAAAGTGCCCAGTGCTTCGCTGGTATTTGCCCGCCTGTGGAAAGAGGCCGGCTTGCCCGATGGGGTGCTGAATATCGCGCAGGGCGACAAAGAGGTGGTCGACGGCCTGCTGGCCCATCCAGGGATTGCCGGGGTCAGCTTTGTCGGCTCGACGGGCGTTGGAGAGTACGTCTATCAAAAAGGCACCTCGCACAACAAACGGGTTGCCGCCTTCACCGGTGGCAAGAACCACATGGTGGTGATGCCGGACGCCGATCTGGAGGCCGCGGCCAGTGCCTTTGTCTCAGCGGGTTTTGGTTCGGCCAGCCAGCGCTGCATGGCCGTGTCTCTGCTCTTGCCCGTGGGCGAGGAAACGGCCCAGCGCTTGCGCGAACGGGTGGTGGCACGGATCAAGGCGCTCAAAGTGGGGCCCTACAACGATCCGAGGGCCGACTTTGGTGCGGTGGTCTCAGCGGAGTCCCGATCAGCGGTCGAGCGTGCCGTGGCGGAATGTGTTGCTGCGGGCGGTGAGCTGGTGCTGGATGGGCGCGGCATTCAGATCCCAGGCCATGAAGGCGGCTTTTATGTGGGCCCCACCCTGATCGATGGTGTCACCACCGACATGCGCTTTTACCAGGAGGAGGTGTTCGGCCCGGCGCGCGGCATCATGCGCACGGCCACCCTGGACGAAGCCATCGCCATCACCAATGCCCACGAGTATGGCAATGGCTCGGTCATCTTCACCCGCGACGGCAAGTCGGCGCACCGTTTCATGACCGAAGTCGAGTCCGGAATGATCGGGGTCAACGTGCCCGTGCCCCTGCCGACGGCGTACTTCAATTTCGGTGGCCTGCGGCGCTCCAAGTTTGGTGAATCGCACATGTATGGCCCCGATGCCGCGCGCTTCTACACCAAGATCAAGACCGTCTCCCAACGTTGGCCGGAACCCGCGCCGCGCCCGGCGGCGGTTTCGCTGGCCTTCGACGCCAGCGCCTGATTCCCCCCCCCCCACCCATCACTCCCGGAGACTTCCATGAAACTGATCGCTTATCGCCCCCTGTCTGCTGCCCTCGATGCACCCGCCTTGATCGGCGTGGTGGCAGGGGATTCGGTCATCCCCTTGACCAGCCTTGAGGCCTTCTACCAAAACACGGCTGAGTGGCGTCGCAAAGCCGCCAGCGCCACGGGCCAGGCGCTGGCCATGAGCGACATTCAAGTGGCCGTGCCCGTGCCACCCACCGCGAAGATCATCTGCGCTGCGATCAACTACGTGGCCCACGGGGCCGAATCCAAGTTGCCCACGCCGAAGTTCCCCAACCTCTTCGCGCGCTGGGCCTCGACCTTGGCGCCGACGGGGACCCCTGTGGTCGTGCCTGCCACCGAGCCCGATGGCCTGGATTGGGAGGTCGAGTTGGCCGCCATTGTGGGCACGACGCTGCATGAGGCCAATGCAGAGCAAGCCGCCAACGGGGTGCTGGGTTACACCTCTTTCAACGACATCAGCGGTCGCGCATCGCAGATCCAGAGCATGACCCTGAGCACCGGGCAGTGGGCGATTGGTAAAAATCTCGACAACAGTGGCGCCGTGGGTTCTGTGATCACCACCTGCGATGCCTACGACCCGCGGGGCAAGCGACTGACCACCAAGGTCAATGGCACGCTCATGCAGGACGGCACGACAGCCGACATGGTCTTCGATGTGCCCACCTTGATCCAGTTCATCACCCAGACCATCACCCTTCAGCCTGGCGACTTGATCGCGACAGGCACGCCTGCAGGCGTTGGCTTTGGACGCAATCCTCGAATCTACGCACCAGCGGGCTCGGTGATCGAAGTCGAAATCGAGGGGCTGGGTGCCGTGATCACCCCCATCGTTGAACGGACCGCCCGCTGAACCCCCACCCCCAGTTGTGCGGCGGTTCTCGGACACAAGAACAAGACGCCCCCACGGGTCAGATCGTTGCCCGCTCGATCGGCATCCGTCCGCACACCCTGACCGGAGACATCAAATGATCAAAGTACGCGACATCAAGTATGTGGTTTTCGGGGTGGCCAAGCCCCTGGCGACCCGGGATTTCATGCAGGAGTTTGGCCTGGTGCCGGTGGACTGGCCCGATGCGGATCAAGCGGTCTACCTGCGAGGCGCGCTGTCCAGCCCCTACATCTATGTCGGAGAGGTGTCTGACACCCCGGCCATGAAGGCCATCGGGATCGAGGTTGAAAGCCTGCAGGATCTGGTCCAGGCATCACTCATTGACGGCGCCTCTGAGGTCCATGCGCTTCAGCGCCCCGGCGGCGGGCACTGCGTCGATGTAACGCTGCCCGGCGGCATCCGCCTGGAGCTGGTGCATGGCATCGCCCCTGTCGATGAGCTGCCGGTTCGGCCGCCGATGACCTTGAACGAGGGTTTGCGCAAATCGCGCTACAACCAGCCTCAAAGGCCGCTCCGACAGGCCCCTCAGGTGTTGCGCCTGGGGCACGTCGCGCTGTGTGTGCCCGATCCTGTCGTGGCAAAGGATTGGGCGGTTCGCCACCTGGGCATGATCGTGTCAGACGAGATGCTGGTGCCGGGCAGCCAGGATCAGTACATCGGCTTCTTCATGCGATGGAATCATGGTGCGCAACCCACGGATCACCACTCCTTGCTGATTGCAGCAGCGGACCGGCCCCTGGTTCACCACATCTCCTTCGAGCTGCAAGACATGGACGCCGTCTTCATGGGGCACGAGTGGTTGAAACAGCAAGGGCACAGCCCGCATTGGGGTGTGGGCCGCCATGTCCTGGGCAGCCAGGTGTTTGACTACTGGTGGGATCCCGATGGCTTTCGCGTGGAGCACTACTCGGACGGCGACCTCTACGATGCCACCGTGCCTGCTTCTACCGTTGAAGGCACCCACGAGCAACTCTGGACTTGGGGCCCTCACGTGCCGGATACCTTCTTCAGTCAGACACGTCACGGGTAGGCTGTGCCGGCGACCTCGTCGGCAGCGTTGAGAGGTGTTGTCGAGGCTTCTGGCCTGGGCCACGTGCATGAACACTACCTCGCGGCACTGTCTGAGGAGTCCATCCCATACCCCATCCTCCGCAACGCCTCCACCACACCAGCCCTTTCACGCGCCACGTCGCTGGGCCGGTGGCTGCGCAGTTGGCGCACCTCGGCTTCGGAGTAGGGTGGGGTGTCGGGGGGCAGGCTGTCGCCGGCCCATTGGCCCAGCATCCAGTTCATCAGCTCGGCCACCTGGCGGTCGTTGAGAGGGGTGTTCATCACGCCCGGCACTTGCACGATCAGGGCGCGGCCCTCGGGCAGGCGCAGAAAATGCCCCAGCACCCCTTTCATGTTGGGGATGCCGCGATGCGGCATGCCGCTGCCGTCGTCCAGGTGGCAGCCCATGCAGTGCAGTCGGTAGTTGAGCGCCGGGCTGCCTGCTGATAAAGGCTGTGCGGCCGGGGCGGGCACGGTGGTCAGCAAGGTTGCGGCACCCAGCAGCAGGGCCCCCAGCCCACGGACGCTGCGTTGGGCTGGGCTTGTGGGCCGCTCAGGGGGCCAGAGCCGCATCACGTTGCGCTCTCAAGGCCTTGGGGGTCACTGTGCTGGCACGGGCCTGGGCCAGGTCAGCAGCCGTGAAGGCCGGTACGGTTGTGTGGCCTGCCAGGTCGCGCATCACATGGGTCAGCGCTGCGGCCATTTCTTCGTCAGACAACTGGGTCTGGGCTGGCATCACGCTGTTGTAGGTCTGCCCTTCCGACACGATGCGACCTTGCAGGCCATGGGTGAGCACCAGCGCCAGGTATTGGCGCATGGCGGGCTGCCCGGCCCGGGCCGCCACCGCGCCGACCAGTGACGGGGCCAGGCCCGGCGCGCCCACGGCCCCGGCCTGATGGCAGGCCACGCAGACCTGCTGAAAGACCGCCTGCCCGTCGGCGGCCTGGGCCCCCGTCATCAGGGTGCCGGCCAGCAGGGCCGCAGCGAGTGGCCCATGAAGCCCATGGAACCTATCAAACCCACGAAGGTGGGGCAAGCAGCGCATTCAGTCCTCCTTCTCGGCCACGCCGACGATGATCGAGGTGGTGCAGTGAAAGGCCGAGCTGTCGTTGGCCATGCACCAGTTGATGTCGTTGTGCAGGCCCATGCGGTAGCCTGGGCGTTCACCGATGTTGGTGTTGCACATGCAGCGCCCGCAAGCCCCCCGGCCACAGCAATCGTTGTAGCTGATCAGGTAGTCTTTGCCGTCGGCCGGGTTGTGACAGGTGCCTACCCAGGCCACCTTGCTGGGCGTGGTGCCCGGCGGGCAACTGGTGGCGCTGCCACCGCAGCATGAGCACAGAAAGCCGTCTACCCCGCAGTAGCGCCAGTAGTCGCAGTCGGTTTCGGTGGGGGGGCCTTTGCGCTTGCTGGCGGCGTTGTGTTCGGCCGCCAGGGCCTGGCTGCTGCGATCAAAGGGCAGTACGGGCAGGGTGAATGCGCTGGCCACCAGCACTTTGCTGACGCGCACCAAGGCACTGCGCCTGGAGGTGTGGCTGGCCAGTTGGCGGCTGCGCCGCTCTGCCAGGCGATCAAACCAGTCGAGCAGGTTCATGTGGCCTCCTTGTGCACCAGTTTCTGGTCAATGAAATTCTGCACCGACGCCACCTTGAGGTCGCTGGCGGTGAACAGGCTGTCGAGTTGTTCGCGGCTGTTGACCAGGCCTTTGGCGCGCAACACGCCCTGGCCGTCGATCAACACCGCGTAGGGCAGCTTGGCGATGCGCAGGGTCATGCCGAGTTCGTGCGACAGCACGTAGGGGAAGTGACCCAGGCCCGCCTTCTGGCGGAACACCTCGTGTTCGGGTTGCTCGCCATCCGAAGCCAGCACCACGCGCAGCCAGGGCGCCTCGTCGCGGCGGATGCGCTCGACGATGGGCAGCAGCTTTTTGCACACCGGGCAGGTGGGCGACAGGAAGAACAGCAGGGTGCTGTGCGTTGCGGGGGCCCCCAGCTCAAGGGTGCCGCCGCCCAGTTGGGGCAGGCTGAGCCGAGGCGCGGGCGAACCCACGGCCGGGCCCGAGTCCATCATCAGGGCGCCCATGGGCGCGATGCGTTCGTACAGAATGCCCACCTGCCGCGACAGGGCCAGCACCACCACCACCAGGGCGATCACGGCGCACCAGGCGAGCACGTTGGAGATGATCAGGGTTTCAATCATGGTTGTTCCTCAATTCGGAAAGACGGGGTTGGTTGCTCAGCAGTTGGTTGGTGACGGCATACAGGCCGGTGGCGAACAGGGCAGCCGCACAGGCAGCCAGGCCGTCGGGCCAGCCCACTGCGCGGGGGGCCAGTGGCGCCAGCGCGGCCAGGCCCAGCCCCAGCAGGGCGGCGTTGCGCCAAAGCAGCGCGGCCGACAGCCGCAGGCCGTTGTGGGCGTCCTGGCCTGCTCCGCCGCAGCCACAGTCGATGTCGCGCCCGCTGCGCAAGGCCAGGGCCACCGCGCTGCTGGCCAGGGCCAACACGCCCAAGGCCAGTGCTGCCCCCAGGGGCCGGGTAGAGACTGGCAGCAACAGCAGGCCGGCGGCCGCTTCGCTCAGGGCCAACGCATGCGCCACCGGGCTGACCAGGGCCGGGGGCAGCAGGCCATAGGCCTCGGTGGCCATCGCGAAGGCGGACAGATCACGCAGCTTGCCCAAGGCGCCAAACAGCAACACCAGGGCCAGGCTGGCCGCGGCGGCGTGCGACAGCACCGGATCGAGCCAGGGCAGGGTAGCGTTGAGGGGGGCGAACATCACTGCACCTCCAGGTAGACCGGGGTTTCGCCCAGCGCATCGAGGCGCCCCAGCGTGGTGCTGCGCTGGGTGCTGGTGCTGCGCGGGTCAAGTGCCAGCAGGTGGTTGCCCGCACCATCGAGCACAAACAGCCGGGGTGTGGCCGCTGGGCTGAAGACCATGGACACCGCGTTGTGCCCGGGCCAGCGCGCCACGCGCGCCTGCCGTTCCAGATCGAACACCCAGATCTGCTGCGCCGGGTTCTTGTGCGAGCCATCTGACGCCTTGGCATGCATGCCCACGAACAGGCGCTGACGTTCGGGGTCGATGGCAAAAAGTTGCATGCCGCCAGGGCGCCAGCGGGCTTTTTGCTCGGCCGGACTCAGCAGCGACCATGCCGGCAGCGCCTGCACACCCTCGGGCTGCAGCTGCAGGCGGTGCACTTGCCCACCATAGGTCACGAAGTACAAGGTGTTGCCTACGCGCTCGTAATGGATGAACACCGGGTCGGCGTCGGCATCAAAAAAGGCCACCGGGGCGCTGCGCGGGCGAGCCTGGCCGGCTTCGTCGAGCTCGATGGTGGCCAAGGTGCCATCGCCGCACACGGTGGAGAAGCGGTTGGGCTGCGCAGGCCAGGGGATCACGCCCCAGCAGCCTGGTGTGGGCACCTCGGAGGCCAGCTTGCGCCCCTGCAGATCGACCACACTCACGCTGCTGGCCGGGGTGGCGTTCTGCACCAGCAGCCAACGGCCATCGGCGCTGGGGGCCAGGGTGGCGCGGATGTTCATGGCCTGGGCATGCTTGGGCGGGATCTCAATCTCGTGCCGGAAGGTCAGATCGTCGGTGCCGTAGACCTCCACCACATCGCTGCGCTGGCCTCGGTACAGGCGCGGGTAGTAGGTACTGGCCACATACAGCTCGCGGCGGTCGGGTGACAGAGCCACCTGGCCGGCAAAGCCGGTACTCATGACGCTGAGGTAGCGCATGCGCTGGCCATCGATCACGTGCAGCCGGCCGTCGGCAATATGGCTCAGGGCCAGGTCAGCCAGGTAGACGCGGTGGGTGGCGTCGGGGTCAAGCTTGGCGAGGGTCTGCCGTTCGTTCGGCAGATCCGTCGCCAGGGCGCCTGCTGCCAGGCAGGCGAGCAGGCAGCCCGCACCCAGGCGGGCCAGACGGGAAGGTTTCATGTGCAGACCGGTCCTTTCTTCAGGGCCTCAGACCAAAGGGCTGGGGCAGGCTCAGAAGATAGGTCGGGAGGGCTGCGGGGGGTTATCCGGTTTTGGCAAGACTGGGGTGGTGACGTGCCGTTGGCGGTATGGGGCGCGCCACGTGCTCAGAGCCCTCAGTTATCGCGACTCTTTTTTTCGCTCAGCTTCCAGGCGCAACTCGGCACCTTGGCGCAGGGTGGCCAGTTGATTGGTGAAACCAACGGGATCCACCAAAGGATGCGGATCCCCAGGGCGCCGGGTCTTGAGTTTCTCCTTGGCCTCGGTGAGCCCGGTGCTGAAGGGGTGGGTGGTGAGGTGCACGGTGATCGGGGTGGTTTTGTCATGGACCAGCCCGTCGATCCGGTCGACACTGGCGATGTACGACTCGACCTGCCTGGCGCTGTCGATGGCATTGAGGCCCAGGCCACCGATCACGAAAGCGTGGTAGGTCTGGCTGCCGTCCTTCACGTCGAGGCTGTACGAGGCGGTGCCATGGGTGTGGCCCGGGGTTTCGTAGACCTTGATCCGGGTGTCGCCCAAGGTCACCGTGTCGCCATCCTTGACCACCAGATCGGGCGCCGGCAGCATCTGCCAGGGCCGGGGCGTCTTCTGGGAGGCCTGTGAATCGGCGATCGCCTCGTCCCAGCCGGTCTGGGTCATGACGAACCGGGCCTGGGTCAGGGGCTTGAGCTTGTAGGCCCCCCCGACGTGATCAAAGTGGCCATGGGTCATCAGCACATAGCGGAGGTCGCTGGGTTTGACGCCCACCTTGGCCATGTTCTCGATCAGCTGATCCACGAAGGGCTCGTGCAAGGTGTCGATCAGGATGTAGCCCTCGCTGGTCTTGACCAGCCAGGCCGAGACCCAGCAGACCCCCACGTAGTAGACGTTGTCGAAGGCCTGGTAGGGCTCGATATATTGAGCCTGGCGATCGTTGAGCCAGCGGCCCAGATCCGGCGGCATCTTGCCGGTGCGGCCGAACTCTTCGAAGCGCGACAGGATCTGGGGCGAGGGGCAACCTTGCAGGGGCGCGGTCTGAGCTTGCGCGGCCTGAAGGAGGCCGGCGCCCATGGCCAGGCTCAGCAGGGTGCGGCTGCCCCAGTGCTGGATCAGGGTGCGGATGGAATGGGTGGGTGAGTTCATGCGAGGGGCCTGGTCACCGCGTGGCGGCAAAGTTCATGAAGAAGCTGAAGCGTTGGATTTTGCAGAGTTGCGAGGGTTCGACTCTCAATGAAATCTGGATGATTGATCAGAAAAACTTCCGAATTGAAGCGGGCCCGCGGAGGGCTACAACAGGTCTTCGGACACCAGCATCCACATGAGCCGGAGTTTCAGCCGCTGCCACCATCCGTTGCCAGGTTCGGCAATGCTGCGGTCCTCCCGGCTGCCACTGCGCGAGACCCAGACCAAGCCTTCACCATCGGCGCTCAGCTCGACTTCGTAGTCGACATTGCGATCGGTGTCGAAGACGGACAGCATGCGCTGTGCGATCTGCGGGCTGTGCACGACCACGCCGATCTCGGTGTTGATGTGTTCTGAGCGCGGGTCCAGGTTCATTGAGCCCACCAGCACCGTGTCTGTGTCGATGTAGGCCATCTTGGCGTGCAGGCGCCCGGCAGTGGCACCCAACAGGCGGCCGATCCGGCTGTCGCTTTTCAACCTTTCCGAGGCCACCTCGAACAGCCGCACACCAGCCTTCAACAGTTCGACGCGGTACTGGCTGTAGCCCACGTTCACCAGCGGCTCGTCGCTGGCCGCCAGCGAGTTGGTCACCACCTTGACCTCTACCCCCCGTGCGCGGGCCGCCTTCAAGCTGGCCACACCGCGCTCGCCCGGGATGAAGTAGGGCGAGAACAGCGTCAGTTGGCGGCGGGCGTCGCCCATCTCCTGCATGAAGCGCTGCTTCACTGTCGGGCCCGCTTCATCGGCGGTCTGTGCCTTGGCCGGCGGGTCGGCCCAGGCCTGTGCCTCACCTTCGACGAGCGCAAATCGACGCGTGCTGAGTTCAAGCGCCAGGGGTGGGTCGCCGTACATGTCGGAACGCGTCAGAAGCTGGGGCTGTGCGTCCCCCGAGGTCAGGCGATCGAAGGCGGCCTGGCGTTCAGCGGTTGTCAGTGGATCCCGCATGATCTGACGCAGCGGGTAGACCGTGCTGCTGTTCCAGTACACATCGAACCAGGTGCTGAGTTGGGGCACCACGCTGCCCACCAGCAGCATGTCGAAGTCGATGAAGTTGGCTTCGGCATGGCGGAAGAAGTATTCGTCGGCCAGGTTGCGGCCGCCCACCACGGCCACAGCGCCGTCAGCCACCAGCAGCTTGTTGTGCATGCGGTGGTTCAGCCGATCGAAGTCGCTCAGAAGCCCGACGGTCCGCAGCAAGGAGGACGAGCGTCCGGTGGTGAAGGGATTGAACAGCTGGACTTCAACCTGTGGCGTGGCCGCCAGGCCGAGGAGCAGCTCATCGACGTCGCGCGTGTAGAAGTCGTCGACCAGCAGCCGCACCCGAACGCCGCGTCGTGCGGCATCGCGCAGCGCCCGCAAGAGGCTGCGGCCAACGCTGTCGTTGCCGATCTGATAAGACTGGACATCGATCGAGACCGTCGCGTTCCGGATCAGCGCAAACCGCGCGTCCAGGGCCACGTCGGCTTCGGGCATGGCGCGCAAACCCGAACGACCCGGCGCAATGCCCGCATCCCGAGCCACGGCCGCCAAGGGCGAATCGGCTGCAGCGACCAGGGTCTGTGCCGGCGCCCGGCTTGTCCGATGGGGCAGGCTGGTGCAGGCGGTGATCAGCAGCAGGCTGCACAGCAGGGCCAGACGGGCCCATGAGCTCATGGGCGTGCTGCGGAGGGGGTGAGGCTGCTGCATGGGGTTCAGTTCACAGGCTGGTGGCAGATGAGTATCTCGCGTTTCCTTTCAAAGCGGGGCTGGCGTTTTCTCCAGCCTGCGGCTTCGTACCTCCGTTCAGACGCCGTGCTGCCGGCTGGCAAATCGGGCCTGCCACTGCTTGACCGGCATGAAGGTGGGATCAGCCCGCACGATGCGCTCGGTCTCTGCCCAGATGCTCTCATCACTGGCATCCAGGTCCAGGGGGTCGCCGTGGGGCTGGGCCACATACCAAGGCGTGTCGAGGTAGACCTCCACCGTGTTGTCCTCCACATCCCCGAAGTAGATGGACAAGGCATTGCCGTGGTTCAGGTTGCGCAGCCGGGTCGCGCCATGGCCCAGCGCGCGTCGGCGCGCCTCGCGCAGCTCGTCCAGCGTCTGTACCTTGAAAGACAGCTGCATCACCGTGCTGGGCGATCCAGCCGGGCGGTTCTGGGCCAGCGCAAGCTGGTGGTGCTGCTCGGGCCGGCTGCTCAGAAAGGCCAGCAGAAAGGGGAAGGTATGGCCCGGCCCCCTGTCGGTCACTTGCAGACTGAACACGGCGGTGTAGAAGTCCACCATGCGGTCGAGGTCGAAGCACGACACGCCAAAGTGGGACAGGTTGGGGGCATAGGTGGCGCTCATGGTGGCGGTCTCCGGGGGGCAGGCAATGGGGGCAGGCAAGAGGGGGCTCAGCGCTGGCCGTCGTGCACCGAGACCTGCTCCTTGGTCAGGCCGCCCAGTCGGGCGTGCACCCGGCCGCCAGTGCCCATGACCAGGGCGAACAGGATCTCGTCGGGGCGCGGGGCGTCCTGGATGCCCACCTCCATGCTGTTGAAGTGGCTGCGCACGTAGGCCGCATGGATGTAATGCAAGGGAACCATCAGCCGGTAGCCCGTGGCGGCCACGGCCTTGGCGGCCGGTACGATGGCCTTGGGTTCGCCCAGCACGGCGCGCATCGCCCAGCCGCCGGCTTCATGCCAGACGGCGCCGTGCTCCATTTCGCCGTTCACGCCCACGATGGCGGCCTTGCTGTAGACCTCGATCTTGTCCTTGCCACCCAGCGTGTCCACCAGCTCCTGGGCCAGCAGCGTGCCGAGCTGGCGCAGCTCGGCCATGAACGGCAGCAGATCAGGCTCGTAGCGCCCGGCGTAGGGGTTGCGGATCACGGCGCAGGCGGCTGCCAGCTTCAAGGGCGTGTCGGCCACCGGCCCCCCTTCGTGGTACGTGGTTTCGAGGGTCAGGCTGCGTTTGCGGATTTGGATCAGGGACATGGTGTGACTTTCATTGTTTGGGGATGTTGGCTTCGGCCACCAGCTGCGTCCAGCGCTGGAGTTCGCCGACCAACAGGGTTTTCATTTCCTCGGGGCTGCTGGCGCGGGCCTCGCCGCCCATGTCGGCCAGCCGTGCCCTCAGGGGAGCTTGTTGCAGGGCCTGGCGCACCTCGGTGTTCAGGCGCTCGATCAGTGGGCGCGGGGTGCCGGCAGGGGCCATCAGGCCGGCCCATGAGCTGACCTCGTAGGCCGCGACGCCCTGTTCGGCCACGGTCGGCAGCTCGGGCATCAGGGTCCAGCGCTGGGCGCTTGTGACGGCCAGCGCGCGCAGCTTGCCGGCTTTCAGGTGAGACATCACCGCGGTGGGCGGCGCGATCGCCAGCGGGATCTCACCGGCCAGCACCGCGGTGATGGAGGCTGCATCGCCCCGGTAGGGCACGTGCTGCATCTCCACCTTCGCGGTGCGGGCCAGCAACTCGCCCGCCAGGTGGTGGGTCGAGCCCACGCCCGCCGTGCCGTAAGACACGCTGCCAGGCCGGGCCTGCGCATCGGTCAGCAGGTTGCTCAAACTGCGGTATTTGGAATCCGCCGGCACCACCAACAGGAAGGGAAAGAAGGTGATCGTGGAGATCATCTCGAAATCCGCCACCGACCGGTAGGCCAGCTTCTGGTAGAGCGCGCCCGCGACGGCGTGCCCGCCGGTGGCCAGCAGCAAGGTGTAGCCGTCTGGCTTGGCACGCGCCACCGTGGCCGCGGCGATGTTGCCGCCCGCGCCAGCCTGGGCCTCTACCACCAGGGGCTGGTTCAGGCCTTTGCCCATCTCGGCCCCCATCAGGCGGGCGATGGTGTCGGCATTGCCGCCCGGGGCGAAGCCCTGGTAGATCTTGACGGGGCGCTCGGGGTAGCCCTGCGCCCAGACCGAAGGCAGGGCCGTGGCCAGGGCCGCCCAACTCATGAAGCGTCTGCGTTGCATGCGAGCTGTCTCCTTGTTTTCTTTTTTTGAGCGGGGCCACCGGGTGCTTCTGGGGCGGCCCGCTTCCGGCTTGCCGCGGGGATCAGGCCTGGGCCACGATGGGGTTGCGCAGAATGCCGATGCCTTCGATCTCGACCTCGCACACATCCCCAGCCTTCATGAAGCGCTGCGGCTTGCGGCTCCAGCCCACACCGGCGGGGGTGCCGGTGGCGATCACATCGCCCGGGCTCAACGTGAAGATGGTCGAGGCGTAGTGGATGAGCTTGGGGATGTTGAAGATCATGTGCCCGGTGTGGCTGGACTGCAGTACCTCGCCGTTCAGACGCACCTCCAGCTTCAGCGGCCGGTTGGGTTCGATCTCGTCGGCCGTCACCATCCAAGGGCCGAAGCCGCCAGTCGATTCGAAGTTCTTGCCCGAGGCGATCTGCTTGGCATGGAACTGCCACTCGCGGATGCTGCCGTCGTTGTAGCAGGCGTAACCGGCCACATGCTCGAAGGCCTGGCTCTCGGGGATGTCGCGGCCACCCTGGCCGATGATCACGGCCAGTTCACCTTCCCAGTCCAGCGTCTCGGAGACGCGGGGCAGCACGATGGGGCCGTTGTGCGGGGTTTGCGAGCGCCACACGCGCAAGAAGATCGGCGGCTCTTCCGAGAGCTCGCGCTGCATGCCGGCGGCCAGCACCTCCTGGTGGTGGTCCATGTAGTTGCGCACGGCGCAGATGATTTTTTCAGGCTTGGGGATCACGGGCAGCAGTTGCACCGCGTCGTAGGCGGCCACGGGCGCACCTGCGCTGGCCAAAAGGGCATCGCGTTCGGCAAAGCGCGGGCTACCCACGAATTCGGCCAGGGTGGCCACGCCGCTGGGGCCAGCCAGGTCGATGACCTGGCCATCGACCACAGCGCCCCAGGATTCGCGACCGGCGTGTTGGTAAGAGATCAACTTCATTCAAGGCTCCTTGGTGGTGAGTCCGGCACCCCGATGGGTTCCGGCTGTTTGTGCATGGTGATTATTTTTATGCATAAAAACTAAAAATAAGCATGGTAGAAACCATTACGCATGAAACGTGAAAATATGGCTAACGTATGATCTGGTCCAGACATCCGGCCCTTCACCATGGACAGCACCGACACCATCACCGACCTGCCTTTGGCAGAACGCGCTTACCGCAGCCTGCGTCAGGCCATCGTGCGTTGTGAATTCGAGCCCGGCCAGCGCCTGCGCGTCGATGAACTGAGCCGGCGCTACGACGTCAGCAGCAGCCCGGTGCGCGAAGCCCTCAGTCGGCTGTCGGAGCAGGGCCTGGTGCGTGCATTCGACAATCGCGGTTTTCGTGTGGCGCCGCTCAGCGCTGAGGGGATTGCCGACCTGACGCGTGTTCGCCTGTTGGTCGAATGCGAGGCCCTGCGCGAGTCCATGGACCGGGGTGACGATGCCTGGGAGGCCGACATCGTGGCTGCGGCGCACTCGCTGGGCAGGGTTGAACAGCGCATGGGCGCGGGTCCGCTGGCGTTGGACAACGATTGGTCGGACCGGCACCGTGCTTTTCATCTGGCGCTGTATGCGGGCTGTCGTTCGCCGCTGCTTGGCCAAATGGTGATCGAGTTGTTCGATGCCGCCGAGCGCTACCGTCGCTTTTCAGCCCTGCATCGTGTGGTGGACCGCCACAAGCACGCCGAACACCAGCAGCTCATGGCGTCGGTCCTGGCGCGCGACATCGACACCGCGCTGGACCTGTTCCGCAAGCACATCCTGGGGACCGAGCGCCTGGTCACGCAGGCGCTTGGGGCCATGGAACTCGCCTCCGCGGGCGCTTAGGCCCCGGGCACCGTCTCACGCGCTCGCTCGGGCGCGTTCATCCCTATGCGGGATCTGCTCGCCTGGCTTTGATGCAGGCCAATCTTTTGCGCTTGATTTGTCAGCGAATTCTGAGCAATCGCCCAGTTTTGATCGCTTGTTGAGACCGGCCCTGCGCGCCCAAACTGCGCAGGCAACAACGCATCCACAACGCATCAACCACCAGGAGATTGAACATGAGCCAGCTTGTCTACGCCGCCAAGGTCACCCACATTCCCCGGATGATCCTGTCCGAGCAACCGGGGCCGCTGCATGGCTGCCGCAGCGACGCCACCGAGGGGCTGCTGTCGGTGGGCCAGCAGATCATGGAGGCCGGGGCCGACACGGTGGTGATCCTCGACACCCATTGGTTGAGCAATGCGGCCTACCACGTCAACGGTGCCGCCCGCTTTGAGGGGGTGTTCACCAGCAGCGAGTTCCCGACCCAGCTCAGCGAGCTGCCCTATGCCTACGAGGGCCAACCGGAGCTGGCCTTTGCCATGGCGCAGGCGGCCAGCGCGGCCGGCGTGAAGACAATCGCGCATCAAAAATCCCACCTGGGCCTGGAGTACGGCACGCTGGTGCCGCTGCACTTCATGCAACTGGACCCGAAAATTCGCGTGATCTCGGTCTCTGGCTGGTGCGCGTTCTCCACCATCGATGAAAGCCGCCGTGTGGGCGCGGCATTCCGCGATGCCATAGAGCGTTCGGGCAATCGGGTGGCCTTGATTGCCAGCGGGTCCCTGTCGCACCGCATCCATGACAACCACGAGGTGCTGGATCGCCCCTATGAGATCAGTGACGAGTTCAATCGCCAGTGCGACCTGCGGGCCTTGGAGTTGTGGCAAACCGGTCGGTGGGCCGAGTTCACCGCCATGTTGCCCAGCTATGCCAAGGCCTGTACTGGTGAAGGCTGGATGCACGACACCGCCATGCTGTTGGGTGCACTGGGCTGGGACCATTACCGGTCGCCGATGAGTTTGGTGACCCCTTATTTCGTGGCCTCGGGCACGGGGCAGGTCATCGCACGCTTGCCTGTGGAGCCCTGGCGCCCCGCTTCTGCAATTGAGCCTGCCACTGCTGAAGCCACGGTGTGAGAAATTCGTGGAAGGCCTCGGCTGCAGGAGGGGCCGCGCGGACGGTGGAGCGGTAGAGGCAGACCTGCCGGATCACCTCCGGCTCCTTGACGCGTCGCATCACCAGGCCCAGTGGCCGGGCCACGACGGCAATGTAGGCGGGCGCCAAGGTGGCGGCCAGGCCCTGGGCCGCGATCCCCAGGGCGGTCGAGATGTTGTCCACCACATCCACGGGCAGGATTCTTGAGCCCTCGGGTGCATTGAGGTGCATCTGGGCAACGCTGCGCTCGTGGTCGCGTCCTGCGGCCACGATGTGGGCGTTTCGCAGGTCCACCCAACTGAGCGATCTTTGCTCGGCCAGCGGGTGTTTCGGCGCGCACCACAGCACCCAGGGGCTGTCGAAGACCGGCACCGATTCCACGTGCTCGATGCCGCTGCGGTCCGGCCCCACGGCCAGGTCAAGGTCACCGCTGACCACCTTGTCGACCAACTCATCCACCGGCGTGTCGCGAATGCGGATCACCACCTTGGGTCGGGTTTCACAGAAGGCCTTGATGGCCGCGGGTAGCACGGCGCTGGCCAGCACCATGGGCGCGCCGATGCGCACCACGCCCGAAGCCCGGTTGCGCACGTCCGAAGCCGTCGACTCGGCCATCTGAAGGTGCCTGAGCACGGTGCGCGCTGGGCCCAGGAAATCGCGGCCCGCACTGGACAGATCGACCCGGCGTGTGCTGCGGTCAAACACGCGGAACCCGAGCGTGGACTCCAGTTCGGCAATCAATTGGCTGACGGCAGATGAGGACAGGCCCATCAGCTCACTGGCACCGGCAAAGCTGCGGGCATCGGCCACGCTCACAAAGGCTTCGAACTGTCTGATCGTGAAACGGGTCAAGGGCATGGGGCATTTTGTATCCGTTTTGTCGCTGGCGGATTGACCATTTTTACTTACGAATCGCTCAGTATTTGTCGTTTGTTCGCGGCAGATCCGAACGGGATACTCGCGCCCTGCTTTCATCTCTTGATCAGGTCAGCCAACGTGAACCTCAGCCCCGAACTCCATGCAACGCTAGCTGCGCAGCTGCACGATGCCCAGCGCACGCGCATCCAGCTAGAACAGTTTTCACGCCTCCATCCGACCCTGGACATCGAGGACAGCTACGCCATCCAGAGTGCCTGGATGAAGCTGTGCCTGGCCCAGGGTCGGCAGGTGATCGGGCACAAGATCGGCCTGACCTCACGGGCGATGCAGATCTCCTCGCAGATCACCGAGCCGGACTACGGCACCTTGCTCGACGACATGCTGATCCCCGACGGATCGGAGATCCGCACCGAGCGCTTTATCTTGCCCCGGCTGGAGGTCGAGTTCGCCTTCATTCTCGCCAAACCCCTGCAGGGCCCCGGCGTGACGATCTTCGACGTGCTCAATGCCACTGACTACGTGGTGCCCGCCCTGGAGCTGATCGATGCCCGCATCGAGCAGTTCGACCGCCATACCAAGGCACCCCGCAAGGTGCTGGACACGATCGCCGACAACGCGGCCAACGGCGGCATCATCCTGGGCGGACGCCCCATGCGCCCCCATGAGGTCGATTGGCGCTGGGCCGGTGCCCTGCTGTTCAAGAACGGGGTCATCGAAGAATCCGGCCTGGGCGCGGCCGTCCTCAACCACCCGGCCAACGGGGTGGCCTGGCTGGCCAACAAGCTGGCGCCCCATGGCCAATCCCTGGCTGCGGGCGAGATCGTGCTGGGCGGCTCGTTCACCCGCCCCGTGGCCTGCGCCGCAGGCGATGTGTTCCATGCCGACTACGGCACCCTGGGTTCCATTTCGGTGAGGTTCGCATGAGTCAGACCCCTCGCAACACCTTCAAGGATGCCCTGCAGGCAGGGCGTCAACTGGCCGGGCTCTGGCTCGGTCTGGCAGATCCCTACGCCACCGAGCTGTGTGCCGGCCTGGGTTACGACTGGATGCTGATCGATGGCGAGCATGGCCCCAACGATCTGCGCTCCATGCTGGGGGCCTTGCAGGCTGCCGCTCCGTACGAAACCGAAGCCGTGGTGCGCATTCCGCACGGGGACCCGGCCTTGATCAAGCAGGTGCTGGAGATCGGTGCCCGCACGCTGTTGATCCCCATGGTCGAGTCGGCGCAAGCCGCTCGCGGACTGGTCCAGGCCATGCGCTACCCGCCGCAGGGGATCCGGGGCGTGGGCAGCGGCCTGGCGCGCTCTTCGCGCTGGAGCCGCTACCCGAACTATCTGCACGAAGCCAATGAGCGGGTGTGCCTGCTGGTTCAGGTCGAAACCGCCGAGGCCCTGGGTGAACTCGATGCCATCGCCCAGGTCGAGGGCGTTGACGGGGTGTTCATCGGTCCGGCCGATCTGTCGGCCTCGATGGGCCTGCTGGGCCAGCCGGCGCATCCCACCGTCAAGGCCGCGATCGAGCAGGCCATCCGAACCATCCGTTCGCATGGCAAGGCGGCGGGCATCCTGTGCACCGACGAGGCCCTGGCCCGGCACTACGCCCAGGTCGGCGCCCAGTTCGTCGCCATCGGTGTGGACACGACGCTGCTGTCCCAGGCCGCACGCGCCTTGTTGCAACGTTACCGCGACGAAGCCAGCCCCACGGAGACGCGTCATGGCTACTGAGATGCACCAGAGTTTGCGCGCGGTGTTTGCGGGCCGTCTGCTCACAGCGCCGGCAGAGATGGCCCCCTTTCTGACCGACTGGCGTGGCAAGTGGACCGGGGCGGCGTGGGCCGTGGTGCAACCCGACACCCCTGAGGATGTGGCGAGCGTGATGCGCTGGTGTTGCGAAAGACGCGTTCCCGTGGTGCCCCAGGGCGGCAATACCGGCCTCTCGGGTGGATCGACGCCCGATGTGTCGGGTCGCTCTGTCGTGCTCTCGCTGGCCCGCTTGCAGCGGATCCGTGACATTGACGTCAGCAACAACACCATCACGGTGGATGCCGGGCTGACCCTGCTCGCCTTGCAGGAAGCCGCCAAGGCGGCAGGGCGGCTGTTTCCCCTCAGCCTGGCGGCCGAAGGCAGCTGCACCATCGGAGGCAACCTGGCCAGCAATGCCGGCGGTGTTCAGGTGCTGCGCTACGGCAATGCCCGCGAGCTTTGCCTGGGCCTGGAAGTGGTGACCGCGGAAGGTGAGCTCTGGAACGGCCTGCGTGGCCTGCGCAAAGACAACACCGGCTACGACCTGCGGGATCTGTACATCGGCAGCGAAGGCACCTTGGGCATCATCACCGGGGCCACTTTGAAGCTGTTCCCCCAGCCTGCCAGTCAGGTGGTCACCTGCGTGGCGGTCGCCACACCGGCGCAAGCCGTCGATCTGCTGGCGCTGGCCCAGTCCCGCCTGGGGGCCGGCCTGACCGCCTTCGAGCTGATGAGTGATGCCTGCCTGCAGCTGGTCGAGAAGCATGTGCCTGGCACCCGCTTCCCCTTGGGCGAACGCAGTCCCTGGTATGTGCTGCTGGAGCTGTCGAGTGAGCAGGGCGGTGCCGAGGCCACGGCCCATCTTGAGGCCCTGCTCGAATCGGCTTTTGAACAAGACCTGATCGCCGATGCCGCGCTGTCGTCCAACCTCTCGCAGTTCGAGGCCCTGTGGGCCCTGCGCGAGAACATCTCGGAGGCCCAGGGCGCCGAGGGCAAGACGATCAAGCACGACATTTCTCTGCCGGCTTCCCGGATCGCCGAATTCATCGAGACCACCAGTGCGGCCATCCTGGCCAGCAGCCCCCTGGTTCGGATGGTGGTGTTTGGTCATCTCGGTGATGGCAACCTGCACTACAACCTCTCGCCTGTGGCGGGGGCCTCCGCCCCCGATTTCGGGGCGCTGGAGTCTTCCATGAACCAACGGGTTCATGACGCTGTGGCAGCCCGAGGCGGATCGATCTCTGCCGAACACGGCCTGGGCGTGCTGCGCCGGGATGAATCCGCCCGCTACAAGTCCGCCGTCGAGCTTCAGTTGATGCGCCGCGTCAAGGCGGCACTGGACCCCCTGGGTTTGATGAATCCCGGCAAGTTGCTGGCCTGAAATCCACGCGCACCCAAGCGCTTCGCGAAAACACCCTCTTGGAGAACATCATGAGCCATCCTTCACTGGACGTTGCAGGCATTCGGGTGTCACCCGACCATTACATCAATGGCCTGCGTGTGGCTTCCAGCCAAACCTTTGAACTGCACAGCCCCATTGACCAGCGCTTGCTGGGACACGTGTCCGAGGGCTTGCCTGAGCATGTGGAGCAAGCCATCGTGGCCGCGCAGAACGCGTTTCCGGCCTGGGCGGCCCTGGGTGCGGCGGGGCGCAAGCCTTATCTCGACCGCTTTGCCGAAGAGATCGGCAAGCGCGCCGACGAGCTGTGCCAGCTGGAAAGCAACGATGCCGGCGTCTTGCTCTCGCGCATGCGCCATGGCGTGGTGCCACGCGCCATGCTCAACATCCGGTGGTTCGCCGAGCATGCGCTCGAACTGCAGAACCGCACTCTGGAGACGGAGCAGGCCAGCCATCGGGTGCGCCACGATCCGGCGGGCGTGGTGGCCATCATCACGCCCTGGAACGCACCCCTGATGCTGTCGACCTGGAAGCTCGGGCCGGCCCTGGCGTCGGGCAACACCTGTGTGCTCAAGCCGCCAGAGTGGGCGCCTCTGACTTGCTCGCTGCTGGCCGATGCGGCCCACGCGGCCGGCCTGCCGCCTGGCGTGTTCAACCTGGTGCAAGGCAGTGGCGCCAACACCGGTGCCCGCCTGGTCAGCGACCCGCGGCTGGCGCGCATTTCCTTCACGGGCTCGGTGCCCACGGCCAAGTGGATCGCCCAGGCCGCCGGGGCCAACCTGGTGCCCTGCAGCCTGGAGCTGGGCGGCAAAAGCCCCTTCATCGTGCTGGAAGATGCCGACATCGACAGCGCCGCCGCCACGGGCGCGCTCATGTACCGCAATGCCGGGCAGGTCTGTCTGGCCGGCACGCGCTTCCTGGTGCATCAGCGTGTCGCGGACCGCTACGTCGAGGCCCTGCGCGGCTATGTCGAAAAGCTCAACATCGGCGACCCGCGTGAAGAGGCCACCGAGGTGGGCCCCTTGATCCATCCGCGTCAACTGGACCGGGTGTCGACCTTTGTGGACCGCGCCGTAGCCCAAGGCGCACGCCTGTTGTGGGGCGGTGCGCGGCACGACTTCGGTGCCCAGTACTACCAGCCCACCATGCTGACCGACCTGCGCCAAAGCGATGAGATCGTGCAGAACGAGGTGTTTGGCCCGGTGCTGACCCTGCAGACCTTCGAGACCGACGAGCAGGCCATAGCGATGGCCAACGGAACCGACTATGGCCTGGGCGGCGTCTGCTATGGCGAACAGGCCCACGCGATCGATGTGGCCGAGCAGGTGCGCACCGGCTTCATCTGGGTCAACAGCTTCGGCATCCGTGATCTGGCAGCGCCGTTCGGGGGCATCAAGCGCTCGGGCGTGGGGCGCGAAGGGGGCGACTGGAGCTTCGAGTTCTTCTGCGATGTCAAGGACGTGGTCGTCCCCAAAAAACCCTTCAAGGCCAGCTTCAGCCATCGCTGATCGGCGCCGCACTTCGACCTGAATTCCACCCCGACTTCCACCCGACAACCTCAAAGGTATTTTCCATGGGCCAAATTCTGGGCGCAGCCCTTGTTTCCCACCACCCCGGCTTGATGCAGTGTGAAGAGTTTCGCGTGCTGCAAGGTGCCGGCGCCGATTCGGACCTGATCCCCGGCTACGCTCGCCTGCGCGAGCGCATCCGCAGCGTCAAGCCCGATGCGGTCTTGATCTTCGATTCGCATTGGTTCACCACCGGCTATCACTTGCTGGATGGGGGTGACCATTTCAAGGGCACCTACATCTCCGACGAAATGCCCTGGTACCTGCACGGCGTTCCTTACGACTACCGTGGCTGTCCAGAGCTGGCCGTGCAGATCGAGGCCGTCTCGCGTGAGCGCAAGGGCTATGTGCGCAACGTGCAGCATCCGGAACTCGGCAAGCAATATGCCACGCTGAACCTCGTCAAGCACCTGCAACTGGAGCTGACCCAGACCCCGGTGCTGACGGTCAGCTCGTGCCAGAACTGCGAATGGCCGCAGTTCCTGCAATCGGGTGAAGACATTGGCGAGGCGATCCGCCGCAGCGACCTGCGCGTGGTGCTGCTGGCCTCGGGCGCGCTGAGCCACAAGTTCAATGGCATCGACTGGCGACCCAACCACCCCCGGATCTTCCACGAAAGCAATGTCTCGCGCCCCGAGAACATTGAAAGCGACAAGGCCGCCATCGAACTGATGCGCGAGGGTCGCCATGACGAAATCGTGGCCCGCTGGGATGAGGATTACCGCCGCAGGCCCTGGGAGGCCTTCGGCGCGCATTACCTGCAGATGCTGGGGGCCATGGGCGGTGCTTCCTGCCAGGCCAAGGGCGAGCCCTTGTCCGCGTACGAGAACGCACGCGGCACCGGAAACATCCACATCTGGTTCAACACCCAGCCGCAACCTGGGTCCGCTGCCCTCAATGAGTTTGCACCTGCCGGTGCCGCCAGCGTGGCCTGAGCCTCAAGCCCATCACCTAGAGACGGAGACATTCCATGGATTTCGAATTTCCAATTGACCAATTGCCCGCCGTGATGCAAGGCCCCAGGGTTGAGCGTCGGCGTGTATTGCTGGGCGGCAGCGCCTTCTGGGGCACCGTGGTCGAGGAGGGCGCTGACGCAGGCCGCCTGCGCCTGGACGACGGGCGCTTGCTGGACACCGAGGGCTTGAACTACCTCCCCCCGGTGCAGCCGAGCAAGATCATTGCGGTGCACATCTCCTACAGCTCGCGCAGCTACGAGACGCGCCAGAAGCCCAAGCCCACCGAATCGCCGACCTACTTCACCAAGCCTCCGACCTCGCTCAACGGGCATGGGGGCCAGATTCTCAAGCCGGCGGATTGCCAGTACCTGAATTACGAAGGCGAGTACGCCGTGGTGATCGGCAAGACCTGCCGCAACGTCACGCCCGATGAGGCCTGGGACTACATCGAAGGTTTCTGCCCGGCCCTCGACATGGGCTTGCAGAACTTCCGCGATACCGACCAGGGCTCGATGTTGCGCGTCAAGGGCGCTGACACGCTCTTGCCTATCGGCCCGGGGATTGTCCGCGGTGTGGACCTGTTCCAGCAGACCCTGCGCACCTACGTCAACGGCCTGGTTGTGCAAGAGGCGCACATCGGTGACGAGACCATCTGGGGCCCTCACTATGTGATTGCCGACCTGGCCCGCCACATCACCTTGGTGGCGGGGGACGTGATCCTGATGGGCACGCCCTGCCATTCGCGTTCGGTGGACCCGGGCGACTTCGTCGAGTGTGAGATCACCGGTCTGGGCCGGGTCAGCGGCACGGTGGTGGAGATCGCCGCTCCCCGCGCGAGTGCCCTGGGTGTGGGCCATCAGCCCACCGACACCCCCGAAGTCCGGCGCGTGGCGCTGGGCTTTGACGAGCGTGTTCCCGAACGCTTCAAGCAGAACCTCAGTGACGCCAGAAAGGCCAAACAGTCCTGATCACGCCCGGCTCAAGCCCCTCACCCAACTCAAATGGAGACTCCAACAATGCAAAACCGTCGTCAAATCCTCTCTCAGATCGCCTGCGGCATGGCGGCCGCGGCGCTGCCTTTCGGCGCCAGGGCTGATGCCCTGGACAGTGCCAAGATCCTTGCGGGCTTTGCCCCGGGCGGCACCATCGACACCGAGGCCCGCCGCGTGGCCAACCGCTTGACCGGTGCTTACGCCAAGGCCGTCTTTGTCGACAACCGCCCCGGTGCGGGCGGGCAGATCGCCATCTCGGCCTTGAAGGCGGCGGCCCCGGATGGCAGCACCCTGCTGGCCACACCGATGTCCATGCTGGGCATCTACCCGCATACCTACAAAAAGCTGCCGTACGACCCGATCGCCGATCTGACGCCCGTGTCCATGGGGGTCTATGTCGACATGGGCCTGGCCGTAGGCCCGCTGGTGCCTGCGTCGGTCACCAACATCCCTGAGTTTCTGGCCTGGTGCAAGGCCAATCCGGACCTGGCCAACTTCGGCTCGCCGGCACCGGGCTCGGTGCCCCACTTCGTGGGCGTGCTGATCGGCCGGGCGGGCAACGTCGACCTGCGGCACGTGGGCTTCAGGGGCACCCAGCCCGCCATCATGGACCTCGTGGGCGGTCAGATCGCGGCGGTGTCGGCGCCGGTGGGCGAGTTCCTGCCGCACCTGCCTGGCGGCAAGCTCCGCATCCTGGCCACCAGTGGTGCGGCCAGAAGCAAGTTCGTCCCTCAGGTGCCGACGCTGGCCGAGCAGGGCTTCAAGTCGCTGGTCTATGGCGAGTGGCATGGCTTCTTCCTGCCGGGCAAGGCCAGCGCTGCGGTGGTCAAGAACGCCAATGCGGCCATCCGCCAGGCCTTGGCCGCCAAAGACGTGATCGACGGCTTTGCGGCCATGGGCCTGGAGACACGTTCCTCCACGCCGGAAGAGTTGGCCGCCGCTTTGAAGGCCGACCTGGAACGCTGGGGACCGATTGTGAAATCGATCGGGTTCAGTGCCGATGCCTGAGTTGTCCGCGTTGACGGGGGGCCGCCTTGAAGCTCCCCAGGAGCACAAGGTGTGCATCGTGGGCGCCGGTGCCATCGGCAGCCTGATCGGGGCGCGCCTGGCGGCGACCGGCCGCGTGTCGGTGTCGGCCCTGGCGCGCGGCGCCACGCTGCAGGCCTTGCGCGAGCACGGCTGGCGCCTTCAGGGCGAAGACGGCACGGTGATCCGCGCCCCGGTCCAGGCCAGCGATCGGGCCCAGGACCTGGGCCCGCAGGATGTGGTGATCATCGCGGTCAAGGGCCCCGCACTGAAAGACATCGCTGCCACGCTGCAGCCGCTGTTGGGGCCCGACACCCTGATCCTGCCGGCCATGAACGGCGTGCCCTGGTGGTTCTGCCAGGGTTGGCCTGGCTTTGAAGCCGGGCTGCCCAGTGTCGACCCGGGGGGTGTCATCGCCCACAACCTGCCCTTCTCAACAGTTTTGGGCTGCGTGGTCCATGCGAGCAGTGCGGTGTTGGAACCTGGCCTGGTCAAGCACATCAAGGGTCAGGAGCTGATCATTGGCGAACCTGGTGGCGGGGCCTCGATACGAGCTGCCGCCCTGGCCCAGTTGCTGCAACTCGCCGGCTTTGAGGCCCGCGTGAGTGACAACGTGCGCCGGGACATCTGGTTCAAGCTCTGGGGCAACCTGACCATGAACCCGCTCTCAGCCATCACCGGCGCCACGGTGGACCGGATCCTGGCAGACCCGCTGCTGCGCAGCTTCTGCTCGGCGGCCATGGATGAGGTGGCCGGTGTGGGGGCCCGGATCGGTTGCGAGATTGATCAAAGCCCAGAGGACCGGCATGCGCTGACGGCCCGCCTCGGGGCTTTCAAGACCTCCATGCTGCAAGACGTCGAATCCGGCAAGCCCTTGGAGCTGGATGCCATCGTCGCGGCCGTGCGTGACATGGCCCAAGTGCTGGGGGTTCAGACCCCCCATGTCGATGCCCTGTTTGGCATCGCCCGCCTTTTTGCCCGGACCAAGGGCCTGTATCCCCATGAGTGACCCCATCAAACCCAATTACATCGCCGGCGAGTGGCTGACCGGCCAGCATGCTGCGCCCAATGTGAATCCTTCGGATACCCGGGATGTCATCGGCCTGTATGCCCGTGCCAGCCAGGACCAGGCCCGTACGGCGATTGCCGCCGCCCACGCGGCCCAGCCTTTGTGGGCCGCGCAGACCCCCATGCAGCGCTCAGAGGCGCTCGACCGCATCGGCAGTGAGTTGCTGGCGCGCCGGGCTGAGCTGGCCGACCTGCTGGCGCGTGAAGAAGGCAAGGCCTTGCCGGACGCCTCGGGCGAGGTGCTGCGCGCAGCCCATATCTTCAAGTTCTTCGCGGGCGAAGCCTTGCGGATAGGGGGTGAGCTGATCGGTTCTACACGCCCCAACATGAGCGTGGAGATCTGCCGCGAACCTGTGGGCGTGGTGACCGTCATCACGCCCTGGAACTTTCCGTTGGCCATTCCGGCCTGGAAGATCGCGCCGGCCCTGGCCTATGGCAACGCCGTGGTGTTCAAGCCCGCTGAATTGGTGCCGGGCTGCGCCTGGGCACTGACCGAGATCATTACCCGCGCGGGCCTGCCACCGGGCACCTTCAACCTGGTCATGGGTAAAGGCCGTGAGTTGGGCGAGGTCTTGCTGGAGGATCCGAGGGTGCAGGCCATCACCTTCACCGGCTCGGAGGCCACTGGCCGCAAGGTGGCGCTCAGCGCGGTGGGGCGCCCCGGCCCCATGGCCAAATTCCAGCTTGAAATGGGCGGCAAGAACCCCTTGGTGGTGCTGGACGATGCCGACCTCGATCAGGCCATCGCCTGTGCCATCAACGGTGCCTTTTATTCAACCGGCCAGCGGTGCACGGCCTCTTCGCGCCTGATCGTCACCGACGCGGTGCATGACCAGTTCGTGGCCGGCCTGACCCAGGCCATGCAAGGCCTGGTGGTGGGGGATGCCCGGGCGCCAGACACCGTCATCGGGCCCGTGGTCGATGCCTCGCAGCTGGAACAGGATCTGCGCTACATCGATCTGGGCCTGCGCGAAGGCGCCACGCTGGCCTTTGGTGGCCAGGCACGTCAGGACTGGAACGGTCAGCCCGGCTTCTACCTGCAACCAGCCCTGTTCACCAACACCACGCCTTCAATGACCCTCAACCGCGAGGAGATTTTTGGCCCGGTCGCGAGCGTCATTCGTGTCAAGGATGCTGATGAAGCCTTGCGGGTGGCCAACGACACGCCCTTTGGCCTGTCGGCCGGTGTGGTGACCCAGTCCTTGAAACAGGCTGCACGCTTCAAGCGCGAGCTGCAGGCCGGCATGGTGATGGTCAATGCGCCCACCGCCGGTGTCGATCCGCACGTGCCTTTCGGAGGCCGCAAGGGGTCCAGCCATGGGCCGCGTGAGCAAGGGCGTTATGCCGCCGAGTTCTTCACCACAGTGAAGACCACCTACGTCAATCCCTGACCCACTGGTGCCGTGCCCTGGGACCTGATCCAGGCCCAGGGCATTTCCATTTCTGGGCTGCAGCCTCTGCAGCCCCCATCTGATCCATGAGCGACAACATGAAGATTCTCGTCCCCGTCAAACGCGTGGTGGACTACAACGTGAAGGTCCGGGTGAAGTCGGACAACACGG
>NZ_JBWKOU010000033.1:0-48693 GCF_059416245.1 Curvibacter sp. GW821-FHT09D12 | reverse complement strand
TTGCCGTGGTCAACGTGACCGATGGTGCCGACGTTCACGTGCGGCTTGGTACGTTCAAACTTGCCTTTTGCCATTTTTTCGACTCCGAAAAAAAATACCTAAATCAACACAACAAGGGTCAAAGCGCCCCCTGACAGGGGGCGCCGAAGAACGTGGTGCCCATGGCGGGAATCGGACCCGCGACCTCTCCCTTACCAAGGGAGTGCTCTACCACTGAGCCACATGGGCATCTGAAGGCCACCAGGCACTTCAAAAAAACTACTCAAGCAAACCGATGCTGGAGCGGGAGACGGGAATCGAACCCGCGTCATTAGCTTGGAAGGCTAGGGTTCTACCATTGAACTACTCCCGCCAAACAATGACAGGATCACTCCCGACACTACCGGCGCTTTTGATCGCCACTCACATCAATTCACTCGCTGGTGGAGGAGGCTGGATTCGAACCAGCGTAGGCGTAAGCCAACAGATTTACAGTCTGCCCCCTTTAGCCACTCGGGCACCCCTCCAGCGAATCTCGAACTATAACACAGTTTTTTAGGCCGTTTTACTTTCTTGTTCGAGCCGCATGTCCCTAAGAACCTGCGAGACCACGATTATGAGTTATTTTTTGACCCGTTTTGGGCTTTTTGGACAAATTTCTTCAATTGCCCTCAACTTTTTATGCTGCACTGCACAAATCATGTCAGGATGGCTGAATGTACACCTTCCCCACTCCCACGGAGTCGCCCAAACGTCTGAGTCTTGCCCTCCAGGGCGGAGGGGCACATGGCGCCTTCACCTGGGGTGTCCTTGATGCCCTTCTTGAAGATGAGCACTTCGATTTCGATGGCATCAGCGGCGCGAGCGCCGGTGCCATCAATGCGGTGGCGCTGGCCCAGGGCTACCTGGGTCACGCCCCCGGCAACGGAGAGCGCGCGGCGATCAGAACCTCTGCCCGAAAGACATTGCGGCTGATTTGGGAAGGCGTGGTATCGCTGGGCAGCGTCGGAGCCCTGACACAGAGCGTGATGCACATGATGCTCAACACGGGCATGGGTGGACACATGCTGCAAAGCGCCATGGCCCCCTGGATGTCGCCGTCGCAGATGAATCCGATGGATATCAATCCGTTGCGCAAGCTGCTGGCGGCCCACATCGACTTCGAAGGGATGGCACGGCTGCATTCTCCGCGCGTGTTTGTCTCGGCCACCCACGTGCGCACGGGGCTGGCCAAGGTTTTTTCTGGCCGGCAACTCGATTTGCAAGCCGTCATGGCATCAACTTGCCTGCCCATGGTGTTTAGGACGGTCGAGATCGATGGTGAGCCGTTCTGGGATGGTGGCTACTCCAGCAATCCACCCCTGGTTCCGCTGATCAAGCAGTGCGATGCCCAAGACATTCTGGTCGTGCAGATCAATCCACTGCAGCGCCACGAAACGCCGCACTCACAACAGGACATCCTGGACCGGGTGAACGAACTGACCTTCAACGCCAGCCTGCTCGACCAGATGCGAAACGTTGAATTCATCAACCACCTGATCGAACGTGGACGGATGCAGGAAGGTGAAGACTACCGCCGCATTCGCCTGCATCGCATCGATGGTGGTCAATCCCTGGACGAACTCCCCGCCTCCAGCAAGGTGGCCGCTGACGGCAACATGATCGAGCACCTCTTCGAGATGGGGCGAGACGCGGCAAGGCACTGGCTGAAGCGCCACACCGAGGATGTGGGCGTGCGCACAACGCTGCGTCTGCCCAAATCCTGAGCAGCAGGCCGCCGAGTATCAGCCCATGCTTGTTTGCTGATCGCGCCAGGCCCGGGCCTGTGAGAAATGCCCGCAACCGATGAAAGGTGCAGGCGGACGCAGCGCAGACAAGGGCGACGGGTGATTGGACAGAAGAACCAGATGGCGCGACGCATCGATCATGGGGCGCTTGCTTTGCGCATGGGCGCCCCACAGCATGAAGACCACGGGGCGGGGACCCTGGGCCACATGCCGAATCACCGCATCGGTCAACAGTTCCCAGCCACGACCGGCATGGCTGGCGGGCTGCCCTTCCTCCACCGTGAGGCAGGTGTTGAGCAACAACACCCCTTGCTGCGCCCAACGAACCAGACTGCCACCCGGCGTGGGAAACGCCGGGAAAGGGGTCCCAAGATCACGCTGCAATTCCTTGAAGATATTGCGCAGCGACGGCGGCAATGGCACACCAGGCGCCACCGAGAAGGCCAAGCCCTCCGCCTGGCCACGTCCATGGTAGGGATCCTGCCCCAAGATGACGACACGCACCGCCTCGGGCGGTGTCAGCAGGAGTGCCCGCAATGGCTGAGGAGGAAACACCGTGGCACCCGCGTGCAGCCGCTGCTGAAGAAAGTCCAGCAATTGCACGCCTGATGGCGCCGCAAAAAACTCATCCACCAGCGCCTGCCACCCGCCTGCCACGGGCCAATCAGCCGGATCGGCCGAGCCCAGTTGGTCTGGCACGGGCAGTTGGGCTGCATCGATCGATTCCGACATTCCGTCCTCCGAATGCAAGTCAGGCAAACAAATGAGCCAGTGCCTCGCCGGGATCCTTGGCACGCATGAAGGCCTCACCGACCAGGAAGGCATGCACTTGCGCCTCGCGCATGCGCTGTACGTCCGCCGGCCCAAGGATGCCCGACTCCGTCACCAGCAATCGGTCTGCCGGCACGTCAGCCAACATGCCCAGCGTGGTGTCCAGACTGACCTCAAAAGTACGAAGGTTGCGATTGTTGATGCCCACCAGCGGTGTTTTGAGGCGCAAGGCTCGCTCCAGTTCCGGGCGATCGTGCACTTCGACCAGCACCGCCATGTCCAGGCTACGAGCCACGGCCTCCAGATCGGCCATCTGGGCGTCGTCCAGACAGGCGGCAATCAGCAGGATGCAGTCGGCACCCATCACCCGGGCCTCGTAGACCTGGTAGGGATCAATCATGAAATCCTTGCGCAGCACCGGCAGCGCACAGGAGGCTCGGGCCTGTTTGAGGTAGTCCACGCTGCCTTGGAAAAACTGCTTGTCCGTCAACACCGACAGACAGGCCGCGCCATGTTCGGCGTAGCTCTGCGCAATATCAGCCGGGATGAAGTCAGCCCGCAGCACGCCTTTGGACGGGCTGGCCTTCTTGATCTCGGCAATCACCGCAGCCTGACCGGCAGCCACCTTGGCGCGCATCGCGCCAATGAAGTCCCGCGTCAGCACACGGCTCTCGGCGTCGGTGCGCATCGCCGCCAAGGACACTTTCTTGAGGCCGGCCGCCACCTCCTCACGCTTGACGGCCACGATCTTGTTCAAAATATCACTCATGTTCTTGCGGGCTCTGAGAGCCGTTTTTCAAAATTTTCAGGAACACCCGGTGCAAGCCCCAACCGACACCTACAAAAAGTGCCGAAACACCGAGTGCGATCCAAGTACCGGGGTCTTGCCACAGGCTCATGGCAGGGGCCTCAAAGTGCAGGCGTGAGGGCCTTGGCCGTGGCCACCAGCTCGTTCAGCCGGGTGCGCGCAGCGCCCGATTCCACGGCAGCACGGGCACGCTGCACCCCCTCGGTCATCGAAGGCACCACGTTGGCGGCATACAGTGCCACACCGGCGTTGAGCAACACGATATCGCGGGCCGCTCGCACCGCTGGATCCGGGCTGTTGTCCAGCACGGCCAAGAGCAATTCACGGGACTGCTCCGGCGTGTCGACTTTCAGGGCACGGTTACTGGCCATGGGCAAGCCGAAGTCTTCGGGATGGATCTCGTACTCACGCACCTCGCCGTCCTTGAGCTCGCCCACCAACGTGGCAGCCCCCAGGCTGACCTCGTCCATGCCATCGCGTCCGTAGACCACCACGGCATGTTCGGCCCCCAGGCGCTGCAAAGCGCGCACCTGGATGCCCACCAGATCAGGATGGAACACCCCCATCAGAATATTGGGCGCTTCAGCCGGGTTGGTCAGCGGCCCGAGGATGTTGAAGATGGTGCGCACCCCCAGTTCCTTGCGCACGGCCGCCACATTCTTCATGGCGGGGTGATGGTTGGGGGCGAACATGAAGCCAATGCCGGTTTGCTGGATGCAGCGGGCAATCGCCTCGGGCGTGAGGTTGATATTGACGCCCAGCGCCTCCAGCACATCGGCACTGCCCGATTTGCTCGACACACTGCGCCCGCCGTGCTTGCTCACCTTGGCCCCAGCGGCGGCAGCCACAAACATCGAGCAGGTGCTGATGTTGAACGTGTGCGAGCCATCCCCCCCGGTCCCGACGATGTCCACCAGGTGCGTCTTGTCGGCCACATGCACCTTGGTTGAAAACTCCCGCATGACCTGTGCGGCCGCAGTGATCTCGCCAATGGTCTCTTTCTTGACACGCAGCCCGGTGATGAGGGCCGCCGTCATCACCGACGACAACTCGCCGCGCATGATGGCACGCATGAGGTCGAGCATTTCGTCGTGAAAAATCTCGCGGTGCTCAATGGTGCGCTGAAGCGCTTCCTGAGGGGTGATAGGCATGGAAATCTCCTGAGAGGTCATGACGTTTCGCGCTCAAGGCGCGGGACGATCCGAAAAAGCCAGCTTGAGGCCGAAGCCGATGAACATCGCCCCAGCCACGCGATCCAGCCAATGCAAGCCGCGCTGCACTGCGCCAAGGCGACGGGCCATCCAGGCGGCGGCCAGCGCCCAGCCCAAATTGACCGGAATGGCGTTGAGGTTGAACAACACCCCGAGCAACACAAACGCCAGCGCCTTGTTGTCGGTCCCCGGCGCGATGAATTGAGGCACAAAGGCGAGAAAGAAAATCGCCACCTTGGGGTTGAGCACATTGGTCCAGAAGCCCCCCACGAAGACCCGCTTCAGGCTCTGAGTGGCGGGCCCGGATGGCATCAACTCGGCGTCAGGCACCAGACTCGCACCCGAAGCACGGGCGAGCAACATGCGAAGCCCCATCCAAACCAGATAACCGGCCCCCAGCCACTTGAGCACCGTGAAAGCCGTGGCCGACGTGGCCAACAAGGCGCCGACGCCCACGGAAGCGGCCGCGATGTGAACGAAACAACCCGCGGTGATCCCCAAGCCGGCAACCACCCCGGCGCGCACGCCGGAGCGCAGGGCATGGGAGACGATGTACAACACATCGGGCCCTGGCGTGAGGTTCAGCAACCAGCCAGCCAGCACAAACAACAGCAGGTGATGGGCATCCGGCATGGTCACGGCTCCCGCTTCAACTTTGAACGCGATGGCGCACCGGCAGCCCTGCCGGAACCAGCCGATCGGGCCGCCGGGCCTGCACCGCGGACCTCATGAGCGCACCAGGAAGTTCTTGAGCATGGCGTGCCCATGCTCGGTCAGAATCGACTCAGGGTGGAACTGCACGCCCTCGATGTCCAGTGACTGGTGACGCACGCCCATGATCTCGCCGTCATCTGTCCAGGCGGTCACCTTGAGGTCTGCCGGGCAGGTGCTGCGCTCGATCGCCAGCGAGTGGTAGCGATTCACCGTGAACTGCTCGGGCAAGCCCGCAAAAACACCTTCTTGCGTGGTGGTGATCACACTGGTCTTGCCATGCATGAGCTGCTGTGCCCGGATGATCCGGCCGCCAAAGGCAGCCCCGATGGCCTGATGCCCCAGACACACCCCGAGAATCGGCAGCTTGCCAGCGAAATGCTGGATGGCCGCCACCGAGATACCGGCCTCCGCGGGCGAGCAAGGGCCCGGGGAGATCACCAGGCGATCGGGTGCACGGGCAGCAATGCCCTCAAGGGTGATTTCGTCGTTGCGGAACACCTCGACCTCGGCACCCAATTCGCCAAAATACTGGACGATGTTGAAGGTGAACGAATCGTAGTTGTCCACCATGAGGAGCTTGATCTTGTTCGTCATGGCGTTCACTCCAGGCCTTCTTCAACGAGTTCGGCCGCTCGCAACAGTGCGCGGGCCTTGTGTTCTGTTTCTCTCCACTCCATCTCAGGCACCGAATCGGCCACCACGCCAGCGGCGGCCTGCACATACAGCGTCTGGTCCTTGATCAGGCCGGTGCGGATGGCGATGGCCACGTCCATGTCGCCCGCATAGCTGATGTAGCCGCAGGCGCCACCGTACAAGCCGCGCTTGGTGGGCTCAAGCTGATCGATCAGCTCCATCGCGTGCACCTTGGGTGCCCCCGTGAGAGTGCCTGCCGGAAAGGTCGCCTTCAACACGTCGATGGCGCCCATGCCGTCGTTCAACGTGCCTTCGACGTTGCTCACGATGTGCATCACGTGGCTGTAACGCTCCACCACGAAGGCCTCCGTCACCTTGACCGAACCGATCTTGGCGATGCGGCCGATGTCGTTGCGGGCCAGGTCGATCAGCATCACGTGCTCCGCACGCTCCTTGGGATCGTTGATGAGTTCGACCTCGGCAGCCTTGTCCTTCTCGGGCGTGGCACCCCGTGGACGCGTGCCGGCCAGGGGCCGGATGGTGATCTTCTGCTCTTCGCGGCCATCGATGTCAACGCGCTCCTGGCGCACCAGGATCTCAGGCGACGCCCCCACCACATGGAAATCCCCAAAGTGGTAGTAGTACATGTAAGGCGAGGGATTGAGCGAACGCAGGGCCCGGTACAAGGACAAGGGGCTTTCGGTGTAGCGCTTCTTGATGCGTTGCCCCACCTGCACCTGCATGAAATCACCGGCAGCAATCAGCTCCTTCGCCCTCTCCACGGCCACCAGGTAGTCGGCCTTGGCAAAGTCACGCTCGGCAGGGTAGCCCTGGGTGGCCTTCACCACCGGGGCGCTGACGGAGTACTTGAGTTGATCTTTCAGGTCGCGCAGGCGCTTTTTGGCGTTGGCAAAGGCCTCGGGGGTGGCCGGGTCGGCATAGACAATGAGGTACAGCTTGCCCGACAGGTTGTCGATCACGGCCAACTCTTCGCATTGCAGCAACAGGATGTCGGGCGTGCCCAGGGTGTCGGGGGGGCAGGTCTTCTCAAGCTTTTTCTCGACGTAGCGCACTGCGTCGTAGCCAAAATACCCCGCCAAGCCACCGCAAAAGCGGGGCAAACCAGGACGCAGGGCCACCTTGAAGCGCTTCTGATACGCCGCGATGAAATCCAGAGGATTGCCCTGGTCGGTCTCGATGACCACCCCATCGCGAACCACTTCGGTCTTGGCTTCATCGCCAAAGCCGCTGGCACGCAACAGGGTGCGTGCGGGCAGGCCAATGAAGCTGTAGCGGCCAAAACGCTCCCCCCCTACCACCGACTCCAGCAAAAAGCTGTAGCGGCCACCATCGCGGGCATGGGCCAGCTTCAGGTACAGGGACAAAGGGGTTTCCAGGTCAGCAAACGCCTCTGCAATCAGAGGGATGCGATTGAAGCCCTGCAAGGCAAGGCTCTTGAATTCAAGTTCGGTGATCACGGCAATGAGCCTCCAGCTCTGGCGGCACCGCAGTTCTAAGGAAAGGTGCCGCGTTCATTCATCATCTCAACGGGCCCCGACAAATGGGGCCCCCGGGCGCATGCCGGCGCTGCCCGGACATGCTTGGTCAGTGGTGCACGTGAAATGGCTTGCGCCAGGGCCAAGCTCCCCGGTCGCTGCAACCTGTGATGAACGTGCGGTGAATGAACATGTCGCCAGAGTGTAGCAAACCTGCCAGCCACTCTGGCGCGCCAGTCGCTCAGGCGACGCGCGGCCCCATCGAAAACCCTGTTGCGTCAAACCGACCCACCCGAGGAGACTGCAAACTCAACGATCAAGCCCATCGATCCGGGCCGATCTTCCGTCAACAACACCCATGAGCCTCCGATTCCGCACCATCGCCCTCAGCGCCTGCCTGGCCTGGCCGCTGCTTGTGCAGGCCGCCCCCACCACGGTGCAGGGCGTCAGCTTCGACGACCCCATCGAATTGCAAGGGCGCAAGCTCAGCCTGAACGGCGCAGGGGCCCGCTACAAGGCGGTCTTCAAGGTGTATGCCATGGGCTTGTACCTGGAACGCAAGGCAAGCAGCCCCGAAGACGTGCTGGCCGCGCCTGGCGCCAAGCGCATCAGCATCACCATGCTGCGTGAAATCGATGCCAACGAATTGGGCAAGCTCTTCACCCGGGGCGTGGAGGACAACGCCCCCAAGGGCGAAATGTCCCATCTGATTCCTGGATTGATCCGCATGGGCGAGATCTTTGGCGAGCAGAAGAAGCTGGCTGCCGGCGACACCTTCACCGTCGATTGGCTGCCCGACAGCGGCGCCACCCTCACCGTGCGCGGCAAGGTTCAGGGCGCGCCATTCAAGGAAGCCGCCTTTTTCAACGCCTTGTTGCGCATCTGGCTGGGCCCCAACCCAGCCGACTGGAAGCTCAAGGACGCGCTGTTGGGCAAGCCGTCCTGACCTCGACCGGCCTTCATCCATCCCATTGTTGGCCCCATTGCCTTTCCTTTTGCCCGTCCCTTCGCCCGTTACTGCTGTCAGACCATGAACTACAACAACCTCAGAATCGGCTCCCGCCTGGCCATCGCTTTTGCCACCATCTTGTTGATCACCTTGCTGGTGGCCGGCTTTGGCGTGCAGCGCATCTCGGTGCTGCAACAAGCGGGCGAGCATGTCGCCACGATCGAATTGGAGCAGCAGACCCTGGTCGACGACTGGGCCTCCGACATCCGCATCAATTGGGCCCGTACTGAAGCCCAACTGCGCGCCGTGGACAGCACCTACATTGAACGCCTCAAAAAGGACATTGAAACCACCTCCAGCGGTACGGCCGGCAAGATCAAGCGGCTCGAAGAACTGCTAAAGGACGACGACGGCAAGGCCCAACTGGCCGAAATCCGCCAGGTGCGGGAGGCTTACCGCAACAAGCGGGTCGAACTGGCCAAGCTGCAGTCAATGGGCGAAGACATCAACGGCATGATCGATTCGCAGCTGCACCCGATGGCCGATGGTTACCTGGCCAAACTGGACAGCCTGCGCAAGCGCATGGCCAGTCAACTGGCTCAAGGGCAGGAGCGCAATGCCGCTCTGGCCCAAACCAGCCGCCTCCTGCTGATGGCGGCCGCGGCCCTGGCCGTGGTGCTGGGCGCCTTCATGGCCTGGACCGCCACACGCTCCATCACCCGCCCCGTGCAAGAGGCCGTGGCGGCGGCCACCGCGATTGCCCATGGCGACCTGTCCATCCAGATCCCCACGGGGGCCCAAGACGAAACCGGCCAATTGCTGCGGGCCCTCGCCGACATGCAAGGCCGGCTGGCCGCCCTGGTGGCGGATGTGCGCCGCAACGCAGAGGGTGTGGCCACGGCCAGTGCCGAAATCGCCCAGGGCAACCACGACCTGTCGGCACGCACAGAACACCAGGCCTCGGCCCTGGAGCAAACCGCGGCCTCCATGGAGGAACTGGGCTCCACCGTGCGCCAGAACGCCGACAACGCCCGAGCAGCCAATCAACTGGCGGTGAACGCCTCCACCGTCGCCACGCAGGGTGGCGAAGTGGTGGCCGAGGTGGTCGACACCATGAAAGGCATCAACGAGAGCTCGCGCAAAATTTCAGACATCATTGGCGTGATTGACGGCATTGCCTTCCAGACCAACATCCTGGCCTTGAATGCAGCGGTGGAGGCAGCACGTGCCGGTGAGCAGGGACGAGGCTTTGCCGTGGTGGCCAGCGAAGTGCGCAGCCTGGCCCAACGCAGCGCTGAAGCGGCCAAAGAGATCAAGGGCCTGATCGGCGCCAGTGTCGAGCGGGTGGAGCAAGGCAGCCATCTGGTAGACCGGGCGGGTACCACCATGACCGAAGTGGTCTCTGCCATCCGCCGGGTGACCGACATCGTGGGCGAAATCAGCGCCGCCAGCTCGGAGCAAAGCTCGGGCGTGGCCCAGGTGGGCGAGGCGGTGACGCAGATGGACCAGGCCACTCAGCAAAACGCGGCCCTGGTCGAGCAGTCGGCGGCAGCCGCCGCCAGTCTGCGCAACCAGGCCAGCTTGCTCGTGGATGCGGTGGCCGTGTTCAAACTCAACGCCAGCCAGAGCCGGTCCATCGAGGTCAATACCCCCAGAGCCACCCGGTCGGCCTTGCCACCCAGCACCCCCTACCTGGGCCAGGAGCGCCGCCAGCAACCCGACTCGGACCGTCGCAGCGGAGCCGGAACGGCCAGCCCGGCAGCGCCTGCCTCCAGCAGCGCCAAAGCCACCCACAGCACCAGGTCAGCGTCCAGCGACGCCACCACCACGGCCAAGGCCGCAGCCACCGCCAGCGACGAAGACTGGACCAGTTTCTGAGCCGAGGGCGGGCGCCGCGCAGTGTGCGTCAGCCCAACAGAAGGCGTAACTGATCCAGCGAATCCACAAAACCATCGGCGTCCACCGCCCGGATGGGCTCGCCGTGGTTGTAGCCATAGGTCACCAGCACCACAGGGCAAGCCGCAGCGCGCGCAGCCTGAGCGTCGTTGCTGGAATCGCCCACCATCAAGGTGCGGCCAGGCTCGCTGCGCAGGGCGGCACAGGTTTTCTGCAGTGGCAGAGGGTGCGGCTTCTTGCGCTCAAAAGAGTCGCCACCAAACACTTCGCTGAAGTAGCCCTCCAGGCCCTTGGCCTGCAGCAAGGGCTGTGCAAAAGACAAAGGCTTGTTGGTCAGGCACGCCAGGCGCCAGCCCCGTGCCTGCAGATCCTCCAGGCCCGCCAGAACGCCGGGGTAGACGCTGGAGTAGCCGCCGTTGATGGCCAGGTAGTGCCGCTGGTAGCTGCTCCAGGCGGCGGGGTACAGCGCCTCGACCGCGGCGGGTTCCGTCGCCCCTCCACCCAGCACATGCGCCAATACAGTGCGCAGCAAGTGCTCTGACCCTTTGCCCACCATGTGCTCGATGCGTTGCGGCTCGATGGAGGGCAAGCGCAACTCATCCAGCATGCGGTTGAGGGCCTCGGCAAAGTCGCCCAGGGTGTTCACCAAGGTGCCATCCAGATCCAGGATGGCGGCTTCAAACGGCGTTGAAAGAAGAAAGGAGGAAGAAGACACGGCATCAAGGCGCCCACACGGGCGCAAGCAAAACAGCGATTGTGCGACAGGCCCGGCCCGGCAGCCCGCCCTCGCGCTCGTGTCATCTGCCCGTCAAAGCCATGTCACGCAGACCGACCACAGTCCAGCTCTTTACGCACTGGATACAAAACCCGGAGGGATGCGAGATGTCAAAACCTGTTGTTCATTCGATGCGCCGTGCCTGCACCGCAGGCCTGCTGAGCGCAACGGCCCTGGCGCTGGTCGCCTGCGGCGGCTCCAGCGGTGGCCCCGTGGTGGCGGCCAACACCAAGGCCAGCCTGGCCCTGCTGGAGACCACCGACCTGCACACCAACGTGATGAGCTACGACTACTTCAAGCTGGCCGAGGACACCTCGCTCGGCTATGAACGCGTGGCCACCCTGATCAACAAAGCGCGTGCCGAATTTGCCAACACCGTGCTGCTGGACAACGGAGACACCATCCAGGGCACGGCACTGTCCGACTACCAGGCCTTGATCAACCCGGTGGGCTGCAACCAGTCGTTGGCCATCTACAAGGTCATGAATCAGAGCCAATACGACGGCGGCGGCATCGGCAACCACGAGTTCAATTACGGCCTGCCCTATCTGAACCAGGTCACCGGCAGCGCCTTCCAGGTCGACGGCGTGACCAATGGCGCCACACGCTGTGCGGGTCCGAACTTCCCGCAGGTGCTGGCCAATGTGTACAGCGCCAAGACCAAGGCCCCTCTGTTCAGCCCGTACCAGATCATCACCAAGACGCTGAGGGCCACCGCCCCCGATGGCAGCACGGTGCAGGTCCCGGTCAACATCGGCATCATCGGATTCACCCCCCCCACCATCCTGTCCTGGGACAAGCGCTGGCTGGACGGCAAGGTGTACACCGAAGGGCTGGTGGAAACCGCCCAGAAATACGTGCCCGAGATGCGCAGCAAAGGCGCCGACCTGGTTGTGGCCATCTCGCACGGCGGCCTGGACAACAGCAGCTACGACCCGACCATGGAGAACGGCAACTGGCACCTGTCCAAGGTGCCAGGCATCGACGCCATGCTGATCGGCCACTCGCATCAGATCTTCCCGAACGCCACCAGCACCGTGGCCCAGTTCAACCTGCCCGGGGTGGACAAGGTCAAGGGCACCGTCAATGGCGTCCCCACCGTGATGGCCAACTTCTGGGGCAAGCACCTGGGCGTGATCAAACTGCAATTGGTGCACAACGGCAGCAAGTGGACCGTCGACACCACCGGCACCACCGTCGAAGCCCGCAGCACCCAGAACGCAGACAAGAGCTATGTGGCGGTCGACCCCGCCGTGGCCAGCGCGATTGCCAGCGAACACGCCGCAACCATCCAGTACGTCAAGACGCCGATCGGAAGCACCGACTTCAACATGGCGTCCTACTTCGCCGACGTGGGAGACCCAGGCGCCATCGAGGTGGTGAACCAGGCCCAGGCGTCGTACGTGGCGGCCTACATCGCGGCCAACCTGCCGCAGTACGCCTCGCTGCCGGTGTTGTCGGTCAGCGCGCCTTTCAAAAGCGGCTTTGCCGGCGGCAGTGATTTCACCGATGTGGCCAGCGGGAACGTGGCCATCAACAATGCGGCCGACCTGTACCTGTACCCCAACACCGTGTACGCCGTGCGGGTGCAAGGCAGCGACATCAAGGCCTGGCTCGAAACAGCAGCCACCCGCTTCAACCGCATCGACCCGACCCTGAGCACCGACCAGGCTTTGGTCAGCAGCTACCCCGGCTACAACTTCGACATGTTCACCTCGCCCGACATCCGCTACGAGATTGATGTCACTCAGGCCCAGGGCAGCCGCATCAAGAACCTGAGCTACAAAGGCAAGGCCATCGACCCTGCGGCTTATTTCATCGTGGCCACCAACAACTACCGCGCCAGCGGGGGTGGCAACTTTCCGGGCCTGGATGGCAGCAAGACGATCTACGCGTCGCCGGATGCCAACCGCGACGTGCTGATCAACTACATCAAGACCACCAAGACCCTCACCCGAGCCAGCAATGGCCGTGACCGCAGCTGGCGTTTCACCCAAGTCAGCACGGCCGGCCGGGTCACCTTCAAGTCGGCCCCAGGCAAGCTGGCCCTGGCCACCGCTGCTGGTTTGAACGGCATCAACATGATCAACAACGATGACGGCAGCGGCAAGAACCTGGCTGACTACGCCATCGATCTGAGCCAATGAACGCCGCACTGACTCTGCCGGCCCCCTCCCCGGCGCCCACTTCGTCGCGGCGGGTCTGGCTGGTGGCCGGACTGCCTCTGCTGCTGGCCGCCTGGGGGGTCTGGGGCCTGCACCAACAGATCGATGCGCCCCCGTCAGAGGCCGAGTTGATCCAGTGGGGGGCCCAGGCCCAGGCACGCGACGAACAGGCCACCAGCGTTTTGCGCACATTGGCGCGCAATGGGTTGAAGCCCGCCATGCCCCTGCTGGGCCGGGTGCTCGTGCAACGCGGAGACGCCCGCCTGGTCGCCGAAGGGCGCGACTGGCTGCAGCGCGCCGCCGAGGCCGGAGACGCCACGGCCGCCTTGCAACTGGGCAAGCTGTGGTTCAAAGGGGCGGCCGGCCTGCCCGCCGACACCGACCGCGCGCTGCCCTGGCTGCACCAGGCGGCCGATCAGGGGCAGGATGCGGCGGCCCACTACATTGCCTTGATCCTGAAAAACGGCAGCGCCCAAACCCCGGCGCACCCGCAGGCTGCGGCCCGGTGGATGCGTCGGGCCGCTGAGGCAGGCTGGGCCGATTCCCAGTTTCTGCTCGGGCAGATGCTGCTCCATGGTCAGGGTGTGAAAGCCGACCCGGACCAAGCCCGGGCATGGTTTGAGCGCGCTGCCGAGCAGGATCACCCGGAGGCCAATCTGCAACTGCTGCTGGCGCAAACGCATGCAGAACTGGGCTTGCATCGCCAAGCCGATGTCGAGGCCGAGCGTTGGCGTGAGGCCCAGCACGCGCTGAAGCACCGGCCGGAAGCGCCATGAACGGGGCCGCCTGCGGGTCAGATACCCAGGACGCAGGCCGCCCCTGAGGCTCAGCCCGCCAGTTGAACCCGCATGGCGTCGATGACGGCGCGGTAATCAGGCTTGCCGAAAATGGCGCTGCCTGCCACGAAGGTGTCAGCCCCGGCGGCGGCCACCCGGGCAATGTTGTCGACCTTGATGCCGCCGTCCACTTCGAGGCGGATGTCCTTGCCGCTGGCCTCGATGCGGCGGCGCACGTCTTCGATCTTGCGCAATGCCGAGTCAATGAAGCTCTGGCCACCAAAGCCCGGGTTGACGCTCATGATGAGGATCAGATCCAGGTCTTCGATCACCCAGTCCAGCACATCCAGCGTTTGCGCCGGGTTGAACACCAGCCCGGCCTTCACGCCTTGCGATTTGATGGCCTGGATGCTGCGATGCACATGCCCCGAGGCATCGGGGTGAAAGCTGATGTAGTCGGCACCGGCTTCGGCAAACGCGGCGGCCAGGGCGTCCACGGGTTGCACCATCAAGTGCACGTCGATGGGCACGGCCACGCCTTCGGGCGTGCGCGCATGGGGCTTGAGGGCCTGGCAGATCATGGGCCCGAAGGTCAGATTGGGCACGTAATGGTTGTCCATCACGTCAAAGTGGATCCAGTCGGCGCCGTCGGCGATCACCTGACGGACCTCATCTCCCAGCCGTGCGAAGTCGGCCGACAGGATGGAGGGGGCGATGCGGTAGGGGGTAGGAGCGGAGGTCTTCATGGCGCCAATTGTCGCAGCAGCGCCGGCCCTGGCGCCAACGAGGGCAATGCTCGAAAAAATGCCAAAGACTGCACAAGCGCGTCACGAATGACAGAATGCGGGAACTTCAAAGTCCGACAGCCTTCTTACTGTTTGTCCATCCACCATGCCCAGTTATCGAATTAACGTTCACGTCGAGCCTCAACACCTGCCGGACCAGTCCAATGCGGAGCAGTCCGTGCACGCCTTTGCCTACACCGTGACGGTCACCAACACCGGCGACGTGCCGGCCCAGTTGATCTCGCGCCACTGGCAGATTCATGACGCCACGGGCCACTGCGAAGAAGTCAAAGGCCTGGGGGTGGTGGGCAAGCAACCACTGCTCAAACCGGGTGAGGCCTTCCAGTACACCAGTGGCTGCCGCCTGCGCACCCCCAGCGGAACCATGAACGGCAGTTATTTTTTCGTGGCGGAGGACGGCGAACGCTTTGACGTACCGATCCCGCTGTTTCTGCTGGAGGCCCACTCCAGCGCCCACGCGCCGGCTCGCGTGTTGCACTGAGTTCATTCGGTGCCACACCTCGGCTTCACCACGTTCACATGAATCAAACACCCCCCGACCTGCCCCAGATCCTCGACGCCCTCAACCCGCACGCATCGTTGGTGCAACGCCACCTGTGGCTGATGAGCCTGCTGCAATGGATACGGGGTCGGGCAGACGATGCGCCAGCCGCGGTGGCACGCCTTCGGCTGATGCTCGATGCGATCCAGCTGCGCCCCACGTGGCAGACCGAGTGGCAACTGTGGTGGGTCAACTTCCTGGGCGCGGTGGATGCCACCTCCTTGCTGGCCGATCATGGTTTTGCCCCGAGACCGGCCTTCATGAGCGAGCTGGGCAACCGCTTGCGCAAGAAGCTGCTGCCACAGACCCCCGAGACCACCGATCTGGGCGAACTGTTCGAGTTGCTGGCCCCCACCACCTTTGATGCCGAGTGGCTGCGCGCCATCGACCCCGAGACCCTGGTGCGCGTGCAGCGCCTGCTGTTTCCCGCCCCCCCGGCCGCCGATGACCCAGAGGAGGCGCCACTGGCCAATGCCACCTTGCTGCTGCTGGATGCCCTGACCTACAGCGTGGGCCAGGTCAGCGCCACGGGCTTTGCCTCCGAGATCCGCCAGCGCATGTCGGACCAGGCACAGAACGAGCGCCCCTTCCATGAGCTGCCCGCCCATTTCGAACGCCTGCGCCAAGCCGTGCTGCAGCAAGGGCCACGCAGCGAAGCGGCACTGCAGGCCGCCGATGTGCTGCGCCAGCAGTTGGAGGCCTGCCGACGCGCGGCCCAGACCGTTTACACCCACCTGGAAGAGCATGGCATCTCAGTGGGCATCGTGTTCCGCCTGCGCCAGTTGCGCGAGCGCGTGCTGCGCATCCGCGATCTGCTGAGTTGCCTGCAAAGCCAAACCCCCTCGGCCGATCTGGCCCAGCTGCTGGCCCGCCTGGTGCAAGTGAACGAAGACGGTCGCAGCATCCGAGCCCTGATTGCCGCCAGTTCGCAGCTCACGGCGGCCAAGGTGGCCGAACGAAGCGCCGAAAGCGGTGAGCACTACATCACCCGCAACGCCACCGAATACCGGGAGATGCTGCGCGCCGCCGCCGGTGGCGGCTCGGTGCTGGCCCTCACCACCTGGGCCAAATTTGCCATCTACGGGCTGGGCCTGTCGGCCTTCTGGAGCGGTTTTGCGGCAGGCCTGAACTACGCCGCCTCGTTCGTGCTGGTGATGCTGATGCACTGGACCGTGGCCACCAAACAACCCGCCGTCACCGCACCGGCCATGGCCGCCAAGCTCAAGGACATGAGCGCACCCGATGCCATCGAGCGCTTCGTCGATGAAGTGGCCCACCTGTTGCGCTCACAGTTTGCCGCCATCGTGGGCAACCTGGGCCTGGTGGTTCCGGGTGTGCTGCTGATCTGTGTCGGTCTGCATGCCGCCGGCCTGGGGCCCATGGTGGACGCCGAACATGCCCACCACACCTTGCACGACCTGAGCCTGCTCGGGCCCACCGCCCTGTTCGCCGCCTTCACGGGGGTGCTGCTGTTTGCCTCCAGCATCATCGCGGGCTGGGTCGAAAACTGGTTCGTGCTGCACCGGCTGGACTCGGCCCTGACCTACAACCCCCGATTCACCCGCTGGCTGGGGCCGTTGCGCGCGCGTCGCTGGGGCCAGTGGTTGCGTCGCAACATCTCTGGTCTGGCCGCCAACATCTCGCTGGGCATGATGCTGGGCTTGATCCCAGCTTTCGCCGCTTTTTTCGGGCTGGGCCTGGAGGTGCGCCACGTCACCCTGTCCACCGGCCAGGTCAGCGCTGCAGCGGCCACCCTGGGGCTGGAGGCCCTGCGCCACGCCGAGTTCTGGTGGGCGATTGCGGGTCTGTGCGCCATCGGGCCCCTGAACCTGGCCGTCAGCTTCTACCTCGCCTTCCGGCTGGCACTGCGTGCCCACAACGTGGGCCAGGTGGAGCGCCAGCGCATCAACCAGGCCATACGCGCCCGTTTGCGCAGCGCGCCGGGCAGCTTTTTCTGGCCGGTGTAACCAAACGTCAAAGGCACAATAGCGTTGGCACAGAAACTGTCACGCTGTGCCCAGCCTCATGTCCGCTCAACCCCATACGCCCACCCGCTCCAACGCCTTGCGACTGCGTGCCGATCAGGTCGATACGCTGGTCACCCACGCGCTGAATGCACCCATGTCTGTGGTGGACAACACGCTGCGTGTCGTCTATGTGAACGCCAGCTTTGCGCGCTGGTTCCAGCGCACGCCCGCCGAAGCCACCGGCCTCATGCTGGCCGACCTGTACGGGGCCGAGGCGCTCGACCAGATTCAAGGTCACATTGACCGGGTGCTGAGCGGCGAAACCGTGCATTACCAGCGCCAGATATCCAACCCGGCGGGCGAGGCCGAATGGCACAACGTCAGCCTGAGTCCCTGGCTGGACGATGAGGGGCAGGTGCTGGGTTTCGTCAGCATCGCGTTGCGCGTGCACGAGCTCAAGATCACGGCCGACGCCCTGCGGGCCGCCAATCAACGCGTGGCGTCCCACATGGAAAACAGCCCCCTGGCCGTGCTGGAGATGGATGCCAGCCTGCGCCTGCTGCATTGCTCCAGCCGCGCCAGCCAGTGGTTTGCCTGGACCCTGGACGAGGTGCGCGGACGCCAACTCCCCAAGGTGCTGCCCACCCGCTGGGACAACACCCCTTTGAGCGAGGCCCTGGGCCGGCTGCAAAGCGGCCAGGAACTGCAGAACCGCTCTGAATTGACGTTCCAGCGGGCGGACGGATCTGCCCTGCACACGGTGTGGTTCAACTCGGCCCTGCTCGACCCGCAGGGTCGCGTGGAGTCGGTGATGTCGCAGGTCGAGAACGTGACAGAGCGGGTGATGGCCGCCGAACAACTGTGGCCCGAAGCCCCCCAGGCCTCGATCGCCAGCCTGCTCGATCGCAGCGACCAGATGTCCAAGATCTGCTCGTCGCTCAAGCTCACCCCGGCCGAAGCCCGGGTGGCCATGCTGCTCACCGAAGGCCACCCCCTCAAGCGCATTGCGCAGATGACGCATCTGTCCATCCACACCGTGCGCAGCCAGGTGAAGAGTGCCCTCAACAAGCAGGCCCTGCACCGCCAGGTCGATCTGGTGCGGCGCGTGATGTCGATCCGGTAATTTGAAAACGGGCGCAGGCAGCGCACCGTCAAGATGAGGACACGGGCCGCCGGGACCTGGCTTGCGCCAAGCCCCGGGGCCGAGCCTGTGGTTTCCGATGCCAGGAAAGACGCGCCTCTCGAGGCTCCCATCCCTTGCTCATCCCATTCCTGCGGGAAGCGCGTCTTCCTGACCCTGAAACTCTTCTTTCCTCCCTGGCAGCGACCTTGCGGTGTGACAGCTGACAGACGGCTGAACGATTGTTCAACCATGGACGGAATGCTAAAAAAAATCCACACAGTTGACCATCCCGCAAATAGGGTATGAAGCGCACCGGACACGCGTCCAGGGGTCTGGCCAGCCCTTATGCTTGCGGCTTCTTGAGGAATCCGCATGGGTGAATTTGATCTGATTGCCCGTTTTTTCACCCGCGCGCCCCGCGCGGGCGGCCCCGTACGGCTGGGCGTGGGCGATGACTGCGCACTGCTGCAGGCTTCGCCGGGCACGCACTTGGCCATCTCCAGCGACATGCTGGTCGAAGGCCGGCACTTTCTGTCCACAGTCGACCCCGCGCGCCTGGGCCACAAGGCGCTGGCCGTCAACCTGAGCGACCTGGCGGCCTGTGGCGCCACCCCGGTGGCCTTCACCCTGGCCCTGGCCCTGCCGCGCGCCGACGCCCGCTGGCTGGCGCCTTTTGCCCAGGGCCTGCTGGCCCTGGCCGATGCGCACGGCTGCGAGTTGATCGGTGGTGACACCACCCAGGGTCCGTTGAACATCTGCATCACGGTGATGGGTGAGGTGCCAGTGGTCGACGGTCGCAGCCAGGCCCTGCTGCGCAGCGGCGCACGCCCTGGCGACGATCTGTATGTCAGCGGCACGCTGGGCGACGCTCGATTGGCACTCGAGGTGTTCCGAGGCACGCAAAGCCTGCCCGGACCAGCGTTCGAGGCGGCCCGCGCCCGCATGGAAAGCCCCACCCCCCGGGTGGCTCTGGGCCAGTCCCTGCGCGGGATTGCCTCGGCCGCAGCCGACATCAGCGATGGGCTGGTCGGTGACCTGGGCCACATCCTGCGCCGCTCCGGCGTCGGCGCCAGCATGGACGCCGAGCGTGTGCTGAGCCTGCTGGCGGCCCGTTCAGGCCCGCAGCACCTCAATCTGGACGACGACACCGTTCTGGGGCTGGTGCTGGCGGGCGGCGATGATTACGAACTGGTCTTCACCGCCCCCGCCGCAGCCCGCGAAGCGGTGCAGGCGGCCAGCCGCCAAAGCCAGACGCCGGTGACCCGCATCGGGCGCATCGAGAAACAGCCCGGGCTGCGCCTGCTGGATGCCCGTGGCCAGTTGATGGAACGCCGCGACGAGAGCTTCGACCACTTCAAGTGAAGCGCCCTGCCCTGGACATCAGGCCACGCCTTGGGCCTGGGGCGCCGTGGCCTCGCAGCGCCCCCAGTGCTGAGGCGGCACCTCGCGCACGATCACGCCGCTGCCCACCGCCAGCGCCTCGCCGCGGCCCAGTTGGCGCTGCAGCGACCTCAATGCGTGAGCGATGAATTCGGCCTGCTGCCCTTCACTCGCCTGGCCGGCAGGCAGGCAGAGGTGCAACTGGGCGGCAGGCCGGTCCACCGGCTGCCCGGCGACATACCAACGCGCAGCGGGCAGGTCGTCGATCAGCACCACGACCGTCTCCCGCGTCGCACCCAGCCAACGCTCGGCCAGATCGGTCAAGGCCTGGGCCAACAAGGGGTAACGCTCGGGGTTTTGCAAGGGCGCGACCTGAAGGTGCAGGGAAGTCATGGCTTGTCTCTTTCGGCGCTGGCGCGCGGATGCGCGGATGCGGGTGAATTTGAGGTCTGACTTTAGAGAACCCGGGGTGCCAGCGAAACAGCAGCCCGGGCAAACCGGTTTTGCAAACCCTGCAACACGCACGGCGTCTGCCGGCACGGCACGGGCATGCCCAAGCCCCGGCTAACATCGGCGCTGTGAAAGACTTGGACTTTGATGACATGGCCCTGTTCGTGCGCGTGGCAACCCGCGGCACGCTGTCGGCCGTGGCGCGCGAACGCAACGTGCCGGTCAGCCAGGTCTCGCGCTCGCTCAGCCGCATCGAAAAGCAGTGCGGTGTGCGACTGGTGCAGCGCTCCACCCAAGGGCTGTCGCTCACCGCCGAGGGGCAGACCTTCCTGGGTTACTGTCAGCGCATCACCGGCACGCTCGAAGAACTGGAGGCCGAATTTGCCCACCAGACCCGCGAGGTCAGCGGCACCGTGCAGGTGGCGGTGAGCCCGGCGCTGGGCCATTTCATCATCGTGCCCAGCCTGGCCGGCCTGTATGAGCGCCACCCGAGGCTGCAGATCGAGCTGCATTCGGACGACCGCCTGATCGACATGGCGCTGGAGGGCGTGGACCTGACGCTGCGCAGCGGCGCGCCACACACCGAATCGATGATGGCGCGCCAGATCGGCCACCACGGGCGGGCGCTGTACGCCAGCCCGGCCTACCTGGCCCGCTTTGGCACCCCCAGCCACCCCGATGAACTCCTGAGCCATCGCCTGATCACCAACAGCGCGGCCCAGCACCTGAACCGCTGGCCCTTCATCCTCGATGGCATGGCGATCGAGCGACCGGTGCAGGGCCACTACCGAGCCAACTCCACCGGCATCATGATGACCATGGTGCTCAATGACCTGGGCATCTGCCGCTGCAACACCCTGATTGCGGCCCCGCTGGTGGCGCAGGGCAGGCTGCGGCCCGTGCTGGAAGACTGGGTGGATGTGCAGGATTTCCCCATCTATGCGCTGCTGATGCCCCAGCGCCACCACCTGCCCAAGATCCAGGCCTGCCTGGACTACTGGAGCCAGTGGTTCCAGGCCCTGCTGCCGCCCAAGCCCTGAGAATGGCACCAACGTCACTGGCCCCCATGCCCCTTCGCTGCATTGCCCCATGAACCCATCTCACCCCAACGAACCGACCTGGCCAAAGCCCGGCCCCTCCCCCACCACCCGCCCCGCAGTACGCCCCACGGCGCGCTTCATGTGGTCGCACCCGGCCCACATCATCGCGCTGGGCCTGGGCTCTGGCCTGAGCCCGGTGGCCCCCGGCACGGTGGGCACGCTGTGGGCCTGGGCGGCCTACCTGCTGCTGCAACTCTGGCTCACGCCGGGGCAGATCGGCGCCCTGATCGCCGTGTCCATCGCCGTGGGCTGGTGGGCCTGCACCGTCACGGCGCGCCACCTCAACACCCTGGACCCGGGCAACATCGTGTGGGACGAGGTGGTGGCCTTCTGGCTGATCCTTTGGTTGGTCATGCCGGCGAGCCTGGGTGGGCAGCTGGTGGCCTTTGCCCTGTTTCGCTTCTTTGATGCGGCCAAGCCCGGCCCTGTCGGCTGGGCAGACAACTTGTGGCACGGCTTTGGCCCCAAAGGGGGCTTTGGCATCCTGTTTGATGACCTGGTGGCAGCGTTCTGCACCTTGCTGGTCATCGCCCTCTGGAGGTTTTTCGCATGACACAGCCGATCACTTTCGACCACAGGGTTGCGACCACCGCACTGGCCCAAGCCTTGCGCCAGCAAGGCCTGAAGCTGGCCACCGCAGAAAGCTGTACCGGTGGCCTGATCGCGGCGGCCTGCACCGAGCTGGCGGGATCCAGCGACTGGTTCGAGCGCGGGCTGGTGAGCTACTCGAACGAGGCCAAGACCGAGCTGCTGGGCGTCCCGGCCGAGCTGATCGCCCAGCACGGGGCCGTCAGCGAGCCCGTGGCCCGTGCCATGGCCGAAGGGGCCCTGCGTCATGCCCAGACCCAGGCCCGAGCCCAGGTGTCGGTGGCCGTGACCGGCGTGGCAGGCCCCAGTGGCGGCAGCGCGGCCAAGCCGGTGGGCACAGTGTGGTTCGGCTTTTCAGTGGGCGGCCAGACCCACAGCGAAGTACAGCGCTTTGACGGCGATCGAGCGGCGGTGCGCCTGTCGACCGTCGCCCACGCCCTGCAACGACTGCTGGACCTGCTGGGCAGCAACAAGGGCTGAGGCGCCGGCAGCCCTCCGGCCTCAGGCCGCCAGGACTTCGGGCCCCGAGGCCAGGGGCAGGCGCATCGCCTGCAGCGATTGGCGCACGGCCAGCTCAAAGGGCGTGCGGGGCTCCGCCCCCAGCCTTTGCACCAGGCGGGTGTTGTCCAGTCGGTGCGGGGTGCTGAACAGGTAGCCGGTCTGGGCGATCGTGGCCAGGGTGGGCGAGACCAGGCCGAACAGGCGGAAGAACCACACCGGCACGCGGCGCACTGTCAGCGCCTGCCCAGGCTGCAGCCAGCCCTGCTCCAGCGCCACCTGGCCAAGCACCGCCAGCCACTGGCGGGCCGTGACCTGGTGCCCGGCAAAGTGAAAGGTCTCGAAGGCCGCCAGATCGCTTCGTTCGGCCAACATCACCAGTGTCCGCGCCAGATCGGGCAGGTAGGCCCATGGCGTGCCCACATCGAGGTCACCCATCCAGGACGCCTTGCCCCGCGGCAGTTGCGGGGCCACCATTTTGTCCAGAAAGGTGCCTTCGCTGGCACCGAAGAAATTGCCGGCCCGCAGCACCACGGCCCGCATGGCGCCACCTGAGTCCTCGACCGCCCGGGCCATCTGCTGCTCCAGGGCCACGCGGATGCGCCCCAGCTCATGCCGGGCATCCTGCGGCGTGCTCTCTTGCAGCACGGCAGGCATGTCTTCGCCATAGTTGTAGACATTGCCCGGCAGCATGAGCGTGGCGCGCAAGGCCGTCGCCAACGCCAGCGCCGCAGCCATCAGGCCCGGCGCCTGCTCGCGCCAGGCGGCCACGGTGTAGGCCGGGTTCAGGGCATGGACCACCACCCGGGCACCACGGGCTGCAGCGACCAGGCCTGCGGTGTCTTGCAGATCGTGGGCCAGCCATTCAACCCCCGGCACGGCAGGCGCCGTGGCGCCGGGCCGGATCTGAGCGCGGACGCGCCAACCGGCCTGGGCAAAGGCGCGGGCAGCGGCCAGACCCAGACGCCCACGGGCGCCCAGGATGAGAACGGTGGATGTGCAGGTCATGTGAGTGCTCCAGAATCGATGAGGGAATGGAGCGATTGTTGAAAACCATGGAAGATCACACAATTGCCTATCGTTTCATAACAGCAATTCAATTTTGAATACCTCATTCGACTGGAGCCTGGTGCGATCCTTTCTCGCGGCCCTGGAGCACGGCAGTCTGCTGGGTGCCGCACGGGCCTTGCAGGCCAGCCAGCCGACACTGGGGCGGCACATTGCCGAGCTGGAGGCGCAGTTGGGGGTGCTGTTGTTCGAGCGCACCGGGCGCGGCCTGCGCCCGACCGAAGCGGCCTTGGCGCTGGCAGAGTCCGCGAGGTTGATGGAGACCGGGGCCCACCAGTTGGCACGGGCCGCCTCACGCACTGACGAGTTGATCTCGGGGACCGTTCGGATCACCGCCAGCCAGCCGGTGGCCTGCTACCTGTTGCCGCCGGTGTTGGCCCGCCTGCGCTTGCAACACCCCGGGATCCAGGTGGAACTGGTGTCCAGCAACGAGGTGTCCAACCTGTTGCGGCGCGAAGCCGACATCGCACTGCGCATGGTGCGCCCCGACCAGGGCAGCCTGGTGGCCCAGTTGATTGGCGAGGTAACGCTGTGTGCCTGCGCCAGCAGCAGCTACCTGCAACGGCGTGGCACGCCGGTCGACCCCATCGACTTGCTCGGCCACGAATTGATCGGCAGCGACCGGCACGACCTGCTGCTCAAGGGCTTTGCGGCCATGGGCCACCCGGTGACGCCCGCCCATTTTGCGTTCCGCACCGACGACCTGATTGCCACCTGGGAGGCCGTGCGCGCGGGACTGGGCATCGGCTTCACGGCGCAGTACCTGCTGCGCCAGGACGAGCGGGTTCGGCGGGTGCTACCGCAATTACCGATTCCGGCACTGCCCATGTGGCTGGCCGTTCACCAAGAGATCCGTACCAGCCGTCGCATCCGGACGGTGTACGATTTCCTGGCCGCCGAAATGCCTGGGCAGCTCTGAAGCCGCCTGCGCCGGGGACCACCCACAGGAAAACGCACCATGACCCACCGCAACGCCGAGACGCTGCAGCGCTTCTACACGGCTTTCAGCCAGCTTGATCACGCCACCATGGCGCAGTGCTACGCACCCGATGCACGCTTTGACGACGAGGCGTTTTCCTTGCAGGGCCAGGCCCAGATTGCAGGCATGTGGCGCATGCTGTGCAGCGCCGCCCAAAAAAGCCCACCCGGGGCATGGCGAGTCGAATTCAGCAACATCCAGGCGGATGACCGAGGCGGCCAGGCCCATTGGGAGGCGCACTACGTGTTCAGCGCCACCGGCCGCCCGGTGCACAACATCATCGACGCGCGCTTCACCTTCACGCCGGAGGGCTTGATCGCCGGCCACCGCGATCGCTTCGGGTTCTGGCGCTGGGCGCGCCAGGCCCTGGGACTGCCCGGCCTGCTGCTGGGATGGTCGCCCTCGCTGAAACGCAAGGTGCGCAGCACGGCGGCAGCCAACCTGAAGAAGTTCCTGGGCTGAAACTGGGCTGGGTGCGGCAAGCCAGCACTCTGAAGCGGCCCCGACAGCGGGGGCGCTTCAGGGCGCCCTCAGGCCCCGTGGCACTTCTTGAACTTCTTGCCGCTGCCACAGGGGCAGGGGTCGTTGCGGCCCGGGCCGGCTTCCTTGCGGATGGTTTCCACCCGCGGACCGAAGCTCTTCCAGAGTTGGCGCAGGTCATACACCGCCCAGATGGCATCCCCGAAGGCATCGAGACGGGCCTGGCTCAGGCTGGGCGGGCCATCTTCGGCAAACATCGACAGCTCGGGCTTGCCGGTGTCGTCTTCGGTCAGGGCCACGATGCGGTTGAGGGCATCGTCCAGCCAATCGGCGGCCTCCTTGTCGCGGGGAGCGGCCCATTCCTCGGGCCAGTTTTCCACGGCGAACATGAAGCCCAGTGCCCAGATCTGGCCGAAGGAAGGCACCTCCTGGTCACCCAGTTCGGCCAGTTCTTCTTCCGACAAGGTGGCCATGGCGCCGCGCATGTCCATCACCTCGGGCTCATAGCAACGCTCGTCGCCCAGGCTGTCCACCTTGGTGTCCAGGGCCGTCTGCACTTCGTGCCAGCGCGCCTGCCACAAACTGATGAAACGGGCCTGTTGAGCCGCATCGGCGAAAGCCGACAGGGCCGGAATACCGTCGGCATCGGTGTCTTCGGCGGTGATGCCATCGCCCAACAGCATGGGCAGGTACTCGGCCGGTGGCAGGGGGCGGCGGTTGCAGATCACCGCGGCCATGAAGCCTTCGCAGAACTCCCACTGGGGAATCTCGTCCTCGCGGCTGCGCAGGTCGTCCAGGATGGCGTCGAGTTCATCAAAGGCCTCGGGGGGCAGGCGCTCGCCGGCGACGGGGTAGACAGGCACGGGCGAGGCGGCGACTTCGATGGCGGTATCGGCTTGGGGATCAGAAGACATGTCGGGGGGCGTCAAAACGCGTCAGGATGAACGGAGCAGGCAAGACCCTGACCACCGGCCGTGGATCGTATGATCGGTCGGCCACAGGTCATGGGCGAAGCGCTGCGGTGGTACAGCAGTTTACCGGCCTCGCCCTTCGGACACGCGTCAACCCCTTCCTGGAGCCCCCATGCTGAAGCAGCTCAACGCCATCTATCCCGTGCGCTACACCGCCTTCGCCCTCTGTGCAGGGGCCCTGGCCCTGAGCCTGTGGGCGGGGCAACAGCAGGCCCTGGCACCGGAGTGGGCGGTGCTGTCAGGCGCCTTGGTCGCCCTGGGGGTGTATGACCTGCTGCAGAAGCGCCACTCGGTGCTGCGCAATTACCCCGTGATCGGCCACCTGCGCTTTGTGCTGGAGTACATCCGGCCCGAGATTCGCCAATATTTCATCGAGAGTGACAACGAGGCCAGCCCCTTCTCCCGCGCCCAACGCACCCTGGTGTACCAGCGCGCCAAGGGCGATCCCGACAACCGGCCGTTCGGCACCCTGCTCGACGTGGGCCAGCGCGGCTACGAGTGGATCAACCACTCGGTGGCTCCCACCCAGCTGCCCAGCCACGACTTTCGCGTCACCATCGGGGCCGACACGGCCCAGCCCTACAGCGCCAGTGTCTTCAACATCTCGGCCATGAGTTTTGGGGCCCTGTCCGCCCACGCGATCCGGGCGCTCAACCTCGGGGCCCAGCAGGGTGGTTTTGCCCACGACACGGGCGAAGGCTCCATTTCACAACACCACCGCGTCCATGGCGGGGACCTGATCTGGGAGATCGGCTCGGGCTACTTCGGGTGCCGCCATCCTGATGGCAGCTTCGATGCCGAACGCTTTGCCGAGAACGCGCGCAGCCCTCAGGTGCGCATGATTGAACTGAAGATGAGCCAAGGCGCCAAGCCGGGCCATGGCGGCGTGTTGCCCGGCCCGAAGGTCACGGCAGAGATCGCCGAGGCTCGGGGCGTGCCACAGGGCGAGGCCTGCATCTCACCGTCGGCCCACACGGCGTTCTCGACGCCTGTCGAGATGATGCATTTCATTGCCCGCCTGCGTGAGCTCAGCGGCGGCAAGCCCACGGGGTTCAAGCTGTGCATCGGGCATCCCTGGGAATGGTTTGCCATGGTGAAGGCCATGCTGGAGACCGGCATCACCCCCGACTTCATCGTGGTGGACGGGGCCGAAGGTGGCACGGGCGCAGCCCCGGTGGAATTCAGCGACCACGTCGGTACCCCCTTGCAGGAAGGCCTTCTGCTGGTGCACAACACGCTCAAGGGCGTGAAGCTGCGCGATCGCATCCGCCTGGGCTGCGCGGGCAAGGTGGTCACGGCGTTCGACGTGGCCCGCATGATGGCGCTGGGGGCCGACTGGTGCAACTCGGCACGGGGCTTCATGATGGCGCTGGGCTGCATCCAGGCCCAAACCTGCCATTCGGGCCAATGCCCCACCGGTGTGGCCACCCAGGACCCGCTGCGCCAGCAGGCCTTGGTGGTGCCCGACAAGGCCACCCGGGTGAAGAACCTGCACCACAGCACCTTGCACGCCCTGAAAGAGTTGATCCAGGCCGCAGGCCTGCACCATCCGAACGACATCACCGCACACCACATCGTTCGCCGCGTGTCGGACACCGAGGTGCGCCTGCTGAGCCAGTTGGTGATGCAGGTGCCCACCGGGGCCTTGCTGGGCCCACTCGATGGCCTGCCGAACCTGTTCCGCGAGTACTGGCCCCTGGCGACGGCCAACAGTTTTTCACCGCCCTCACAGAAGGCCTGAGCGCCAGCGCCCTGCACCGCCCCCGAGGGCACCGGCCAGACGCTCACGCTGGCCGGTGCACGGGGTGTCAGGCGTAACGCGGGGTCCGATCGGCGGCGCACTCGGCCAGCAGGCTCAGCAAGGCCTCCACCGGCGGGTTGCGCCGCCAGACCTGGTGGCTGTGCAGGCGAACAAAGACGCCGCGCCAGGCACTCAGGTGTTGCAACTCAACGCCGCGGTACTGCAGCCGCACCCAGTTGCCCTGCTCCAGTTGCCCGATGTACTCGGAGAACAAGGTTCGGGACACCCCGCACAAGCGCGCAATCATCTGCTGTGACAAGGGCAGCATGAGGCTGTCCTCCTGGGGTGGAGAGGGCGATACCGAGGTCTCGGCCGCCAAGCACAGGCCCTCGGCGCACAGGGCCAGGCCACCGATCACCCGCAGCGCCGAATTGCTGCATTTGTTGACGATCAGCTGGTTGTTCTGCTGACGGATCTGGGAGGACAACTCGCCCAGCAGATGCTGCGCAAAGCCGGCATCGCTGCGCACCAGGGCCAGATAGGCCGAAGCCGGCAGGGTCAGAAGCTCCACATCGGTGACGGCCAGGTAGTCGACCTGCGCCTTGCCGTCACCCAGCAGATCGTGCTTGGCGAAACAGCTGTTGCGGCTGTGCAGGGTCAGCGGGTAGCTCAAGCCCTGGTCCATGGTGACCTGCTCGGCCACCATGCCTTCAATGATGTGGTGCCAATGGGTGATGGGCGCCCCGGTGCGCCAGATCAGGTCGCCCGCCTTGCGGGAAATGACACGGCTTTGCTTGCCTGCCTCGAATGCGGCAGAGGCGCTCACCCCCATGCTCGAATAGACCTGAAGCGTGAAATCACGCATGCGTTGGGTCACGTCAAACATGGCGTTGATGGGGCGGCAAACCGCCCGTCGGCAACTCAGACGAAGAGACCCCGGAGGGCTGGGCACTGCCTGCCGCAAGACAGGGTGAGGTGTTGTGATTCATTCGCAGCCTTCAGCAACTCGGTGACCGCGCGATGCACTGCGCATCGGGACGGAGTCGGTGCGTCAGCGGGCGGTTCGCTACCGTGCAGGGGAGGCCCACAACACACCAGAAACCTGATCATGAGAAAGGCCTGGGCAACGACCTTGAATGAGTGTTCAACCTTGCACAGTGAACACGTAAGAACTGTGATGGCGTGCTGCAAAACGCCGCTCACGGCGCGTCTGTTCAGGCTCCGGCGACGCTGGCCTCAGCCCAGGCGGTGCTGACGATCACATCGGCAGTCGCCAGCCGGCGCCGCATGCAGAGCACGGCCTGGTCTTTGCTCAACAAGGTGCAGCGGCTCAGGGCCACCGCCAGGTCGATGAACTTTTGATCATCGGCGTCCTTGCAGGTCCAGGGCGCCTTGGCGGGTACCGCGCTCACCTGCGCATGGCGATCAAACGCAGCCAGCACCTGCTCGGCCGTGCGGGTGTAGAAATCCAGGCGGCGCACGATCTGGGGGTAGGCCAACACGCGGGCCAGTTCGTCGCGCATGGCGGCTGTGGCATGCCAGTGCAAGGTGCCGGCTTCCAGGCCGGCACGCACCGAGGTGGTGGCCGGATCGGCAAACACGAACAGGTCCAGCACGATGTTGGTGTCCAGCACCACCCGGCCTGCCGCCGGCGTGCAAGGGTCATCCACCTCAGGCCCCTTGTGGCGCATCGCCCGCGGGGCCGTCGGCCTCGGGGCGGGTCGGCTTGTCGCGGACACTGCCGCGAACCAGGTCGAAGCGGAACAGCCGGCATTCGATGGGTCCGTTCCACATGGGCACCCGGCGCGACTCCTTGAGGCGCATGCGGCCAGGCAGCTTGAGGTCGGGGGTGAGCATCCAGGCCTGCCAGCCGGCGTAGTTTTTCTTCCAATGGCTCGCCAATTGCACGAAGAACTCGCCACCATCTTCGGTCTGGGCGGTTTCGCGACCGCCGCGCGGCGCCCGCTGGCTGGCGCGTTGCCCAGCCACACCAGCGGCCTCGATGCGCTCGCCGTAGGGGGGATTGAGCAGCATCACACCGGGTTGTTCGCAAGGCGGCATGCGCTGCAAGGCATCGCCACCGCGCAACTGCACGGCATGGGCGACACCAGCGCGTTCGGCATTGCGCTGGGCGAAGTCGACCATGCGGAAGGCCACGTCACTGGCAAACACAGGCACGGTGGGTGCCCGCTCGGCGGCCCGGGCCTCTCCCAGCAAGGCGTTCCAGACATGCGACTGGAAAGGCAGCAGTTTCTCAAAACCGAAGCGACGCTGGGCACCCGCGGCCATGTTGCAGGCCATCTGGGCCGCCTCGATGGCGATGGTGCCGCTGCCGCAGCAGGGGTCGTACAAGGGCAGCGGGACGTCGCCCAGCGGGTCCCAGCCGCTGGCGGCGATCATGGCCGCGGCCAGGGTTTCTTTCAGCGGCGCATCGCCCTTGTCTTCGCGCCAGCCGCGCTTGAACAAAGGCTCGCCCGAGGTGTCGATGTACAGGGTGGCGGTGTCGGTGGTCAGGTGGACGTAGATGCGCACATCGGGCCACTGGGTGTTCACATCGGGGCGCACCCCGGTTTTGTGGCGAAAACGATCGGCAATCGCGTCCTTGACCTTGAGCGCCGCAAAGTTGAGGCTGGTCAGCGGGCTGTGCTGGGCCGTGATTTCAATCTTGAAGGTTTGCCGGGTGGTGAACCAGATTTCCCAGGCCACGTTGCTGGCGGCCTCGTACAGATCCCGCTCGCTGCGGTAGCCGGTGTGGGACAACTGCACGAGCACACGCTGGGTCAGACGGCTGTGCAGGTTGAGCTTCATGGCGTCTCGCCAGGAGGCACGCGCCAGCACCCCACCCCGGCCGGTCAGCAGATCCTCCCCGGTGAGCCCTGTGATGCGATGGACCTCGTCGGCCAGAAAGCCCTCGACGCCAGCGGCGCAGGGCATGAAAAGTTGCAATTGGTTCACGGTGATTCACTCCGGCACGACCGACGAACGCTGACCCAGGCGCCGCGCCGTGCGCAAGACAGGGTCAGAGGGCTTTTCTCAGGTTGGCAGGGGCGATGCGCAGCGCCTCGCGGTATTTGGCCACGGTGCGGCGCGCACATTCAATGCCCTGCTCCTTGAGCATTTCAGAAATCTGGTTATCGGACAAAGGCTTTTTCGTGCTCTCGGAGGCCACGAATTGCTTGATCAGCGCCCGCACCGCCGTGCTGGAGGCGTTGCCGCCGGTCTCGGTGCCCAGTGCCGAGCCGAAGAAGTACTTCAGCTCGAAGGTGCCGAACGGCGTGCCCATGTACTTGGCGGTGGTGACGCGGCTGATGGTGGACTCATGCAGGCCCAGTTCATCCGCGATCTCTCGCAGGACCAAGGGGCGCATGGCCAGTTCGCCATGCACGAAGAAGTTCTTCTGTCGCTCCACGATGGCGTTGGACACCCGCAAGATGGTGTCGAAGCGCTGCTGGATGTTCTTGATGAACCAGCGTGCCTCCTGCAGTCGCTGCTGCAGCGCCGCATGACCTTCGCCCTTGTGCGAGCGCAGGGCACTGGCATAGATGTCGTGCACCTTGAGGCGGGGCATGACATCGGCATTGAGCTGCACCCGAAAGCGCACCTGGGCCCCGCGCCCGATCTTGGTGACGATGACATCGGGCACGATGATGTTGCGTTCGACGTCGACAAAGCGGCGGCCCGGCTTGGGCTCCAGCCGGGTCAGCAGGCTGAGCGCGGCACGGATGCGCTCATCGCTTTCACCGCACAGTTGCTGCAGGCGCTTGATGTCGCGCCGGGCCAGCAGCTCCAGGGGCTGTCCGCACAGCTTGATGGCCACGTCGAGGGTGTCAGGCAGGATGTCATCGACACCCCCTTCATCGGACTGGAGCTGACGCAGTTGCAAGCTCAGGCATTCGCGCAGGTCGCGGGCACCGACCCCCACCGGCTCCAGGCTTTGCAGCAGACGCAGCGCCACGGTGAAGTGGTGCACCAGCTCTTCCACCTGCTCCAGATCGTCGCCCGCCAGGCCACGGGCCAGGTCTTCCAGCGGGTCTTCAAGGTAGCCGTCGTCGTTGAGCGATTCGATCAGAAAGCGCAGCGCCGCCGAATCTTCGGGCGACAGGCGCAGCGCCAGGGCCTGGCGATGCAGGAACTGCTGCAGCGACTCCTGGCTGCGCGCCAGCTCGGTGGCATCCACTTCGCCGTCTTCGCCCAGGTTGTTGCGGCTGGGAGGCGCATCGCCGCCCCATTCGCTGTCATCGGGCGCCATCTCGACCTGGCCGTCGCCGTCCCAGGTGGGCTCGTCTTCGAGGGCACTGGACGCAGGTTCGACCTCTGCCGTGCTGGTTTCGGGGGTCGACGCCAGCTCCTTGGGCGCCGTGGCCGGCAGTTCATCGAAGGACGAGGCCTCCTCGTCGCGAGCCGGTACATCGGCCTGCGCCAAACCGAACTCCTCGCGCGGAGCTTCTTCGGTGGAAAGCTCGAGAAAAGGGTTTTCGTCGAGCATCTGATCGACTTCCTGGCTCAGCTCCAGCGTGGAAAGCTGGAGCAGCCGGATCGATTGCTGCAATTGCGGCGTGAGCGCCAGATGCTGCGAAACGCGAAGCGATAAACCCTGTTTCATGCTCACATTCGAAAGTGCTCGCCGAGGTAGACGCGCCGGACATCGGCGTTCTCGACGATCTCGGACGGGGTACCCTTGGCCAGCACATGACCGTCACTGATGATGAAGGCGTGGTCGCAGATGCCCAGGGTTTCGCGCACGTTGTGGTCGGTGATCAACACACCAATGCCGCGCGACTTGAGAAACCCGACAATGCGCTGGATCTCGATCACGGCGATCGGGTCGATCCCGGCAAAGGGCTCATCCAGCAGGATGAAGCGTGGCTGGGTGGCCAGGGCCCGGGCGATTTCCACCCGCCGCCGCTCACCCCCCGACAAAGCCAGCGCGGGGGAGTCGCGCAGGTGGTCGACCCGCAGGTCTTGCAGCAAGGCGTCCAGCCGTTCAGCGATGATGGCCTTGCCCAGCGGACGGCCTTCCTCGTCCTGCTGCAGTTCCAGCACTGCCTGCACGTTCTCGGCCACCGACAGTTTGCGGAAGATCGAGGCCTCTTGGGGCAGGTAGCTCAGGCCCAGGCGCGAGCGCCGATGGATGGGCATGTGGCCCACTTGCTGGCCATCCATGAGGATTTCGCCGGCATCGGAGCGCACCAGCCCGACGATCATGTAGAAAGAGGTGGTCTTGCCGGCGCCGTTGGGGCCCAGCAGGCCCACCACCTCACCTTTGTCCACCGAGAGAGAGACGTCCTTGACCACCTTGCGACTGCCATAGGCCTTGCGCAGGTGGCGCGCCTCCAGTCGGCTGGTCATACCTTCTGTCCGGTCCACAGCGCTCAAGGCTTGTCCCCCGACAGGGCGCCAGAGGGCCGCAGGGCCGGCGTCGGATTGGCCGGGCTGGCAGGTTCGGGGCGGGCCCCCTCCTGGGCTGCGGCATTGCGTGGCGACAGCATGGCCCGCACGCGGTTGCCCGATGGGGTGGCGGGGCTCACGTTTCGCGTCTGACGGGCACCATCCACATTGAAGACGTCGGTGATGTTGTCGTAGACGATCACGTCACCCGTGACCTGATCATTGAGGGTGGTGCCCTGGTAGCGTCGCAACTCGGCACGCTTGATGAACTTGACGTTGTCGGCTCGACCGTCGTACTCGATGGTCTCACCCTCGCCTTCGATGTACTCCTCGCCGCCATCCCGCTTCTGCCGGAAAAAGGCGCGCAGGCCGGGCTCGGCCGTCACCACCCCGTACTGGTAGCCCTCGGCGTCCTGGCGCACATCCAGGCGGGCACCGCGGATGATGATGGTGCCTTTGGTCATGACCACCCGGCCCGTGAACACGCTCACCTGCTTGAGATCATCGTGGCGCAGGATGTCCGACTCGATGTTCATGGGCTTGCTGCGGTCAGCACGCTCGGCCCAGGCCAACGGGGCCAGCCCAAGGGCCAAGGCGATCAGCAATGAGGATACAAAAGCAGGTTTCATAAAGGCATGGTTCTTGCAATCGATTGTACCGATGCAGGTGGCCGGTTCGCTGGCGGGGGCAAGAAAAAGCCCGCACAAGGCGGGCTGCTTCGGCAAACGTTGAGCGATCAGCGCGACTTGCGTGCCTCTGCGATCAAGAAGTCCGTGACCTGCAGAGCACGGGTCATGCCACCGGCCATGGTGCCGTCGGTGACAAAGCGACCCGCCACCCCCATGGCAGGCACGCCATCGAGCTTGTAGGCGTCCACGAGTTGCTTGGCGCGGGTGGCCTTGCCCGTGACCGAGAAAGACTTGAAGAACTCAGTGAACTTGGCCTTGTCCACGCCTTGCTTGGCCACCCAATCGATGATGGCGGCGTCCCCTACCACCTTGAGGTGCTCGGTGTGGATGGCGTTGAAGGCCTTGAGTTGCAACTCATCGACCTTGCCCATGGCTTCCAGCGCGTAATACATGCGCTGCTTGGGTTCGAAGTCAGCAAGGAAGGGCACCGGCAGGCGGCGGAAGACCACATCTTTGGGGAGCTTCTTGAGCCAGGCTTCCAGTTCGGGCTCGAAATGGGCGCAATGCGGACAGTTGTAGGAGAAGAACTCCAGCACCTCGATGCGATCGGCCGGGGCGTCCACCGGGGCGGCCGTGCTCAAGGCCACAAAGTCCTTGCCGGCCTTGAAGGCTGCCTGAGCCTGGGCCGGGGAACTGCCCAGCAGGCCCAGGGTGGCGGTGGAAGTGGCCGCCAGGGCCAGCGAAAAATCACGACGTTTCATCAGAAAGCCTCTTTCAAAAGGGGGTTCACGTCACTCAGAAGGCACGGACACCAAAAAGTTCACGATTTCATTCGGGACGACGGCGACGTCAGGGCTCAGCGCTGCACCCGCACCATGGTGGTGTCGAGTCCGGCATTGTCGAGTTTGTCCTTGATTCGCTCGGCGTCATCACGCTTGGAGAAGGGCCCCACCCGCACCCGGAACACGGTGCGGCCCGCCTGCTCGCGTTCGGTGACACGGGCCTCCCAACCCATCATGGCCAGCTTGGCCTTCTGGGTTTCGGCATCTTCGTTGGTGCGGTAGGCCCCCGCCTGAACGTAGTAATCAAAGGGATCGACGCCCGAACTGGCACTGGCCGACTTGGCCTTGGCCAGATCACCGAGCGGGTCCGATGAGGTGGCGGCCTTGGTGTCGCTGCCCTTGGTCACGGGTTTGACATCCGTGCGATCGGCCTTGTCAGCGCGTGCATCAGCCTTGTCGGGCTTGGCATCTGCTTTTGCGTCGGCCTTGCTGTCGGGCTTGGCATCCGCCCGGTTGTCAGACCGAGTGGCCTTGTCGTCAGCCTTGGCGGCGTCAGAGGATGCATCGGCCCCGACGGCGCCGCCAGAAGACTGGCGAGCCGGGTTCTTGCCGTACAGCGGCGAGTTGGGATCCCAGTCCTTGTTCTTGCGCGCCTCGGCGGCGTCCTGGTCGGCCGAACGGGTCTGGCCTTTGTTCAGGAAGGGCACCGGCACCTTGGTCACATAGACCGCCACGGCCAACGCCACCCCCAAGCCCAGAACCAACCCGAGCACCAGACCCAGAAAGGTCCCGCCGCCTTGTCTTTTCATGTTGTCGCTCACATTTTCGAAGGTGCCGATACGCCCAGCACAGCCAGGCCATTGTGCAGCACCCGGGCCGTGGCCGCGACCAGCGCCAGACGCGCCAGCTTGACCGGCTCGTCATCCACCAGGATGCGCTCGGCATCGTAGTAGCTGTGATAGCTGGCGGCCAGGTCGCGCAGGTAAAAAGTCACGTCATGGGGTGCAAAATCTTGCGCGGCCGCCGTGAGCATGTCGGGGTACTTGGCCAATTGCAGCATCAGCGCCTGGGCCTGGGGGCCTTGGAGCGGCGACAGGTCGACGCCAGCCAGCGAGGCCGCATCGCCGCCCCAGGCGGTCAGCACCGAACAGATGCGGGCGTGAGCGTACTGCACGTAGTAGACCGGGTTGTCGTTGTTCTGCGCCAGGGCCAGGTCGATGTCGAAGATGTACTCGGTGTCCGGCTTGCGTGACAGCAGGAAAAAGCGGACGGCATCCTTGCTGGTCCATTCGATCAGGTCGCGCAGTGTGACGTAGCTGCCAGCGCGCTTGGAGATCTTGACTTCTTCACCCCCACGCATCACCCGCACCATGGTGTGCAGCACGTAGTCGGGGTAGCCCTGGGGAATGCCCACGTCAGCCGCCTGCAAACCGGCGCGAACCCGGGCAATCGTGCCATGGTGGTCGGTGCCCTGGATGTTGACCACCTTGCCGAAGCCCCGTTCGAACTTGGTGATGTGGTAGGCCACATCGGGCACGAAGTAGGTGTAGGTGCCGTCGGACTTGCGCATCACGCGGTCCTTGTCGTCCCCGTAATCGGTCGACTTGAGCCACAGCGCGCCGTCTTGCTCGTAGGTTTTGCCCGCGGCGATCAGTTTGTTGACCGCGGCCTCCACCCGGCCGCTGGTGTACAGGCTGGACTCGAGGTAATAGTTGTCAAACTTCACCTGGAAGGCCTTGAGATCCAGGTCCTGCTCATGACGCAGGTAGGCCACGGCGAACTGGCGGATGCCGTCCAGATCGTCGGCATCACCGCTGCCGGTGAACTCACGGTCGTCCGACTTGACGGTCTTGCCGGCCAGGAAGTCGGTGGCGATGTCGCCAATGTAGTCGCCGTTGTAGGCCGACTCGGGCCAGCCGGCATCACCGGGCTTGAGGCCCTTGGCACGGCACTGGGTGCTGTTGGCCAGGGTCTGGATCTGCACGCCGGCATCGTTGTAATAGAACTCGCGCCAGACGTCCCAGCCCTGGGTCTGGAACAGGTTGCAGATGGCGTCGCCCAGCGCCGCCTGGCGTCCATGGCCCACATGCAGGGGGCCGGTCGGGTTGGCCGAGACAAACTCGACCAGCACGCGCTCGTTGCGTGCCGCCTGCCAGCCAAACTGATCTCCTGCCTCAAGCACCTCGCGCACCACCTGCTGCTTGGCAGCAGGCTTAAGGCGGACGTTCAGAAAGCCCGGGCCCGCGATCTCGATGGCATCGACCCACTGCGCCCAGGCGGGGGTGGCCATCAAGGCGGACTTGAGGGACTCAGCCACCTGACGCGGGTTGAGCTTGAGGGGCTTGGCCAACTGCATGGCCGCCGTGCAGGCGAAATCGCCATGGGCCGCCACCTTGGGCGACTCGAAGACCGCCTTGGGACCAGCACCGGGGGAAAGTTTCTCGAGCTCGGCCGCCAGCGCAGCGAGCAAATCGTGTTTGACAGAAAGCATGGCGTGATTTTACGGGGCGGTGCCCGAACGGCACGGGCACCTGGGTGCATGGAGACCAGAAGAGCGTGGTTTAAGCGTCGAATTCGGGTCTGGGAGCCGCCGGCATCCCACCAGCCCAAGGGAGATTGCAACATGTTCAAAGTGTTCTCGATGACAGGTGCGGCTCTGCGCCCCGCCCTCCAAGCGGCTGCGCCGTCACCCACTCGAACCCGATGGGCCACCTGGGTGCGCGCCAGCGCCCTTGGCGTCGGGCTGGCGCTGAGCCTGGCAGGCCAGGTGGCGCTGGCCCAGGGCAAGGCCGCCGAAGCAGGCGATGGTGCACAGGCCAAGCCGCAAAACCGGATGTCGCGCTGCAGTGCCGATTTCAAGGCCACCGGCCGCCCGGGCAGCGAGCGCAAAGCCTACATGAGCGAATGCCTGCGCAAGCCCAAAAAGGCCTCCTGACCCCGGAGCCGCCCCCGTGGGGCTGCCGACCGCCACGCCGCTGATCGATAATCGCGGCCATGCTTGATCGAGCCACCACCACCCCGTCCATTTCCTGCGTGATGCCGGCCTACAACGAGGCCGGCAACCTGGGCCGCTTTGTGCCCCAGGTCTTGGAGGCCTTGCGCGCCCTGTCCCCCCAGGTGGAGGTGGTGATCGTGAACGACGGCAGCCGTGACCAGACGGCCGCCGCCGCGATCGAATTGACACGCCAGCACCCGGAAGTGGTGCTGATCGATCTGTCGCGCAATTTTGGCAAGGAAGCCGCTCTGACGGCCGGCATGGAAGCCGCCCGCGGTGAAGTGGTGATCCTGATGGATTCGGATGGCCAGCACCCGGTGTCGCTGATGGCCCAGATGCTGCTTCGCTGGCGCGAGGGCATGGACGTGGTGTACGCCGTGCGCAAGACCCGCGACGACCAGACCCGGCTGCACGCCAACCTGGCCGGTTTGTTCTACACCCTGGTGAACCACAACAACCGGGTGAAAATTCCGCCCAATGCCGGGGATTTTCGACTCATGGACCGGGCCGTGGTCGAAGCCATCAAGACGCTCCCCGAGCGCAACCGCTTCATGAAGGGCCTGTATGCCTGGGTGGGCTTCAACAGCACCGCCCTTGAGTACGAGCCCCTGCCGCGCACTGATGGCCAAAGCAGTTTCGGCCTGCGCAGCGCCGCCTCGCTGGCCCTGACGGGCCTGGTGGCGTTCTCGTCCTTGCCTTTGCGGACTCTGGCGGTGGTCGGGCTGCTGATCTCGCTGGCCTCGCTCAGCTACGGCCTGTGGGTGGTGGTGTCCTATTTTGTGTACGGCATCGACGTGCCGGGCTACGCCACCCTGGCCGCCGGCATGATGCTGCTCAGCGGTATCCAGATCCTGTCGATCGGCGTTCTGGCCGAATACATCGGGCGCATCTACGAAGAGGTGAAGCGCCGCCCCACCTACCTGATGAAGGCCCGCCACGGCCAGGGGCTGCCGCCTCCTCAAGCCTGAGGACTTCTTGGCCTGATCAGCGCCGGCAAGAAGCCAGGCCCTCACCGGCCGCCGTGCTCGGGCTGCGGTACAGAACCCAGGCTTGTCCTTCGAAGACCGTCGTGAAGCCGGTGATCTCGAACCCTTGGGGTGCCACCACCCACTGACCCGGTTTCTGAGTGGCTTGTGCCAGGGCCTCCGGCCCCTGGAGCACGCCTGCGGCCTGTTGATCGAAATCAGCCCCCTCAAACAACTCACGGCGCCAGTTGTCACCCGCCTCGCGGCGCTGCAGCGCCCAATCCTGGATCACGACCATGGCCCGTGGCAGGCGCGCCACGAAAGGCAGGTCGTAGGGAAAATCACCCGCAGCCAGCACGGTGTCACCGGGCGCCATTTGGCAGGCCAGCACGGCAGCCACATCGGCGCTGCCCCGGCGCTCGGTGTAACGGGCGGCGGCCACTTCGACCCCACACGCCACCAACAGCGCCAAAGCCAGCAAGCCCCCAAAATACCGCCCGGCATGGGGTCGCCGGGCCAGCGTCTGCTCAAAGCCCAGGGCGGCCAGGAACGCCAGAGGAGGCATCACGGGCAGGGCATAGCCGATCAATTTGGAATGTGGCACCGAGAAAAATCCGATGATGGCCACCAGCCAGATCCAGGCCAGTGACACCCAGGGGCCCAGGCCTGCGGGCAAGGGCCAGGCCCGGCGCCGCAACCAGGCCAGCACCTGGGGGAGCACCAGGAAGGTCCAGGGAAACATGAGCAGGAACAGGCCTGCCAAGTAGAACCACCAGGGGCGCCCGTTGTTGAATGTGGTGGCGGTGTAACGGTTGAACTGCTGATCGCCGAACAGGTAGGCCAACAGCCCCGGCGCCTGGCGCTCGGCCAGCACAAACCAGGGCACGGCGATCAGCCCGAACAAGGCCAGCCCGCCGACCCAGGGCAATCGGAGCACCTTGTGCCACTGCCGGGTCTGGAACAACCAGATGAACAACACCAGTCCAGGCAACACCAGGCCGATCAAGCCCTTGCTCAGCACCCCCAGGCCGCAGGCGACAAAGCCTGCACGGGCCAACCAGGCATCTGGAACACGCTCACTGGATTGCACAAAGGCCATCGCAAAAGCCCAGATCGCGACGCCGATCCAGCAGGCGACCAGCATGTCGTGGTTGATGTACTGCCCGCCGATCAGAAAAGCCAGGCTGCTGCCCAGCACCCAGGTGGCGCGCTGGGCCAAACGCTCGCTGCTGTGCCCAGGCAGCGCCGGGATGCGGCGTAGCGTCAGGTACATCACCAGCAGCATCAGCCCGGCATGCAGGGCCGGCCCCAGGCGGGCCACCCAGGCGTGCACGCCCAGCACGGCCATCAGGCTGGCGTTGAGCCAATGCAGCAGCGGCGGCTTGTGAAAAAAGGGAATGCCGTTGAGCCGCGGAATGATCCAGTCACCGCTTTGCAGCATCCAGCGCCCGATGTCGCCATAGCGGCCCTCATCAGGCACGGCCAGGGGGCGCAGGGCCGCCAGCACCAGCAGCAAGCCCCACAGAAAGGCCAGCCCGGCCCAGGATTTTTGTCGTTCAGTCACGGTAGGTTCCGGCAGGATGGGGCACCGAGCTCAGGGCACGGACGCCAAAAGAGTTTGACCCCGCGCGAGTTGCACCTGGGCCTGCTGCAGTGCAGCCGCGAAATCAGGACCGGACAGGTAGGTCCATTCGCGCAGTCGAGCGGGCCCGATCTCGTCCCCGGGCTCGGCCGCCCGCGCGGGGTGGCACATGATGAGACACGCTTCGGGGGCGTCGGCCAGCCAGCGCGACATGCTTTGGGCATAGCCGGCCACATCGGACTGGAAATCGTCGATGCCCGACAGAAAAGGCGCCACGGCCAGGCCACGGGCGCGGGCCAGGCGCTGCAGGGCGGCAGCGCCCATGCCGGCGATCACACGGCCCTTGAGCCCGCCTTGCCAGGCGACCGGACGCGAGATGCGCAAATAGGGACGCGGGCCGGTGGCATAACGCTGAGCCAGGACATCGACCACCGCCTGGCGAAGGCCAGGGAATTGCTGCACATGTTGATGGCCATCCACATGGTCGGGGGGGGCGCCCCAGTGTTGCTCAAAGCGGTCCAGTTGGCGCAGCACCTCCGCGCGGACCTGCGCAGCAGGCAGCCCGGGCCAGCAACTGCGGCGCATCAAAGCCCCCAGCGGGGCACCGTGGCCGGCGGCCAGGGCGAATTCGCTGGTCCAGTCCAGGTGCAGACCAACGTCGATGCGGCCACGCCAGGCGGCCAGCCCAGCGGCATCCGCGGCCCAGCGCGGAGACAGCGTCATGACGCTGGTGGCGCTGAGGCGGCCGGCCTCGACCAGGGCCACGATGCCGCGCGACACGCTCTCGTTGAGGGCGTAATCATCGGCACAGAGGATGACAGACTTCATCGTGGCCTCACCAGCCCCGAGCCCAGAACACCGCAATCACCGGGATGATGGGAAACAGATGCGCCTGCCACATCACCAGACGCCGCACCCGGCGCACTTCAGCCGCGTCGGGCAGCGCCCCAGTGGCGCGGTATTCACGGCGCCACCGACGGAACGCGAGGCTGGGCGAAATGGACAGCAGGCCCATCAGGGCAAACAGCCCGAGCTTCAGATGCAGCAGGGGCTGCGGCGCATACCAGGCCGCGCCCTTGATGCCCAGGAACACCCTGGCCAGGCCAGTGATCAACACCAACGCGGCGGCCAGCCCGTAAATCAGATCCAGCCGGGGCAGGCGTTCGACCACTGCGGCATTCAGCCATTCGGGGCGGCACAGGGCGGCTTCGCTGGACAGGAACACCACCAGGGTCAGGATGGCCAGCAGATGAAGGCTGGCCAGCAGGGCTTCGAGGGTCATGGAAAGGTCTTTCTCCAGCCCAGGGCCGGCCCACGCCTCAGGGGGCGCCAGGCAGCGGAAAGGTCAGGACACCTTCCAGTAATCGGGCTGGCCGTAATTGTGCTTGAGGAAATCGATCCAAAGGCGGACGCGCAGCGGCAGGTGCTTGCGTTGTGGAAAGACGGCGTAAATACCGTTGGGCGGCGCAGCAAACTCGTCCAGCAAGGTCACCAGGCGACCTTGGGCAATTTCGGTTTCGACCTCCCAGGTGCTTCGCCAGGCCACGCCGTAGCCGGCCAGACACCAATCGTGCAAAACCTGCCCGTCCGAACAGTCCAGGGGACCGCCCGGCTTGAGGTGCACCAGCTCAAAGCCGCTGTCCTTCGGCAATCGGAAGGCCCAGCCGCGGGTCTGTGAGGCATCACTCGACAAGGTCAGGCAGTCAAAGCGGGAGAGTTCAGAGGGGTGCTGCGGGGTGCCGTTGCGCTGCAAGTACTCAGGCGTGGCCACGCACAAGCGCCGGTTGTCGGCCATTCGCACGCTGACAAGAGAGGAGTCGGGCAGATCGCCCACCCGAACCGCACAGTCGTAGCCCTCGCCCGCCAGATCGACCACTCGATCGCTGAGATTGAGGGAGATCGTGACCTCGGCATGCAGAGCGCGAAAGCGCGGCACCAGGGGAGCGACGTGCCGGCGGCCGAAGCCCGCCGGCGCCGTGATGCGCAAATGCCCGCTGGCCTTGACGCCCCCGGCACTGACGCTGGCCTCGGCATTGGCCACGTCAGCCAGCACACGCTGGCAGTCCTCCAGAAAGGCGCTGCCTTCGTGGGTGAGGGTGATGCGGCGAGTGGTCCGCATGAGCAGTTTCACGCCCAGGCGCTCTTCCAGGGCGTCCAACCGGCGCCCCATGATGGCAGGCGCCACTCCCTCGGCATTGGCCGCGGCGGTCAGACTGCCCCGGGTGGCCACCGACACAAAGGATTCCATCTGCTTGAGTTTGTCCATGGGCCTCAGATTACGTTACAAAAAGTCAAAATCTCAGACGAAAAAACCCTCATTACCCTCAAATTCAATTCGAATTTGACACGGCATGCCAGACAAGCTCGCTCGATGGGGATGTGCAGGTCTCTGACGTGGAACGCATCAGCCCCACAGATTACATCTTAATTTGTCACAAATAAATCTATTTTCAAGTTATTAATGTTTACTCAAGTGTGGAATAAAGTCTGGGCATGGACAAACGCCGCGCCCAACCTGCCTCCGCCTTTGGCACGCCCAAGGCGGTGCTGTTTGACGCATTCGGCACTTTGTTTGACGTCTACAGCGTGAGCCTGCTGGCCGAACAACTGTTTGCTGGCCAAGGGGATGCACTGAGCCGGCTGTGGCGCGACAAGCAAATTGAATACACCCAGTTGCTGACCAGCGATGGTGGTGGCCACTACCAGCCTTTCTGGGCCTTGACCCAGGCGTCGCTGCGCTATGCCGCAGCCCAACTGGGCCTGCTGCTGAGCGACGCACAAGAACTGCAACTGATGAACCAGTACCGCGCCTTGAGCGCCTTTCCTGAGAACCGGGAGGTCCTGCAGGCACTGAAGGCGCAGGGGATCACCACGGGCATCCTCTCCAACGGCGACCCCGAGATGCTGGCCGTGGCCGTGCGCAGCGCCGGGCTGGCAAACTGGCTGGATCACATCATCAGTGTGGACGCGGTACGCCGCTACAAGCCCCACCCCGACACCTATGCCCTGGGCCCCAAGGCCACCGGCGTGGCCGTGCGCGACACGCTGTTTGTCAGTGGCAACAGCTGGGACGCTCTGGGGGCCACCTGGTTCGGCTACAACACGCTGTGGGTGAACCGGCATGACCGGCCCCCGGAGCAGATTGGCCCGCCCCCCAGCCGGACCGGTACCAACCTTCAGGCCGTGCTGTCCTTTTTTCCGTCGGGGTGATGCCCCGCCTGCCCGGAATGCACCGGGGTCGATGGCACCTTCATTTTTGTTTTTTGTTCATTTGCCTGACTTCACTTTCAACTCAAGGACCTCATCATGACCGCACGCACCCACGTTCACGGCCTGCAAGTCGCCACCACGCTTTACGACTTCGTCAACGAACAAGTTCTGCCGGGTACCGGCGTCAGCAGCGAAACGTTCTGGCAAGGCTTTGACGCCATCGTTGCCGATCTGGCCCCCAAGAATGTGGCCCTGTTGGCTGAACGAGACCGCCTGCAGACCGAGCTGGACTCCTGGCATCAGGCTCACCCAGGCCCCATCACCGACATGCCGGCCTACCGCGCCTTCCTGGAAAAGATCGGCTATCTGGCCGCACAACCCGTGCAGGCGCAGGCCACCACCACCAACGTGGACGCTGAGCTGGCCCTGCAGGCAGGGCCTCAGCTGGTGGTGCCCATCCTCAACGCACGCTATGCACTCAACGCCGCCAACGCACGCTGGGGCAGCCTGTATGACGCGCTGTATGGCACCGACGCCATTCCCGAAGCCGATGGTGCCGAAAAGGGCTCGGGCTACAACCCGGTGCGCGGCGCCAAGGTGATTGCCTTTGCACGCCAGGTGCTGGACACCTCGGCCCCCCTGGCCAACGGCTCCCACAAGGACGCCGTGGCCTATCAGGTGGTGAATGGGCAACTGCTGGTCAAGTTGAGCACCGGCAGCGACAGCCCGTTGCAGGACACCGCGCAATTCGTGGGCTACCAAGGCGACGCAGCCAACCCCAGTTCCATCCTGCTCAAACGCAACGGCAACCATCTGGACATCCAGATCAATCGCAACACGGCCATTGGCAAGAGCGACGCGGCCGGCGTCAGCGATGTGGTGCTGGAAGCGGCGCTGTCTACCATCCTTGACCTGGAGGACTCGGTGGCCGCAGTGGACGCCGACGACAAGGTGCTGGCCTATAGCAACTGGCTGGGCATCCTGAAAGGCACGCTGACCGAGGAAGTGAGCAAGGGCGGCAAGAGCTTCACCCGCGGCCTGAACCCGGACCGCGTCTACACCGGCGCGAAGGGCGGTGAAGTGCGCCTGCATGGCCGTTCGCTGATGTTCCTTCGCAATGTGGGCCACCTGATGACCAACCCGGCCATCCTGTATGGCAACGGTCAGGAGATCCCGGAAGGCATCATGGACGCCGTGGTGACCACGGCGATCGCGCTGCACGACCTGCAAGGCCATGGCGCCAATGGCATCCGAAACAGCCGCACCGGCAGCGTCTACATCGTGAAGCCGAAGATGCACGGCCCGACAGAAGTGGGTTTCGCCAGCGAATTGTTCAGCCGCGTCGAGAAGTTGCTGGGCCTGCCTGACAGCACCGTGAAGCTGGGCATCATGGACGAGGAGCGCCGCACCAGCGTCAATCTGAAAGCCTGCATTGCGGCCGCCGCCAGCCGTGTCGCGTTCATCAACACCGGCTTCCTGGACCGCACAGGTGACGAGATGCACACGGCCATGCGCGCAGGCCCGATGCTGCGCAAGGGCGACATCAAAGGCAGCGCCTGGATCGCCGCCTACGAACGCCGCAATGTGCTGATCGGCCTGCAATGTGGCCTGCGTGGTCGCGCCCAGATCGGCAAGGGCATGTGGGCCATGCCGGATCTGATGGCTGCCATGCTGGAGCAAAAAGTCGGCCACCCCAAGGCGGGCGCCAACACGGCCTGGGTGCCCTCGCCCACTGCGGCCACCCTGCATGCCCTGCACTATCAGCAGATCAACGTGGCGCAGGTGCAATCGGACATCGAGCAATCGGGACAAGACCCCGAATCGCTGATGAACGACCTGCTGACCATCCCGGTGGCGGCCCAGGCCAACTGGAGCGAAGCCGACAAGCAGCAAGAGCTGGACAACAACGTGCAAGGCATTCTGGGCTACGTGGTTCGCTGGGTGGACCAGGGCGTCGGCTGCTCCAAGGTACCCGACATCCACAACGTGGGCCTGATGGAAGACCGTGCCACCCTGCGTATCAGCAGCCAGCACATTGCCAATTGGTTGCTGCATGGCGTGGTCACGGAAGCCCAGGTGCGCGAGACCTTTGCACGCATGGCCGCCGTGGTGGATGCCCAGAACGCAGGCGATCCGCTTTACATCAGCCTGGTGGCCAACCCGCAAGGCGCTGCTTTCCAGGCCGCTCTGGACTTGGTGTTCAAGGGCCTGGTGCAACCCAGCGGCTACACCGAGCCGCTGCTGCATGCCTGGCGCCTCAAGGTGAAAGCAAAAGCTTGAGCCCTTGCCCTTGACGGGGCATGCATCTTGATCGGGGCACCTTGGGGTGCCCCCTTTTTTTGGCGCTCACGCCTGCCAGGCCTGGCACACAGAAGCGCACAATGCGGTGATATGACTGAGAGCCAGCCACCCAAGCCCTTCCGCGCAGATCTGTGCCCTTTGTGCGGTCAGCCGAACGAATGCGGTGCCTGCCAAGGCAATGCCTCTGCCTGTTGGTGCATGAGCACCCCCATTGGGGCTGATGCGCTGGCGCGCCTGCCGGCCGATGAGCAAGGGTTGCGCTGCATCTGCTCGCGATGTGCACAAGGCACGCAAGCAATGGGTGGCGAGCGCATCACATCGGTGGCACATGACGGAGAGCAGATTTAGCCGAATCACCCGGGTGGCGCATTCCTTCTATGATTTGACTCTTTCGAAATCCTAGCGAGTCGCAAGATGCCCACTTATCACGTGGAAATGATGGAAGGCCGTTCCATCGAACACAAAAAGAAGCTTGTGGCAGAGCTCACCCGCGTGAGTGGGGAGGTTCTGGGTGGGGCAACGGAATCGGTCGATGTGATCATCACAGAGGTCCCGCGCGACAACTGGGCCACCGGCGGCAAGCTGTGGTCTGAAGCCCGTATTTGAGCGACCAGGAGCACGGATGTCTTCTCCTCTCGCGAATGCGGGCGAACTGCATACCCAGGCCTTGCGCGAACGCTATGGGGAACGTTACCGCTGGCTGCTGCTGTTGTCCGTGATGATCGGCACGATGGCGTCCATCATGTCGTCCACCATCGTCAATGTGGCGATTCCGGCGATGAGCCACCATTTTTCATTGGGGCAAGAACGGGCCCAATGGGTGAGTTCGGGCTTCATGGTGGCGATGACCGTGTCCATGCTGACCACCCCCTGGTTGCTGGCCCGGTATGGCTATCGAAGGACTTACTCAGGTGCTGTGGCACTGCTTCTGCTGGGCGGCGTTGTCGGTGGCTTTGCCCAGGTCTACCCATTGGTGTTGGGCGCCCGCGTGGCGGAAGGCCTGGCAGCGGGCATTGTTCAACCGATCCCAGCCATCATCATCCTGCGTGCCTTCGCGCCCCATGAGCAAGGGCGTGCCAGCGGCATTTTCGGCATGGGGGTGGTGCTGGCACCAGCGATCGGCCCCAGCATCGGTGGGATTCTGGTCGACCTGTTCGGGTGGCGCTCCATTTTCTTCATGGTCGTGCCTTTCTGCCTGGCGTCTTTGTGGATGGCACATCGTTTCGTACCGACCACCGCACCAGGTGGCGTGGCAGCCAACCGCGATGGCGCGGGATTGGACTGGCGTGGCTTGCTGCTGGGCAGCGTGGGCACCTTGTGCCTGCTCAACGGCTTGGTCGATTTACGAGGTGGGTCAGGCTTGCAGGCAGCGATGCTGTTGGTGGCGGCCCTTGCGTCCTTGTTCCTTTTCATTTGGTGGGAACGTCGCATCGCCAAACAGGGGGGCGAGGCGTTGATGAACCTCCATCTGTTCAGTTACAGGCAATTTGCCATGGGCAGTATCGTGGCGGTGATCTACGGTACCGCTTTATTCGGATCCACCTACCTGCTGCCTGTCTACATGCAATTGGCACTTCATATTTCGGCCTCACACGTTGGAACGATCTTGCTGCCCGCCGGCTTTGTGCTCGCGGCGACCATTGCCGTGGTGGGACGCATGGCAGACAAGCAACCAACCTATTTGCTCGTCAGTGTTGGGTTGGCACTACTGGCCGCATCCTTTGCGTTGATGATGGGGCTGACCCTTGAATCCGCCCTGTGGCAACTGGCTCTGCTGGCCGTCCTCGGGCGGATCGGACTGGGCTTCATCCTCCCCTCATTGAACCTGGGAGCCATGCGGCCCTTGTCCAAGGCGCTGATTCCGCAAGGGGCGAGCAGCATCAATTTCTTGCGAATGCTGGGTGGTGCTGCCGGTGTCAGTCTGTGCGGCATCGTGCTCGAATGGCGATTGGCAGCTCACGGGGATTCGTTGAGCAATCCTGTCACCAGCCCCGCCCGCGTGGCGGCCTTCGATGAGGTTTTTATGCTTCTGGCAGCTTTGTGCATGTTGGCCATGGCGGCCGCATGGCAACTGCGTGAAGGCCGCGATGCCATGAACAACAAGATTCCAAAGGACCAATGATCCATGTGTCAATTGCTGGGCATGAACTGCAACGTCCCGACCGACGTGACATTCTCCTTTTCAGGTTTTTCTCAACGAGGCGGACGCACTGATCATCACTCTGACGGATGGGGCATCGCATTTTTTGAAGGGCGTGGGCTGCGTCACTTTGTGGATCACGAGCCCGCAGCAGAGTCCGCCATCGCGCAACTGATTCGACGCTACCCCATCAAAAGTCGCAATGTCATTGCTCATATACGCAAAGCCACGCAAGGTGCGGTGAATCTTCAGAACTGTCATCCTTTCGTGCGAGAGCTATGGGGGAGGTATTGGGTTTTTGCCCACAACGGCGACTTGAAGAACTTCGCACCCAGGTTGCACAGCCATTTTCGTCCGGTTGGGAGCACGGACAGTGAGTTGGCCTTCTGCTGGATCATGCAAGAACTTGCCAAATCACACGCCAACGTCCCCTCTGTGGAAGAACTGACCATCACTTTGCGTGAGTTGGCGCCTCGAATTGCCAAACACGGCACATTCAATTTCCTGTTGTCGAACGGGGAGGCGCTCTGGGCTCACGCCTCGACTCGCCTGCACTACCTCGAGCGTGCGGCACCCTTCGGACAATCCACGCTGGCAGATGACGACATCAGCATTGATTGGACGACCTGCACATCACCCGACGACCGCGCGGCGATCATCGTGACAGAACCCTTGACCCGAGACGAATCATGGGTCGAGTTCCGTCAGGGAGAACTGAAGGTGTTTGTCGAGGGTTTGGCCGTAGCTTAAGGGGCTGATGAGGCTCCGCGGGGTCAGGAATGACTGCCAAGCGCATTATCAAGAGGCTGATAGGCATCAGAGACGATGACGAAGGGCCTGCAATGCTCCAGAAGTTGTCGTTGCATTCGAAGGGGCGCCCGAATTGCAAACGGTGCCGGCACTGAGGCATCCGAGGCTGAGCAAGGGTTGGACTCATTTCTGGAGCCCCAAAGACAAAACCCCCGCCAGTTTCCTGGAGGGGGTTTTGAGGGCTGTAAGAGCCTGACGATGACCTACTTTCACACGGGAACCCGCACTATCATCGGCGC
>NZ_JBWKOU010000032.1:0-59022 GCF_059416245.1 Curvibacter sp. GW821-FHT09D12 | reverse complement strand
TCAAGACGACGGAATCAGCACTGGATAAAGCGGCTCGGCGCGCATGAATTAGGCGACAACTGTCTTGACACGCACCGAGTCCAGCTGGGCTCTGGCGCTGGGGTCATGCAATGGGGATTGGCTACTTACGCTCGACAGCAAATGCCGAACTGGTCAGCCAACTCCTGCCGGGCGGCGAAGCTCGTGTAACACCACGCGGAGTGCGCTTTCGGGGCAACTACTACGAATCTCCGATAGTGGAAGCGGAACTCTGGTCCACCTTCGCCAGGAACACTGGGGGTTGGCAGATTCCAGCACAGTACTACCCTGGGTCCGTATCAACCATCTGGGCCCCCAATGTCTCTGGCGATGGTCTCATCGACTTACAGATAGCCGCCCACTCGAATGCCTCACCGGAGATCACATACGACGATATGGCTGACGCCTTCGCCTTTCAAAAGATGAAGGCTGCCGACATTGAGCACCAACGAGTATGTGACGCGGTACTTGGCTTGAAGCGCATGGAGGCCATCCGCGAGCAATCGATTGAACAGACTCGAATCGCTCTTGACCGTGCCAGAGGTCGAGCCCCAACGATGACAGAGGCGCGCGCTTTGGAACATGAAATCGCGGCGCAACTGGCTTACAACGAATTTCGGGGAACTCGAACCGCCCGAAAGATGGTGACAGACGGCCATGTTCAGATGATGCAGGACATCTTTGCAGCCATGGATGAGGAGGCCGACAATGAGCGTTAAAACCACATCTCCACACGACCCATATGCTGACAATATTTTGATCCAGGGGCTAGGTCCAATCCGCTCACGACAGGATGCCGCGAGCTCGCTCGTAGCTCTGCCCAAAAAGCCCCCAAGAGATATCGCTAGCATCCCGCGTCACCTCCGATTGCACATGCTGATGGATGTGCGCAATCTTCACATCCCAAGTATCGAAGGGCTCCAACTGGCCGAGTCGATCGACCTGATGATCCGGCAGAACTATCACCACCTGCATCCTTCGTCTGCTAGCACGTGGAGCAAGATCAGTGGAGAGCCTGTTCAGTTCCAACTACCGTTGAACGCTCCGGCCTTCGGAGCCGCGGTTGAAGGAGTTTCAGGCACCGGGAAGACTCAATCGATCCGAAGATGTTTGGGGAGCTACCCAGAGCAAGTTATCAAGCATACGTCGTTCTTTCGGATGACAAACGGCTTGCAGCAGGTCGTCTGGCTTTCGCTCGACGTCCCCGCAAGTGGCAGAGCAACTGATCTGGCTGCAGCACTCATGACCGCCTGGAAGCGGGTCACAGGCAGCACTCGCTTTGACAAAACGCTGCTTGGCGAGTGGCGCAACGGGATGCAAATGCTGGAGGAATGGAGACAGGTTGCATCGACCCATTTCCTGGGGTTGCTGCACCTCGATGAAATCCAAAATTTCTTCAAGCTTTCAACGCTGGATCGACGCAGACGTCGCAAGGTCGGAGAAGATCCGCCAGAGCTCAGCATTGTCGAGGATCAGTGCATCAAGTGGGTCCTCACATTGATGAACACCTGGCAAATTCCGCTACTGGTTTCAGGTACGCCCGATGGCATCAGCGCGTTGACCAGGCGGCTGAGCAACGCCGAGCGAATCGTGACCTCGGGGTATCACGCGTTCAAGCACTTTACAGATGTCGAGGACCCAGTGTTTCGGCAACAATTTCTGCCCAGGTTGGGGCTGTACCAGTACGTTGCGAAACCTTTGCCGATTACGGATGAACTGGCTGAGCTCATCTTGGAGAAAACTGCTGGTGTCCAACGTCTGATAATTGCCCTCTGGGTCGCCGCTCATCGAGTTGCTTTTGAGCGCAAAGACGACGACCTGCGGCTTGATGATTTCCGCATAGCTGCGTACACTTACCTCGCACCGGTGGGGCCCGCCGTCGACGCCCTGCGCAGCAGCGATCCCAAGCGCATGGCTAGATACGAAGACCTGGTTACCCGGGACCACAGCTTCTGGGCTCAATTCTGGGGCACGCCAGGAAGCACCTGAGAGTTGATGGGCTCATTCCGATGGCGGAGCCCGTTCAATTTACGTGCTCCGCCATTGCCGTTATCTGCGTTGGCAAGATCTGCTTTGCTTGCCGAGCCCTGGGCCTAACGCTGTTTTTCGGGTTCATCCTCTTCAATGCCTTGAGTAAATTGGGACCACACATTCGAAGCAAACCTTCAAATCTTCGCTCTGACAGTCCAGCGGCTTTCGCACTCGCGCCAAATGAAAGTCGTTGAAGATAGAAAGCTCTGAGCCCAGCAACGCTACCGTTTGCCTCTGGATCATCCGCATCTGACAAGGTAGGAAGCCCGAGGCTGAGGAGCGCATTGCGTACTGTTTGGGCGGGAAACTGCAACTGCTTCACCACTTCGCTATGAACGCCCATAGCCTCGACATACAGGTCGATCAAAGCATCTCCGTCCGGCAAATTATGTTTACGCCGAGATCGGCGTACAGCAGGGACCAGTCCGCTTCGACAAGTATTCGATAACGCGTTTATCGCAGTGTCAGCGCTATCAAACAACACGGCCAAGACCAAAAGGTAGGCGGTGACAGAGGACGCCGAAGTCCTCAGGTACAACACACCGTCGATCTGGTGTGAGAAGGTACCAGGCTCCTTACCCGATAGTCCATGAAATACCGAGTCGAGCCATGGGCGAGGAAACACCTCGATGATTCGGTCGCTGATCAGTTCGCCCCTGCTCAGACCTGGATTGGTCTTGAACCCTAGCGACCGGCCAAGGTCACACAGCACAGGGGCCAAGAGGGCTACGCTGAATGGCGCCGCTTGATCATAAAGAGCGGCTGCCATGTCCAGAAACCTCTGGACATGTACGTTCTGCGATGATTCCTTGACCCAGGAATCTGGAATGGCCTCACTCGCTGCCATAAACTGGATGGGTGAGCTCAAAAATGGATCACCTGATGACACGAAATTCAAAGCGCTCTTATGCTTTGGACACCACATCTGCCCCGGGATCTGATGGTCTCTGCGCCAATAGCTGACACCATGAAAATGCACGTCAGCGCTCACGCATTTCTTGCAGAAGTAAGCCGCATGGTACTTACGCCGCATGGAGCTGAGTTGCAATATCGACCTCCTTGCTAACGCACCATGCGGAATTTCAGGAAAGTAGGAGGTGATCCCTCTTCTCAGCGGCAAACTTGTATGTCGCTGTGCAAATTGCTCTGTGGTCATTCCTGCCATTCTGCTGAGCAACTCGTGGGTTGTCCGCTCTTGCCATTTCACTCCTTCGTATCCGAAGTGCGCCGCCATGGCATCCGTCATCTCCTTCAGATGCCTGTAGCCGTTGATTCTCATGATCCGGCCCAGGTATCCACGATCCAACTCCTCTGGCAAGGGAGCAGGCTGCACAAGCATGTTCATGAACGTTCTCCTCGATGGGGTGAACCAGGGGTTGGGTGATTCAGGACTGCCAGTGACCGAATGACGGCCGCCAAGGCTTTGGCATGGGACGCTGACCCATCCCATGTCGCTTGAAGTGCCTCAATGAGGTCTAGGTTGGCCCGCACGGCGTCCGCAGTGACCCCACCCTCGAACCTTTCAACAAACAGACAGACCTCTTCAAACAAGCGCGAGGCCCTGACCGCCTCACCATTGAGAATCCGGCTTACTTGAGGCTGGCTTGCGCCGACATGCGCGGCGATATCGGCCTGCGCAATCCCATGGGCTTTGCAGACTCGGCGCGCGTTTTCTGCGCGGGCGCGCAACTTCGCTTCAATCATTCGTAAAGCATACCTTAATGCATATACGCATATCAAGCACGCAATGGCGAGTTGTCGTGACTTGACCGAGTCAGATGAAGGAATCAGAGGCAGGCGGCGTGGCCTTCATGGCAAGTTCGATGGCCTGCCGCGTCATGGGCAATGCATCCAGCGAATTCATCTTGGCCTTGAGTTCAGGGATAGCTTGATACAGCTGCCAAAACCGGATGCGACGCAGCCCCTCCTCCGTCATCAACCGCAGCGCAGTTTCACGGACTTGGGCGCTCAAATCCAGGTCACGGGCTGACCAGTCCACCGGGGACACCCTCTTGCGCTTGCTCGGTGGAATCGATACGGGTTTATGCGCGTTCAACCAGGCGCGGTCATTGCGATACAGCCAGGCATATGCACCAGGTGCCAGCTCCCTCATCCACTTGAGGCCGAGGGCTCCGTTGACCTCAAGCTGGGTGAGCCAATCAGCTCTCGCCCGAGCACGCACTCTGGCCTGCCTTGCTGCAGTCCAGGCAGCATGTAACCCCGGCTCTCCAAGCAGCACCCGTGTGACAGTTTCGACTGACACCCCTGCAGCAGTCGCAACATCCACTTTGTCCGCGCCCCGTTGCAATTGCCGCACGGCCTGAGCTCTCACCATCGGAGAAAGCTTCTTTGGTCTTCTTGACAGGTGGAAGCCCATGCGGCCCGCCCAAACCATCGCGGTCTGGGTATCGATGCCAATTGCGCAGGCCGCCTGGCGTACGGACTGCCCCTCCTCACGGATCAATCGCGATAGCAGGTTGAGACGCGGATCCTCTTCTTCAGTTGGCGATTCGGGTGTGTATTCGTGCCTTGGGACATCAACGCCTTTGAAAGTGCGCTCACACACCTCTTGGAACTTAGTTGTAGTACCAAACAACCAATGGATGAGCATCAGGTGGCGCAGGGGGTGCGTGCCGGAGCGTGGAGGCCTGAGCAATCGAGACAATTGAGTCGATGCCTCTGCAGCGTCTTTGGGCAGTCCGGAAAATTCCGGAACACCCCTAAGCAGTTCGGCGTACTGGAGAAACGCGCCGGCGATTTCGGCACCCCTGAGTTGGCCAGCGGGTGTGATCCAACTGCGGCGCTGCAACTCGTGTCGGTACACCTCGTGCAGACGAGCCACAAATAGCGGTTGTTCCGCACCTTGACCGACGATGTCCTGAACGAGCGCTGCAAGGCTCATCAGCGCGTCGAATGTGTGGGCCCCGTCCATTGGCACCGGCTGCAATTCACCGCCATTGGGTAACAGCCACTGATATCGCTGGACTCCGGTTGCCTTGAGTGAAGATTGGAGCAAAGGCACCCTGTGAGATGCACACACCCAGACGCCTGGATATTGATGCTGCAAGTGCCAATAGGCCCAACCGTAGGTCTGTGCATCCTGAGCCATACACGATGGGCACGCCTTCAATGGATGGTTCGACCGAAATCGACTGGTCAGAATTCCCAACCTCAGCTTCAGGTGGGAAACGTCGGGCCCAGCCATGCTTGATACGACATCGTCGACCGCGTTCGCCCCAAGGAACGCCTGGTAGTACTTGAGGAGGGTATGTTCTCGTGCGATGGTTTGCACATCGCCTGCGGCCTCACCCACTCGATCAATGAATGCCTGCAGAGAGTTCGGGAAATCGTGATGCGTGCCCGCGCGCAGACGCCCGAAGATCAGCTCACAAGTCTTTGCCGCAGTGGTGTGCCCCCAAAGAAAGTGATGCCGGCTCACCAGACTGAAGAATGTCTCGTCTGGGAGCCAAGACAGCAGCTGGTACTGCGGAAAGAGGCCATCGAAGCGGCGCATTTCTCGAATCTAGCAGGGCCTCGCTGGGCAGGATAGGGGCTTCGGATCCAACCACCCAGGCCCATATCTCCAACGTGGTCCATCATCGCTGCGCAAGCTTGTAGATTGGCTCATTAGTCAATTTGACGGATGGGGATAATATTTGACCATCCCGTTCACCCATCGAAAACTGCAATGACCATCGCTCCCAAGACCTTGTCCAATCTACAGGCCGCCGGTGCGGCTTTGAATGTCGCTGCTCATTCATTGCAGCAGGAACTTCAAGCCCACTCGCAGGCCTTGATGGAGCAAATGGCTCTGCAGCCGTTTGGGGCTGAAGCGGATGGTTCGTACCAGCAGATGCGCCAGGTGGCGCGTCTGGTGCACGAGATCAATTCTTTGGAACAGCAGCTCAAGGCCATATACCAAGAGGCAGCCCAATTCGCCCAGGCTGAAATCTCTGTGTTGCCGGCCCTGCCTTCAGCAAGTCGCAGTCGACGCATCAGGCGGAACACAGAGCCCCTAGCGCCGGAGATTGCCGAAGTCGAAGACGTGAAGACCATTGAGGCGACAGCGTCAAAGCTCAAGAAGGCACGCAAAACATCTGCGGGCAAAACAGTCTCTTCAACTGCCAAGTCGGCCAAGCCATCAAACCCAGAAAGACTGTTGAAGGCGTTGCAAAAGATCTTGAAGGGAAAGGCCAAGACGGTAAGCCAGGTCGAATTGGCCCAAGCCAGCGGGCTGCCACGCGGGTCCATCGGGGCTTCGATCAAGAAGCTGCAGGAGACGCAAAAGTTGGTGATTGATGCCGATGGGTTCTACCGGCTGGCGTGATCGTCCCAACAGATGGGGCCACAGCCTGAAGAAGTCGCGACCATGACAAGATCAGGCATTCACCCCGCCGATGCGCTTCGCAGCGCATCGAGCGCTCTGGAACCCGATCAGCGGACGGTCATGGCGGCAGCACCCCATGCGCCGTCTCTTGCGAGCCATCATGCTGAAATCGCGGCCATTCGGCTCAGCACTGCGGTGCCAGAACCGGTCGCGGTTCAGTTCGAGGTTGCCAAGAACCTTTACCTTTACGGATGGTACGTCTACCGCTTTTACATGACCGCGTCTGCACAGGCGCTCGCGACGCTGGAGTTCGGACTTCGGGAGAGGCTGCGCTGCAGTTTGCTTGAGCAGAACCCCAAGTGCAGTCCCACGCTTCGCAACCTACTTCATCACGCGATCGATATCGGCTTGGTCAAAAACGAAGGATTTCGGAGATGGCACAGGGCTGCTGAACTGAGCGCGCAAGAGCGGGTTTCTATGGAAGTCCTCAAAGCGCGGATTGACGGACAACTGGCTAACTTAGATACCCGCGAAACAGCGCGGCACGATCCAATACTCGGGTCACGTACTGACCTGAGATGCCAAAGTCCACAGCGATATCAACGCTCTCGTGGGTGAAGTCATCGGCCACAGTGAGGTACTTCAAGCGCCGCCCACCTGCAAGGCTGTCGCTGACGAAATCCATACTCCACACCTCATTGACCGTGCGAGCCAACTGCAGTGGCACCCGCTCGTTGACGGGGCGCTTGCCTTTCTTGCGCTTGCGCACAGCCAAGTTGGCCTGTCGATAAATACGGTACACCCGCTTGTGATTGACACCCGCAAACTCTGGGCGCAAAAGGTCGTGAATGCGCCGGTATCCAAAGCGGCGACGCACATGGGCGATCTGCACGATCTTCTCGTGTAGTTCCAACGTAGCCTGATCGGCCTGCGGTGGGTTGCGGTAGCTGTCGCGGGAGAGCCCCACAAGCCTACATGCGCGACGCTGGGACAAATGGTGATCACTCACCATAAGCCCAACCGCTTCGCGCTTGGCCTGCGGGGCTAGCGCTTTACCCCCAGAACGCTCTTGAGCGCATGCATGTCCAGGTGCGCCTCGGCCAGTAGCCGCTTGAGCTTGGCGTTCTCAGACTCCAGCTCTCGCAGGCGTTGGGCCTCCGAGACCTGCATGCCACCGAACTTGGCACGCCACTTGTAGAACGTCGCATCACTGAAGCCGCCGTTACGGCAGAGCTCCTTGATAGGCATGCCTGCCTCGGCCTGTCTGAGGAACCCAATGATCTGTTCCTCGCTGAATCTGCTCTTCTTCATATCCGTCATTCTCCGGTTGGCTGACGGACTTCACTAACTTCAGGTTGGTACGGCTGGGAGGGGGCAGGTCAGCTGGTCGCTGAAATTTTGAATCAACTCTATCCTGCACCAGTTTCTGCAGAGGTGGCCGACACTCGTGTCACCACATGACCTTCGACTCTGAACTTTGTCTAGCACTCAGGGAAGGTGACCTGGAAACTGCGCCTCGTTTGAAGTTTCACGTCAATGATCTGTCCGCACTGCAGCGATCGCCGCCTTTCAGCAAGCCGTCCGCGGGGAACTGGTCTGGGGTTAACAGCAGGCGGTCAGGATGCAGACGTGAACACAGGTGAATGACCAATATGCTGCTGGTGGCCCAGCACCAATTCGTCGAATGCGTGTTTAAAGCAGCCCTTGCTCCTCAAGTTCATGCCTTGCTCGAAATAGGAGACAGCGGAGGGCTCCCCGAGGGATGGTCGCACGTTGGGCGGCAAAAGGTGGTGCATTGAAGCGCCGCTCATTGAAAGAATAGCGCCTCCATGTCATCAACCGCTTGGGGCGTGGGAGCAGTCGCCTTACGCAATGCCTCACGGCTTCGTGGATTCATGCCTCTCACCGCAGCGTAGACACGCGCACGCCAGTAGTTGAAGGGCGTCAGCCTTTGTGCTTCAGCTTTGGCAAGCCCGACCTTCCGGAGTTTCCGCACAAAGGATGCATCGTTGGGCGCGTGAGCATCCTCGGCCAACTTTGCGGCCAATTCTTTGAACTCGCCCTCAACGCGAGATTTGATCTCGTAGACATCATCCCAGGTAGCAAGCTTCTCTTGTCGATCTGGATCAGCGCTCCGGAGGTTCACGACCACGCGTGGAAACAGGTCGTTCGCGTCATCGACGACCACCTCAATCTCTTGCAAAGACGCTTGCTCAGTCCACGGCGAAAAGCTGAGGCGACGGACCCCATCCTTGAGAACCAAGTCTTTGGCCAGCTTGGCTTTGGAGTTGCAGGTGTTGCAGATGGGCAGCAAGTTCTTGGGATCGACTCCGTATAGCGGGTACAGATCCTTTGCCAGAAGGTGGTCGTACGGGCCGCGCCACTGCTCGTTGTCGTTCTCGCCGGCCCGAATCTGAGCAAGGTATTCCGTCCCGCAAACGCAGCACACATTGCCATTGCCCGGCGCGTTGCGCTGGCGGAAGCGAGCGTAGTGGTCATCGATGCACTCTCCGCATGCCAGCTCTACGCCACTGAGCTTCGCAGTGCGCTGGAAGAGGTGAACGGCAAGGGCCTTTAAGGCAGGAAAGACCGATTCGGGTATGGCTGGCAGCGGCGCGCCACGATCAGACAGGAAAGCACAAGGATCAGTTCTCACGGTCAGTGCGTCCCTGAGAGCTTGCTTTTGCCCCGGACCAAGCGCCGCTAAGTTTGCCGTCAGGGTATCAACTGCAGCACGAGTCGCCTGATTTCCAGCAATCGCAGCACACAGGCCGACCGGGAGGTGTGTTTCATCCACTGGTCGGCTTTCCAGCGTTGCCAGCATCGTCTCCACGAGAAATAGGTTGAGCCCGTCAAAAACTTTCGACTGCTCAAGGTTTGGTCGGATCGCAAACAGCATCAGCTAGCCCGCAGCTTGTTGATGAGGTACGAACGTTCCATCGACTCGCCGACTGAGTCTTCGAGCCAGTCCAACTTCTCTTGATTCGTAATTTGCTGATTTGCGAGCCGCTCACGAATTTCTTGGACAGCCGTCTCGGAGATCGTTGCATGCAGGTTGAAGTGCTTTTTGATTAGCACGTCAAACGATGCGCCAAAGGTTTCTCCTGGCGGATTCGCCATGTCGGTCACGCCATCGACCTTCTTGAAATGGAAGACAGCTTCGCGAGGTAGCGAAGAGACCAGAAAGGGCGAGTGCGAAGAGATGATGGCCTGTGCTTTTCCGTTGGCCTCATTCGCCTTTTCAAAGTCCAAGTGGAATCGGGTGCGCCAGCTTGGGTTCAGGTGCGTTTCGGGCTCGTCGTAGAGGAACAGCGTCTCATCGTCTCCAAAGAGTCGCACGGCTCCAAGTGTCAACAGAAGCTGTATTTCCCCATCGCTCAAGTCGTCAAACGCGACGGTACGCTCGCCATCAGACATCCAGAGTTCCTGCACAGACAGTGGGAGCTTCCCTTTCAGCGGCTTCTCTACATGGCCTTGAAAGTCGTCGCGACGCAGTGCGCGCTTCACCGTCCCAGACCATTCATCAACGCCCAGAAGTTGAAGCTTGTACAGCGCCGAGAACCACTGGTCAGGCGCTCGCGAGTTATCAGCCATGCGCTGGACGACTTCCGGGTCCTGAAAGTTGATCTCGATGTCACCCGCCAAGTAGTCCAGCTCCAGCAACTCATACTCGGGCTCGCTGGTCTTGGGGGAGATCGGTTTACAGCTGTTTGGCCCCGCCAATTCGATCAAGCGTTTGATGTCACGAGCGTTGTCCGAAGCAGTCGCTTGGCCCCGCAGGTCGTACCGCAACACCACGCGCGCTGGATGGCGGAAAGGGATCTCATTCCAAACCTCGTCGCGATCAGCATGCGAAAGCATGCCGAGTGTGGCGATCAGCAGCGCTGCGCAGTCATAGTCGAGGAAGAGGTTTCTGGGTATCGCCGTGTCGGTCTCGCGCAGTCTGAAAAGGCCCGATTCTGGATCCTCCCCTTCGGCAGCGAATATGCCCGGGTTGCGCCTGAGATAGCGCTCATTGATGGCCAGCGTTGCCTTCTCATCCACTTTGGGCTGCGCAAGCTCCTTCTTCAAGTTTGCCCGGACTCGAATCACGTCAAAGTACTGGAGCGCATTGCGCATGAAGGCTCGCTGAAGGTTCTCGGACATGCCAGAGGCGTATCCGATGACCCGTGGAAGCGCCAACTCTTCCAATGAGCCACACGTCGTCACCTCACTCCATACACCCTGGGCAGGCTGCGCAACACCATCGCGCGGCTGGTCGGCGAGCTCATGCACCGAAATGCGAAGACCATCCCGCGTATCCACGGCGAACCGGCGCAAGCCGTCGTAGCGAGACGAAGCCATCTCGTACGTAACGCGGAAGTCATAGCCCATCGGCGCACGCACCCGGAAGTCCCGTCGCTGCCGACGTTCAAGGAAGGCAAAGGCTTCGGCGATGAGCTCCATGACCTGCGACTTGCCCGAGCCGTTGGCGCCGATGAGGACGGCCACGTCTCTACTCACCGATGAGAAGTCAAATGCCTGATCCCTCAGGCCTTTGTATTGCCCGAACAGCTCAATCGACAGCAGCTTCATGCCGCGCTCTTCCGCCCGCGCTTCACACTGGTCGTCGGTGTTTCCTGCTGCAGTCGGCGCAGCAGTTCACTCGCCGGTTCGTCGTTCGGGTCTTGCGGCACCAGTTCGCCGCGGAAGGCCTTGGCCAGCAGGGCTGGGGTCAGACGCTCGGTGGCGGTCTGTACGGTTTGCAAGCGGGCTTCAAGGCGGTCGGCGAAGGCGAACAGGGCTTCGACGCGGCGGACGATTTCGACTTGTTCCGGAACGGTTGGAACAAACACGGGGTACTTGATCAGGTGCTCTTTGCGGACGCCATCTTGGCCGGCCGTCCTGTCTGAGCCTGCTTCGACAAACTTCAGTAGATCGTCGCGCTGCAGCCAGTAGTAGAGGTAGTCGTTCGTCAGAAGGTTACCCTTTGGCACAGCCTTCATCAACGCGACGTTGTATGCCCCCTCTAGTCCGCGGAGGATCTGAAAAATGGGGGGGCCGTACCGTCCAATCATCACATCGGTGGCTGAACAGAACCGGCGAGCGAGTGCACGAGGTATATATGTGAGATGTCGATCCGACTTGTAGTCCCGAATCTGAATTAGTCGGACATAGTCAGGTTGTTCTTCGTGCACGAAAGTTGTCTTGGGAGGCTGGCTGCCTCCGACCAAATCGACCGCCTGATCAAAAGTATGGGGTTTCCAGCCTTTAGGTCCTGTTATGCGCTGAGGGTACGGAACTGATATCTCGGTGACTTGGTACTCATGCTGTCGAGTACCCAACACATCTTGACGCCAATCCTCCGTCAACCGTCCCGAGGTGGCGGCGGCGAGGACGGACTGGCGGAAGCGTTTGAGGATGGGCGCGACGCGGGCCAAGCGGGTGTTGGCGGCGTCCACGCGGGCCAGAAGAGTATCGAGTTTGTCGGCGATGCGCTTTTGCTCATTCTTTGGTGCCAAGACAAAAGGCGCTTGTCTGCCAGCCTCAGTACCGAGACGAGGCATGTTCACTCCGTGGCTCACCTCGGTCACGTAAGCCAAGAACTTGGGATGGCGAAGCCAATGGAACAGGTACCGGCCATTGACTGCATCGTTTGGTTTGATCGGAACGATTTCAGTCGTGCACACACCTGATTGCTCAGCGAATGTGACCTTGTTGAGATACGGTCGCAGCTTCCCGTAGAGCACGTCGCCCGCGTCAAACCGGTTCTTTGTGCTCTTTGATTGACGCTCAGAGAATGTCAGTCGTTGCAATACCTTGGTAGTGTCCTTCTCGATGTCTTCGAGTTCGAGCACCCAAGTGTCGGGTGTAAGACTTTCTGGCTCTGCCTTTACGGTGGTGCCATAGGGCACGACCGCGCCTAAGTGGGTCTCAACCCACGAGGTGGGCAGAGTACTCACAGCGCTTCCTCACCGAGTTCCGCCAAGATCGCCTCCAGCTCCGCCAGCGCCCCGTTCAGCTCTTCCACTGCCTCGCGTGCCAGCACCGCCGGCTCGGGCAGGTCGGCGGCGCCTTCGGCGTTCTCATCCTTGAGCCAGGCGATGTCCAGGCTGTCGCCTTTCTCGTTTGCGATCCAATCGCGGCTGAAGCGACGGAAGCGGCCTTGTTCGCCCTGGTCCTGTCGAGTGGCCTTGCCGTTGGGTTCGCCGCCGTACGCGGCGATGAAGTCGGCAAAGTGTGCGTCGGTCAGCGGGGTGCGTTTCCCGAACTTGGGCGCATTGGCGCGCATGTCGTACACCCAAATCTCTTGAGTGCTACCGGTGGCTGCCTGGCTGACTTTCTCGAAGAACAGGACGTTGGTCTTGACGCCCTGAGCGTAGAAGATGCCGGTTGGCAGCCGCAGGATGGTGTGCAGCCGGCACTTGTCCATCAGGTCGCGGCGGATGTCGCCGCCCACGCCGGCCTCAAACAGCACGTTGTCGGGCAACACCACGGCGGCACGGCCACCGTCTTTGAGGTGGCGCACGATGTGCTGCAGGAAGGCGAGTTGCTTGTTGCTTGTCGCAAAAGTCAGGTCGTCGCGCGTCGGGCCGCCGCCGCCCTTTGCCGTGCCAAAGGGCGGATTGCTGAGGATGATGTGGCTCTTGGGCAGGCTGCTACCGGCGCTGCCCAGCGTGTTGCCGACGTGCACCACGCCTTCATCATCGCCTTCCATGCCGTGCAGCAGACAGTTCATCAGTGCTAGGCGGCGGGTGCCGGGCACCAGTTCCATGCCAAGGAATGCCTGGTTGCGCTGAAACTTGCGTTCTCTCTCGCTGAGGTTGTAAAGGTCGTCGGTCTGGTCCTTGATGTAGCGGTCGGCCGCGATCAGGAAGCCTGCGGTGCCCGCGGCTGGGTCTTGCACGGTTTCGCCGGGCTGGGGCTTGATGACCTGGACGATGGCGTCGATCAACGGGCGAGGCGTGAAGTACTGGCCGGCGCCGCTCTTGGTTTCACTGGCGTTCTTCTCCAGCAGTCCTTCGTACAGGTCGCCCAGGCCGTCTTGCCGGGCGCTGAACCAGTCGATGCTGTCCAGGCTTTTGACGAGCTGTTCAAGGTGGCGCGGCTCTTTCAGGCTGGTCTGCGCGTCAGCGTAGATGGCGGCGATCAGGCGGTCGTCGCTGGCGGACAGCTTGAGCAGCGTTTCACGGTAGTGGCGCAGCAGGTTCAGGCCGCTCTTGTCGCGTAACTCGGGCCAGCGAGCGTAGGCCGGCAGCTTGTGGCTTTGCAGGATGCCGCTCTCGGTGTTCTCGTGCTCCATCTTGATGAAGAGCAGCAGCACGAGTTCGGTGACGTAGTCGCTGTAGTTGATGCCGTCGTCGCGCAGCACATCGCAAAGATTCCAGAGCTTCTGGACGATGTCTTGGGTGGTCATTTTTGAGTTCTGTGAATCTGTTGTGCGTCAATCGCTGAATTGTCAGGCGGCTCGTGGCCAGAGACCGGCAGCCAACGCTCCCATCACACTGTCAAGCTGCCCGCCCAGCAGTTTGTCCAGCTGCTTCGCACCACCATCGTTGGCAAAGGCGTTGTTGACGAAAGCTTGGTCGATGACCAGTTCGTGCGTGAGTTGTTTAGCCAGGCGGTCCAGCCATTTGCGTTGCACCGGTGTCCAGGCGTGTTGGGCGTAGATCTTCTGCATGGCCTGGGCCACCCGCTGGTCGAAGGGCAGCAGCGCTTCGCCCAGCGCCGCTTGGCGTATGTAGGCGATGACGCCGGCAGCGATGTCCTGGTTGCTGTGATTGCGCCAAGCGGCCTTGAGGCTGGCTTCGGAGTAGCCAGCGCCGTCAAGCAACAGGCGCACTTCCTTGAGCTGTTCGCGGGTGAGGTCCTTGGGGCGGTTGACCACCGTGGCCATGGCAGCCGATTGGTTGATTTGGTCGCGCACGAAGTGGCTGAAGCTGTCGAGGTAGTCCTCGGGCTTGGCGTAAAGGCCCCAGCTTTGGCTGCGTTCCCGCAGTTCGTCGGCCTGGGTTGCGATGACGGGCATGTAGGCCGTGCCCAGGAGCTGCCTAACCTCGGCAAGTTGCAGCAGCAGGCGGGTGTTGTGGCGCAGGAATTCGGCTGCTGCCTGGGGACCACCCTCTTGCCCAATCTGATGCAAGTGGCGGTGCAGTTGCTGCGGCGGCACACCCCATTGCTGCTCAAGCTGATCCAGCTTTTCTTTCAGGGCGGGCTTCTTCTCGGACTTGTGTGCGGCGTCGCGCAGAACCCGCATGAGCTTCTGGTTGAGCTGGTCGAGTACATCGTGCGCGTGGCTGCGGCCGGGGGCGCTGCCCGCGGCCTCGTGCGCGGCCGGGTTGTTCAGCTCTTCGAACAGTTGTTCCAGCGTGACCTTGGGATCCTTCACCAGCGGCTGCATGGTGTTGACGGCCTGGAGCGAGGCATACAAGTCCACCGGGTCGTAGATCTTGAAGACCGTCTTGCCGATCTCGTCGCAACGCCGGGTGGCGCGGCCGATCATCTGTTCGTACAGGATGCGTGAGCGCACCCGGCGCATGAAGACCAGATGGCAGATGGGCGGCACGTCGATGCCAGTTGTCAGCAGGTCCACCGTGATTGCGATGGTGGGGAAGCGCTCGTTCTTGTAGCGGCGGATGAGCTGGTCGACCTTGTCGGAAGCGCCGGTGATCTTTTCCACCGCGGCCTGGTTGTAGTGCTCGCCGTGCACGGCCTTGAATGCGTCGCCCAGCAGGCGCTTGACCATGTCGGCATGCGCGTCGGTGGCGCAGAAGATCATGGTCTTCTCTTCGCCCATGGGGTCCAGCTCCTGGGCGAGCTGTTCACAGATGACACGGTTGAACGGTTCGCTGATGACTCGCTTGTTGAAGCTTTCCAGCTCGAAGTGCAGTTCGTCGTCCAGCTCGGCTGTTTCGATTTCTCCGGTGCCGAGGTTGATGGCCTCGACCTGTTGGCCGCTGTCGAAGTGGATGCCGTGCTGGCTCAGCAAGGTCTGGTAGCGGATCGGTGGCTCGTGGTCGATGAGCCAGTCGTCGGCCACGGCTTCACGATACGAGTACGTGTAGACCGGTCGGCCGAAGATTTCGGTGGTGTGGCGCGCGGGGGTGGCGGTCAGGCCCACCTTGACGGCGTCGAAGTAGTCCAGCACACGCCGGAAAGTGGAGAGGTACTGGGCCTGGTCACGCAGGGCGAGTTCGCCCTCGGTCATGTCCTGGTCGAGCGTGTAGCCACGGTGGGCTTCGTCCACGATGATGCAGTCGAAGGCGTCCAGCGGAGGCGGGTTGTCGCTGTCGAAGATGCGCTTGACCATGGCCTGCACCGTGGCGACCTGCACGCGGGTTTCGGCCTCGGCGGCCATGTCGCCCAGCTCGGCAATGTTGTAGATCTTGGACAGGGGTTGGCTTTGCTCCAGCGGCGCTTCGTTGAAGGCGTCGATGGCCTGATCGCCAAGCGCCGTGCGGTCCACCAGGAACAGGATGCGCCGAAAACGCTCGGCTTTGAGCAGGCGGTAGATGAGGCCGATGATCGTGCGCGTCTTGCCCGTGCCGGTGGCCATCGCCAGGAGGCAGTTGGTCTGGCCGGCGGCCAGCGCGGCTTCCACCGCGCCAATAGCTTTTTGCTGGTAGTCACGCAGACCCAAGTAGGCAAAGCCTTCTTGTTGCAGCTTGGCTTCCGCCTCGGCTTTGTTGCGGCGGAGCTGGTCGAGCAAGCCGTCAGGTGAGTGGAAGCTTTGCAGCGGCTTGGCCAGGTTGCCCTGGTGGCGCAGATCGCGGAACCAGGTGCCGCTGGCTTCAGGGCTCTGCTTGACCAGCGGGCGGCCGTTGCACGAGTAGGCGAAGGGAAGATGAAACACGCCTCCCTGGCCGTCGGGCCAGGGGCCCTGGCGGCCTTCAGCCAGCCAGGCGGCTTCGTGCTCGGGCTCGATTTGCAAGCCGCGGGCGTAGCGCTCGGCCTGACCGATCTTCCCCGCGACGTTGACGTTCAGGCGCTTGGCTTCGACTGCAGCAATCGGTGTGAGCCCGGCAAACAGCATGTAGTCGGCGCTCTGCTTGCCCGCAGTGGGCCATTCTGCGATCGCCAAGTTGCGGTTGCGTTCCGGCCGTGCGCCTTTGGCATGGGTGAGCTCGTGGGTGTCGGCCTCCCAGCCGGCGTCCTTGAGCATCTGATCGATGAGCACGCGAGTGGACGCTTCGTCCATCGCCACCTTCCGTGCCGCCTGGGTGGTGCGCTGCGCAAAGGCCTGGATGTCCTGCGAGCTGGGCACGGCCTGCGCAGCATTGGCGGCTTGCAGGTGGGCGTCGAACTCGGCCTTGAGGGCGACGTAGCGGCTGCCAGCCTCTTCGGCCAGACTTTCGTAGACGCTGCGCTCTTCGGTGGCCCGTTCGGCCAACACACGCTCCTGCGCGGCCTGGGCTGCCAGCAACTCTGCCAATTGAGCTTTGGCCGCCTGTTCCGACTGGGCCTGCTGCAGGTTCTGCGTGAGGTCAGCCACTTGCTGCTGCAGCGTAAGCAGCCGCTGGCTGGGGTCGTCTGGCAGGATGAAGGGACCGGGCTTGAAGTCTGCGTCGCTGCCGAAGCTTCGATGGAACCAAAGCGCGACTTCACGGGCAACCTTCAGCGCCTCTAGACCCTCGCGGTAGCCGATACGATGGTCAACCTGATGTGCAGCCTCGTTGCCCCTCTGGCGCAGCAAATGGAACATCTGTCGCACTTGCGGATCAAGTCCCAGGCGCTGGTCCACCGCCCGCAGCAGCTCGGCCTGGGTTGGTTGGACCAGGCGCACACCAACGCGGGACGCCATATCCTGCGTGATCGACTCGGCCAACAACCGCAGCTTGAGCACGCAGCTGGCCGGATCGAAAGGATAGAGCCGCTCCGCGGTCGCCCCAAGATCAGCGAGCAACGGGCTGTGCTCAGTCAGAAATCCAAAATTGCTGAGTCCTTGCGCGATGTCTCTCGCCATTGACTTCTTACTCCCTTTGGTCCGTGTAGGCTCATTTGCCCGCAGTTTATTGTGGGCTAACCCTTTCATATCCCTATTTTGCACTCCTGTGCCGTCCTCGGCTCATTCACGTCCGATGCCGCGCGATCTGCAGTAGTTGTGAACCATGCCTGCTACCAAAGCTGAGGCTCTTACCCTCGGCGGAGGCGATCAGCACGCCCTTGACATCCGCAGGACTCGAACTCGAGCAACCTCAGTCTTCATGACGGCGAGAACTTGCCCATATGTAAAAACACAAGCGTTTTGCAGAGGTTAGCAGAGTCGACTACCAGCCGCCCTTCGCGACTGGCGGCCTCTGCCCGAATGTAGCCTTGCTGTTCACCGGCCGAAACTCTGTTCGGCTGGCATTAAATAGAAGTCTGATCGCCGCTAGAGCAGGGAAAATTACCCAACAGAAAGGGGCTCGTGGTGATGTTTGTCATCGTCCGCTTGTGATCACAGCAGTCACTCGAGGGGTGCAATTCAACCGACTGCAACCAGCCTCTTGCAGTCTTTGAACATCTAAAGCCTGCTTAGACCGCAAGACTTCTCGCAAGACCCCAAAAAAGAGCGCTCATCTTGATCGCTCTTTTTTGTATAGCAACAAGTCCAATTTAGGCCTGGGCCTGGTTCACATCTATAGGTCTTCTTTACCTGTTGAATTCGAGTTTACGACTTCACAGTTACAAATGACCGACCCGCAAACCCGCATGAATGCTGTGGGCCTGTTTACGACTTTATTTGCGTGTTTACGACTTTAATTACCCGAAATAAACGCGCCGTCGATCTATGCCCGATCACTCCACCGTCACGCTCTTGGCCAGGTTGCGCGGCTTGTCCACGTCGGTGCCTCGCGCACAGGCGGTGTGGTAGGCCAGCAGTTGCAAGGGCACCACGTGCAACAGCGGTGACAGGGCGCCGTAGTGCTCGGGCATGCGGATCACGTGCAGGCCTTCGCCGGTTTCGATGCGGGTGTCGGCATCGGCCAGCACGTACAGCACGCCGCCGCGGGCACGCACCTCCTGCAGGTTGCTCTTGAGCTTTTCGAGCAGGGCGTCGTTGGGCGCCACGGTGACCACCGGCATTTCGCTGGTGACCAGGGCCAGCGGGCCGTGCTTGAGTTCGCCGGCGGCGTAGGCCTCGGCGTGGATGTAGGTGATCTCCTTGAGCTTCAAGGCCCCTTCAAGAGCGATGGGGTAGTGCAGGCCTCGGCCCAGGAACAGGGCGTTCTCTTTGCGCGCGAAGTCTTCGGCCCAGCTGATGACCTGGGGCTCGAGCGCCAGCACGGCCTGCAAGGCGGCCGGCAGGTGGCGCATGGCCTTGAGGTGCTCGGCCTCCTGCTCGGGGCTGAGCATGCCGCGGCTTTGCGCCAGCGCCAGGGTGAGCAGGAACAGGCCGGCCAGCTGGGTGGTGAAGGCTTTGGTGGAAGCCACGCCGATCTCGACGCCAGCCCGGGTGATGTAGGCCAGTTTGCACTCGCGCACCATGGCACTGGTGGCCACGTTGCAGATGGTCAGGGTGTGCGCCATGCCCAGGCTTTGGGCGTGGCGCAGGGCGGCCAGGGTGTCGGCAGTTTCGCCCGACTGGCTGACGGTGACGACCAGGGTCTTGGGGTTGGGCACCGATTCACGGTAGCGGTACTCGCTGGCGATCTCGACCTGGGTGGGGATCTTGGCGATGGATTCGAGCCAGTACTTGGCGGTGCAGGCGCTGTAGTAGCTGGTGCCGCAGGCCAGGATCAGCACCGAGTCGATCTGCTTGAACACGCGCCAGGCCGCGGCGCCGGTTTCGCCGGGTTGGGCTGGCACGCCGTCGAACAACTCGGGCACGATGCCTTCCACCCCTTCCAGGGTGTCGGCAATGGCGCGGGGCTGTTCGAAGATCTCTTTTTGCATGTAGTGCCGGTAAGGGCCCAGGTCGGCTGCGCCGCTGTGGGCGTGCACCGTGCGCACCGGGCGGGTCACCGGCTTGAGGGCGCCTTGGGCATCACGCCCCAGCACCCAGTAGCGACCCAACTGCACGTCAACCACATCGCCCTCTTCGAGGTACACGATCTGGTCGGTGACGCCGGCCAGGGCCATGGCGTCGCTGGCCAGGAAGTTCTCACCCGAGCCCTCGCCCTCGCTGCGGCCCACCCCCAGGATCAGGGGCGAACCGGCCCGGGCGCCCACCACGCGGTGCGGCTCGTCCTTGTGCAGCACGGCAATCGCGTAGGCACCGTGCAACTGGACCAGGGCGGCCTGCACGGCTTCGAACAGGTCGCCGTCGTACAGGCTGTCGATCAAGTGGGCGATGACTTCGGTGTCGGTTTGGCTGGCAAACACATAGCCGCGGCCCTGCAGTTGCGCCCGCAGCTCGTCGTGGTTCTCGATGATGCCGTTGTGCACCAGGGCCACGCGCGGGGCCCGCCCCTCCTCGGCCCCCTGCCCCTGGCTGAAATGGGGGTGGGCGTTGTGCACCACGGGAGCGCCGTGGGTGGCCCAGCGGGTGTGGGCGATGCCGGTCACGCCCTGCACCTGCTCGGCCTGCACCTGGGCGATCAGCTCGGCCACGCGCGAGGTGCTGCGGGCCCGTTTGAGGCCGTCGGCCCACACCGCGACACCGCAGGAGTCATAGCCGCGGTACTCCAGGCGCTGCAGGCCTTGCACCAGCACAGGAACAATGTTTCGGGTTGAGACGGCGCCAACGATGCCACACATGAGCAAGCTCCCGGAAGGGTTGAAAACGGGTTGCAGAAAAGATTGGATCGAATCTTAGGGAGGACAAAGAAAAATATTCAGCGAATTTATCAATAGGATATGAAATTAAAATTCACTCGAATTCGTTATTGAAATTTTCATTCAAATAACAAATAAATATGGAATCAATCGAACTCGACGACCTCGATCTGCAACTGCTGGATGCCTTGCAACGCGATGCAAGCGCCAGCAACCAGGCCTTGGCCGAGCGCCTGCGGATTTCGCCACCCACCTGCCTGCGCCGGGTGAAACGCCTGCACGAAGCTGGCCTGATCGAGCGACAGGTGGCGCTGCTGCAGCCCGAGCGCCTGGCCCTGGCGCTGGGGCATGGTCTGACCGCCATCGTGGAGGTAACGCTGGACCGCCAGGACGCCGAGCCCCTGGCGGCCTTCGAGGCCCGAGTTGGGGCGGATGAGGCGGTGCAGCAGTGCTACCGGGTGTCGCCGGGCCCGGATTTTGTGCTGGTGGTGGGGGTGGCCGACATGCCGGCCTACCTGGCGCTGACCCAGCGCCTGTTCAACAGCGACACTCACGTGCGCAACGTGAAGACCTTCTTCAGCGTCAAGCGAAGCAAGTTCGAGCCGCGCCTGCCGGTGCCGCTGACCAGGGGCTAGGGCCTGGTGGGCCTGTTCACAGGCCCTAAGCTCAGGCTGCCGGCAAGCGCAAGGTCACGGTGCAGCCCTGGCCGTGCTGGCCCTGCAGGGCCAACTCGCCGCCCAGGCGGTCCACCATGCGGCGCGCCATGGCCAGCCCCAGGCCCAGGCCCTCGAAGTCGCGCACGGTGTGCAGGCGCTGGAACACGCCAAACAACTGGTCGGCGTGCTCAGGCCGAAAGCCGGCGCCGTTGTCTTGCAAGGTGAGTTGAACCTGCGGGCCCTGGCTCTGCACATCAATGGCGATGCGGGCCTCGGGCTGACGGCGGGTGAACTTGACGGCGTTGTCCAACAGCAGGCGCAGCAGGTCGCGCAACTGGGCCAGGTCGGCCTGCACCCGGGGCAGGTCCTGGGCCTCGGGCCACTGCCATTGCACGGCGCGCTCGCCACAGGCGGCCTTGGCCTGGCTCACGACCTCGCTGAGCACATCGGCCAGCGGCACAGGCTGGACATGGAGTTCGGCCGCGCCGATGCGGGCCAGCGCGATCAGTCCATCGATCATCTGACCCAGGTGGCGCGCCGACTGGGTGATGGTGTCGAGGTACTGCACCGCCGAAGGGTCGGCATTGCTGTCCTGCACCAGTTCACGCACCAGTTGGCCATACGACACGATGTGCCGCACCGGGGAACGCAGGTCGTGTGAGATGGCGCGCAAGAAGGCCTGCTGCTGTTCGCGTTGCTCGGCCAGCTCGGCGCGCAGCCGGGCCAGTTCGGCCCCCAGATCCCCATCACGATCCGTGTCGCTTGCCGCCCCCATCACTGGCCACCCTTGGCGGGGCGTTGCCAGTTGGCAATGCTGACCTGGCGGGCCCGGCTCACGCTCAGGGCGCCGGCCGGGGTGTCTTTGGTGAGGGTGGAGCCGCCACCCACCGTGCCACCAGCGCCCAGGGTGATGGGCGCCACCAGCACGCAGTTGCTGCCCACGTGCACGTCGGCCTCGATCACGGTGCGGTGCTTGTTGGCGCCGTCGTAGTTGGCGGTGATGCTGCCGGCACCATAGTTGACGCGCTCACCCACGGTGGCGTCGCCCAGGTAGGCCAGGTGGTTGGCCTTGGCGCCCGCGGCGAGGGTGGAGTTCTTGACCTCGACAAAATTGCCGATGTGCACCTCGGCCCCCAGCACGGCGCCAGGACGCAGGCGGGCAAACGGCCCGATCAGCGAACCAGGGCCCACCTGAACCCCGGCCTTCTCGCCTTCGATGTGGGTGAAGGGGTGGATCACTGCGCCCGCGGCAATCCGGGCATTGGCGATCACGCAGTTGGCGCCGATGCGCACGCCATCGCCGAGCACCACCTGGCCTTCAAACACGCAGTTGACGTCGATCTCGACGTCGCTGCCGCATTGCAAGGTGCCGCGCACATCCAGGCGGGCCGGGTCGGCCAGGCGCACGCCCTCGGCCATCAGGGCGTCGGCGCGACGGGCCTGGCAGGCGCGCTCCAGGGCGGCCAGTTGCTGGGGGCTGTTCACGCCGGCCACCTGCACCTCGTCGGTGGTGGGCAGGCCCAGCACGCCCACGCCGTCGGCCACGGCCATGGCCACGATGTCGGTCAGGTAGTACTCGTGCTGGCTGTTGTCATTGCGCAGGCGACCCAGCCAGGCCTTCAGACGGGCCGCCGGCACGGCCATGATGCCGGTGTAGGTCTCGGCAATGGCGCGCTGGGCTTCGCTGGCGTCTTTGTGCTCGACGATGCCGCGCACGGCATCCCCCTCGCGCAGGATGCGCCCATAGCCGGTGGGATCGTCCAGCACCACGGTGAGCAGGGCCAGGTGCTGGCCGTCGCAGGACTGCACCAGGGCCTGCACCGTGTCGGCGGCGATCAGGGGCACATCACCATTGAGGATCAGCACCACACCATCGTCGGGCAGCAAGGGCACGGCCTGTTGCACCGCATGGCCGGTGCCCAGTTGGGGCATCTGGCGGGCAAACTGCAACTGGCCACCCTGGCGCAGCGGGTGCCCGGCCAGGTGGGCCTCGACGGCTTCGGCGCCGTGCCCGGTGATCAACACCACGCGGCGGGGCGACAGCGACTCGACAGTGTCAAGAACATGGCGCACCATGGCCTTGCCCGCGACACGGTGCAACACTTTGGGCAAACTGCTCTTCATTCGCGTGCCCTTGCCCGCAGCCATCACCACCACATCCAGCGCAGATCCAAATCCCGACATGAAACGTCCTCTTGCTTTTGGCGGCCCGGTCACAACAACGCCGGCCATCCTGTCATTGCGCCGGATTATCTCGCTGGCAACGCTGCTCATGGCGGTTTTGTGGCTGAGTGCCTGCAGCGCCGTGAAGCTGAGCTACAACGCCCTGCCCGAGGTGACGTACTGGTGGGCCGATGCGTACGGGGATTTCAATGGTGAACAGTCGCTGCGCCTGAAACAGGACCTGGCCGATCTGCAGGCCTGGCACCGCTCGCGGGAGCTGCCGCGCTACCGCGAACTGCTGCAAAACCTGGAACGCCTGACCGGCACCGAGCCCGACGCCACCCAGTTGTGCAGCCTGCTGCCCCCGGCGCGCGAGCGCCTGCAGGCCCTGGCTGAACAAAGCGCCCCCATGATCGCCCGCCAGGCCTTGAGCCTGAGCCCGGCCCAACTGGAGCACATGGCCAAGAAATTCGCCAAGAACGAGGCCAAGCTGCGCAGCGAGTGGGTCGACCTGTCGCCCGGCGAGTTGCTGGACAAGCGCGTCGAGCAGTACACAGACCGGGCCGAGGCGCTGTACGGGCGGCTGAGCCTGCCGCAGCGCCAAAGCCTGCGCGAGGCCTTGCAAGCGTCGCCGTTTGACCCGCGCATTCGCCTGGCCGAGCAGCAGCGGCGCCATCAGGACATGCTGGACACCCTGCGCCGCCTGCGCAGCAGCGGCGCCAGCCAAGCCCAGGCCGAACAGGCCTGGCTGGGCTGGCTGGCCCGGGCCTTGAGCCCGCCGGTGCCAGCCCACCGCCTGCAGCAGGAGCATTCGATCGAAGAGGGCTGCCAGATCTACGCGCAATTGCAGCGCCAGGCCACGCCCGAACAACGCGACAAGGCGGCCAAACGCCTGCGTGGCTGGGCCGGCGATGTGCAGGCCTTGTCGCAGCAGCCTTGAGGCCCGCGGTCTCAGAACGTGTTGACGTTCTCAGGCCGGGTGCCGTTGCCGGCCGCCCTGCAGCAACAGCCAGCTCCAGCGTGCGCTGCCCACGGCCAGGCGCCCCAGCGCCCCCACCACGGCGCCACCGGCCTGCCAACCCTGCCACAAGCCCCGGCTCAGGTCGGCCAGGGGCAAGGCGAGGTCGGTGGGCAAGGCGCTGGCCGCCTGCAAACGGCCTGGAGCCTGCGCCACCAGAGGCAGTGCACGGTCCCAGCGGAAGACCACGTCGACCGGCGCCGCCTGGGTCAACTCCTGCGCCAACACAAAGGCCTCCAGCACCACGGTCTGGCCGGGTTCAATCACCAGCCAGTCGCCCGGCATCAGAAAGCGGTCGCCCAGGTCGTTGGCGTGGCCGCGGTGCGGCCCAGTGAAGGTAAGCCACAGGCGGCCCTGGTTCATTTCGATCACGCTGCGCTCGCGCGGGCACAGGGTCAGTGCGCGCCCGGGCAAGATGTTCCAACCGCCGGGGAACGCGCGGCCAGCCGGTGCAAAGGCGGCGGATTGTTGCGATTCCAGAACAGGGCGGGACAGCATGATGAACTCCTTGAGTGAGAAAAAACCGTTGAGGAGCCTTCATGATCGGCGGCAGAATGCAGATGGTCCAATGAATTGCACACCCGCGATTGATACCTCTTTCGCATGAATGAGACGATGCCTGCCGCATGAGCAAAGCCAGCCCTTCCATCACCCATCTGCGCACCCGCCCCGTGGCCGTGGGCCACCTGCGCGCCTTCGAAGCCGTGGCCCGACACCTGAACTTCCGCGCCGCCTCCGAAGAGCTGGCGCTGACGCAGTCGGCCGTCAGCCGCCAGATCCAGTCGCTGGAAGATGAGATCGGCGTGCCCCTGTTCCTGCGCCACACCCGGGCGGTGGAGCTGACCAGTGCCGGCTCGCAGTTGCTGCGCACCCTGCTGCCCACGCTGGAGCGACTGGACAGCACGGTGCGCCAGATCCGCCAGAGTGCAGGACGCAAGAGCGTGGCCATCACCACCTGGGCCTCTTTCGCGTCGATGTGGCTGATCCCGCGGCTGGAGGCCTTTCAGCGCAGCCACCCCGACATCGACATCCGCATCGACGCCACCGACACCGCGGTCGACCTGGAAACGGCCGACATCGACCTGGCCTTGCGCTACAGCCTGCCCGGGGCTTCCGTGCGCGGGGCACAACGCCTGTTTGGCGAACAACTGGCCGTGGTGGCCAGCCCCTGGTTGCTGAAAAGCGGACAGCCCATCCGCAAACCCGCTGACGTGGCCAAGTTCACGCTGATCGAGGCGGGTGACGCCCATCGCACCCAGCACATGGAGTGGCTGTCCTGGCGGCGCTGGTTCGAGACCCAGGGCCTGAGCAATGTCGAGCCCAAGCGCTGGCTGTATTTCAACTACGCCCACCAGATCGTGCAGGCTGCCCTGACCGGCCAGGGTGTGGCCCTGGCACGCATGCCCTTGATTGCCGACAGCCTGGCCTCGGGCGATCTGGTCGAGGTGTTGCCGGGCTTCCGCCTCGATTCCCCACTGGTGTATTGGCTGCTGGTGGGCCCGCGCACGGCCCACCGCCCCGAGGTCAAGGCCTTCAGCGACTGGCTGGTGGACGAGGCCTCACGCACCCGCCACACCGTGGGAGAAGTGCCGGACACCGATCTGTGCGACGACCTGGGCTGAGCCCGGCGGCCGCACGGCCACCACCGCAAGGCCGCCGCACGACGGCCCTTCAGGCCTGCGCTCAGCTCAGCGTCACCCGGGCGAACTTGCGCTTGCCCACCTGCACCACGTAGGTGCCGCCGGCCAGCTTCAGGCCCTTGTCGCTGACCACGCTGGAATCCACACGCACCCCACCGCCATCGATCAGGCGGTTGGCCTCGCTGCCCGAGGGGGCCAGGCCCGCCGCCTTGAGCAGGGCACCGATGCCCATGGGGGCGCCCGACAGGCTGACTTCCGGGATCTCATCGGGCACACCGCCCTTGCTGCGGTTGTTGAAGTCCTGCTCGGCCGCGTCGGCAGCAGCCGCGCTGTGGAAGCGTGCCGTGATCTCCTTGGCCAGGGCCACCTTGGCGTCCTTGGGGTTGCGACCCCCCTCCACTTCGGCCTTGAGGGCGGCAATCTCGGCTTCGCTCTTGAACGACAACAGGGTGTACCAGCGCCACATCAGGGTGTCGGAGATCGACAGCACCTTGGCAAACATGGTGTTCGGGTCTTCGCTGATGCCGATGTAGTTGTTCTTGCTCTTGGACATCTTGTCCACGCCGTCCAGGCCTTCGAGCAAGGGCATGGTCAGGATGCACTGGGGCTCTTGCCCGTACTCCTGCTGCAGGTGACGGCCCATCAGCAGGTTGAATTTCTGGTCGGTTCCGCCCAGTTCGAGGTCGCTTTTCAGGGCCACCGAGTCGTAGCCCTGCATCAGGGGGTACAGGAACTCGTGCACGCTGATCGACTGGTTGGTGGTGAAGCGCTTGTGAAAGTCGTCGCGCTCCATCATGCGGGCCACGGTGTACTTGGCCGCCAACTGGATCATGCCCCGCGCGCCCAGGGGATCGCTCCATTCGCTGTTGTAGCGGATCTCGGTCTTGGCCGGGTCGAGCACCAGGCTGGCCTGCTTGTAATAGGTCTCGGCATTGACCTTGATCTGTTCCGCTGTGAGGGGCGGGCGGGTGCTGTTGCGGCCCGACGGGTCACCGATCATGCTGGTGAAATCACCGATCAAAAAGATGACGGTGTGCCCCAGGTCCTGCAGCTGGCGCATTTTGTTGAGCACCACGGTGTGGCCGATGTGGATGTCAGGCGCAGTCGGGTCCAGCCCCAGTTTGATGCGCAAAGGCACGCCGGTGGCCGCGGAACGGGCCAGTTTTTGCACCCAGGCGTCTTGTGGGATGAGTTCGTCGCAGCCCCGCAGGGTCACGGCCAGCGCCTCCCGCACACGGTCGGTGACGGGGTGATTTGTAACAGCAGCAGCTTGATTCATAAGGGTTTTTTCAGATGTCGGGGCGGGGCGGGCAGCTATACTCGTTCGGCTCGCAAAAGTGGATTTTAATTGGCCCGCTTTTTGCGAACAGGTTCAGGCACAGGCCGAACACCTGCCACCGTCGGGAATCGTCAGGAATAGCATCCCATCGTGCCCGACCCACTGCCTTGAAAAGAGGCGGAACGATCCTGGGGATAGATTCTTGAAAAACGGTTTCTTCGCCGCCGGCGAGCTTTTGCTGACACGACTGGCCCACCAGGTCGAACATCACCCCAAACGCATCACCACCTTGGTGGCCGCCCTCTTGCTGGGCGGTGGCGGAGGCGCCTTCGCCGTGGCCTCCATGGCCCCCGACGCGGCCGACCTGCCAGTGCGCCAGATCACCGAAACCGTCCAGCCGATCTCGGTGACCGAGCAGGCTGAGGCACTGGACATCCACCGGTTCAACCTGTTTCGCTCCGACATGGTGCGCCCCACCGACAGCGTGGACACCCTGCTGCAACGCCTGGGCATCAGCGACCCGGTGGCTGCCGCCTTTTTGCGCAATGATGCGCTGGTGCGCATCAGCCTGCTCGGTCGCAATGGTCGCCAGGTGACGGCCGAAGCCAGCGAAGACCACCACTTGGTGCGCCTGGTCGCACGCTGGACGCCTGACGACAGCAACACCTTTCAACGCCTGGTATTTGAAAAGACCGCGCGCGGCAGCTACAGCTCGCACATCGAAACAGCCCCACTGAGCGCCAGCAGCAAGTTGGCCGGCGGCACCATCCGCAGCTCGCTTTTTGCGGCCACTGATGAGGCCGGTATCCCCGACACGGTGGCCACGCAACTGGCCGAAATTTTCTCAGGCGACGTCGATTTTCACCGCAGCCTGCGCAAGGGCGACCGCTTCTCGGTCGTGTACGAAACCCTGGAGGCCGACGGCGAACCCCTGCGCGCTGGCCGTGTGCTGAGCGCCGAGTTCATCAACGATGGCAAGGCCTACCAGGCCATGTGGTTCCAGGAACCCGGTCAAAAGGGCAGTTACTACACGCTGGACGGCAACAGCATGCGCCGCGCCTTCCTGACCTCGCCCGTCGAGTTCTCGCGCGTGACCAGCGGCTTCAAGATGCGCTTCCACCCCATTCTGCAAACCTGGCGCGCCCATCTGGGCACCGATTACGCGGCCCCCACCGGCACCGCCGTGCGTGCCGTGGGTGATGGTGTGGTCGATTTTGCAGGGGTACAGAACGGCTACGGCAATGTGGTGATGCTGAAGCACCGCAACAACCAGATGACGGTGTATGCCCACCTGAGCCGCATCGGCGTGACCCGGGGCCAGACCGTGAGCCAGGGCCAGACCGTGGGGGCCGTGGGCGCCACCGGCTGGGCGACCGGGCCGCACCTGCATTTTGAATTCCGCGTCAATGGCGTGCACCAAGACCCGATGACCATCGCCCACCAGGCCCAAGCGGTTCCGGTCTCCCCGGCAGCCCGCCCCGCCTTCAACCGCCTGGCTTCCGCCATGCGCATCCAGCTCTCGGCTGCGGCGTCGGTGCAACAGGCCAGCGCCGATTGACGGCGGGAGTGCAGGCGCCACGCTGAGCGAAGCGCACAGCCCGCTATCATCGGCCCATGCAAGGCAAGGCAGACCACTACATCGGACTGATGTCCGGCACCTCACTCGATGGGGTGGATGGCGTTCTGTGCCGTTTTGAGGGCGATCAGCCCCAGGTCCTGGCGCATGTGGCCCTGCCCTTCACGGCCGAACTCAAGCGATCGCTGCTGGAACTCAACAGCCCCGGCCCCGACGAGCTGCATCGTGCGGCCATCGCGGCCAATGCCCTCGCCCGCACCTATGTGGTGGTGGTGTCGCGCCTGCTGGCCGAGGCTGTGCTGCCGACCTGGCATGTGGCGGCCATTGGCGCCCACGGGCAGACCGTGCGACACCAGCCCGGCCAGTACGACGGCACCGGCTACACCTTGCAACTCAACAACCCGGCCCTGTTGGCCGAGCACACCGGCATTGATGTGGTGGCCGACTTTCGCACCCGCGATGTGGTGGCCGGCGGGCAAGGTGCGCCGCTGGTGCCCGCGTTTCACGCGCGGGTGTTCGGACAGCCTGACCAGACCCAGGCGGTGCTGAACATTGGCGGCATTGCCAATCTGACCGTGATCCCGCCGCAAAGCCAGCTTGCGGCGCCCGTGCTCGGCTTTGACAGCGGGCCCGGCAATGCCTTGATGGACCATTGGTGCCTGCAGCACACCGGCCAGCCCTTCGACCGGGATGGCCAATGGGCCGCTCAAGGCCAGATCCATGCAGGCTTGCTGGCCGACCTGATGCAAGAGCCCTTTCTGCAGCAAGCGCCCCCCAAAAGCACCGGGCGTGATCTGTTCAACCCGGCCTGGCTGGAGCTTCACCTGAAAGCCCACCCGCACCTGAGTGCCACCCAGGTGCAGGCCACTCTCACGGAGTTCACCGCCCTCTCCTGCGCCCAGGCTGTGCAAATGCACGCACCGGACAGCCGTCGCCTGCTGGTGTGTGGCGGCGGGGCACTGAATGGGCATTTGATCAGTCGCCTGCAACATCACCTGCCCGAGGTGAATGTCGAATCCAGCGGTCTGGCCGGCCTGCCTCCGCTGCAGGTCGAGGCTGTCGCCTTCGCCTGGCTGGCACGCCAGGCCCTGCAGCGCCAGCCCGGCAACCTGCCCAGCGTGACCGGTGCCCAGGGGCCGCGCATTCTGGGCGCGCTTTATCCGGCCTGAATCCGGGCCTACACGCCGGCGCCAAGCCCCTGTGCCAAACCCCTGCGCTGAATTCCGGCGCAGAGTCCCAGGCCCGCTGCCCCCCCTGCTGCTCAGGGTTCGTGCGGACCGGCCGCAGAGGCATCGCCCCGCACCAGCCCTGGCTCCAGACCCGAAGGCAATTGCCAGAAGATGGCGGCGGACGCCAAGGTGATGAAGCCCATGGTGACAAAAGTAGCGTGAAACGAGGACAGGGTGTCCAGGTGCGCCGCACTTGCATTGCCGCCAGGGCCCAGCAAGGCCGCAAAGCCCGCCAGCACGGCGCCCGCCACGGCCACCCCCATGCCCATGGCCAGCATCTGCACCATCGACAACAAGCTGTTGCCGCTGCTGGCCTGGGAGCCCTCCAGGTCTTTCAGCGTGAGGGTGTTCATGGCCGTGAACTGGATTGAATTGACCGCACCAAACACAGCCAGTTGCAGCAGTCGCAAGCCCAGGGGCTGGCCCGGACTGATCAGGGCAAAACTCATCATGGCCAGACCTACCAGTGCCGTGTTGCCCACCAGCACCTTGCGGTAGCCCAGCCGGGTGATCAGGGGGGTGGTGATGCGTTTGACGGCCATGCCGGCCATGGCCACCGGCAGCATCATCAGACCGGCCTCGAAAGGCGAGTAGCCGAGGCTGACCTGGAGCAGCAGGGGCACCAGAAAAGGCATGCACGAACTGCCCAGGCGCGAAAACAGGTTGCCCAGCAAACCAATCGCCAGCGACGCCACGCTGAACAGCTGGGGCGAAAACAGGGGCGCCGGGCTTCGCATGGCGTGCAGCCAATATGCCACCAGGCTGGCCAGCCCGAACACCAGCAGCACCAACACCCCGGCCTGCCCCAGGCCCAGGCCCGACAGCCCATCCAGCGCCAGCGACAGGGTCACCATGCCCGTGGCCAGCCACAGGTAGCCCGACCAGTCGAACCGGGCCACGGTGACTGCAGGACCGCTGCGCATGAAGAAATAAGCCGCCACCGCGCCAATCACCCCGACCGGCAGGTTGATCAGAAAGATCCAATGCCAGGAGGCCACCTCCACCAGCCAGCCCCCGAGGGTGGGTCCGATCAGGGGTCCGATCAGGCCCGGGATGGCGATGAAGCTCATGGCCTGCAGAAAGCGCTCCTTCGGAAAGGTGCGCAGCACAGCCAGTCGCCCCACCGGCAACAGCAGGGCACCGCCCAGGCCCTGCACCACCCGTGAGGCCACCAGCAGTGGCAGGGACGTCGACAGCGCGCACAGCAGGGAGCCCAGGGCAAACAGGGTGATCGCCGCCACGTAGACCCGCCGGGTTCCGAAGCGGTCGGCCACCCAGCCGGAGGCAGGGATCAACATGGCCATGGCCAGCGAGTACGCCACGATCACCGACTGCATGCGCAGCGGGCTTTCGTGCAGGCTTTGCGCCATGGCCGGCAGGGCCGTGTTGACGATGGTGGCGTCCAGCGTCTGCATGAAAAAGCCCAGGGCCACTAGCCACAGCAGGCGTTGCTGGGAACGACTTTCGGGATCGACGACCGTCATGCTTTGAATGATTGAAGGTTAGCTGGACAAGAAAAAACCGCCTCAAGGGCGGTTCTCCAGGAGGGCGGCAGGCGCGCCATCAAACTGAGAAGCTGGAGCCGCAGCCGCAAGTGGTGGTGGCGTTCGGGTTTTTGATCACGAACTGGGCGCCTTGCAGGTCTTCTTTGTAGTCGATTTCGGCCCCCAGCAGGTACTGGTAGCTCATGGCGTCGATCAGCAGCGAAACACCATTTTTGGTCATGGTGGTGTCGTCTTCGTTGGTGATTTCATCAAAGGTGAAACCATACTGAAAGCCCGAGCAGCCGCCGCCCTGCACGAACACGCGCAGCTTCAGGTCGGGGTTGCCCTCTTCAGCGATCAGATCGGCCACCTTGGCGGCAGCGCTGTCTGTGAAAAGAATGGGGGCGGGCATTTCGGTCGGCAGCGACTCGACAACAGCACTCATGGGGTTCTCCGGAAACGGGTTTGGGCGAATAGTACAAGAATTCGCTCGGGAATTCAGATCAACGGCTATTTGCCGCTAGTGTCAACAGGGGTTTTTCTTCGATCGGAGCCGCCGGGCACAGCATGCCGGCGATCACCGCACCCTGGTGCATCTCAAGTGCCTTGTAATACACATCCCCCTCAATGCGGGCATGGGGCTGCAGTTCCAGCAACTCGCGGGCATGCACAGGCCCCTTGATGCGCCCGTTGATGATCAGGTGATCGGCGTACACCGCGCCCATCACGGTGGCCGTTTCAGAGATCACCAGCAGGCTGGGTTGCGACTCATCGACCCGAATGTCGCCCACCACGTCACCATCAACCCGCAGGCCCTCGGCAAACGTGATGTTGCCGTCGATGCGGCTGCCTTGCGCGATCAGGCTTTTGATGGGCGGTTGCTTCTTTTTCGCGAACATGGGCCGTCCTTTCAGGAAGTGTGCCGGATGGGGAAAAACTCAGAGCTTGAGTGTCTGGACGGCACGCGAACTGCTGCCATCAAAAATGCGTGCCGTGACCTGCTTGACCGACACCTGCGGCGGCAGATCCACCAGGCCCTCGAGTCGCCGATATTGCCTGAATTGCAAGGGCACCGGGCCTTGCGGCAAGGGCTGCTCCCAGGGCTTGCCGGCCAGCGTGCCTGTCAACACCAGTTCCAGCCGGCCCTTGAACTCGGGGCCGCTCTTGACGGGCTGGATCACCAGCACCTGCCAGCGCAACTGCTGGCTGGCCACGATTTCGGCCTGCAGACCGCGAATCGCCACGTCCTCGACGCTGTTGGCCGGGATCAGCTTTTCAAAAAAGCCCAGGTCGTCGCGCAGGCTGCGGTTGTCGAGCTCCAATTGGTGGATCTGCGCCAACAGGCGCTCCTGGGTGGCACGTTCGGCCGTCAGCAAGCTGCCCGAGGTGTTGGCAATGGATTGCGCCTTGTCCCGCTCATCCTGCATCTGGGCCACCTGCTGACGCAAGGCCGCCAGTTCTTCGCGCGAGTGGCGGTCCAGCCCGGCGATGTTCTTGCCGGTCTCGAACGCCCACAGCGCCACGGCCGCGCAAAAGCCGAACACCAGGGCCAGCAGCACCCAGCGCAAAGGCCAGGGCATGGCACTGCGCACCGCCATGCGGGGCGTGCTGATGGTGAGGCGGCGGCGAAGCAGGCGAAGACGCATGAGCAGGCTTGAAACTGGAAAAACCGCGAGCGTAAAACAAAAAAGCCGCAACAAGCAGAACTTGTTGCGGCTTTTTGCAGAGAAGAAAGCGGATTAACGCTTGCTGAACTGCTTGGCGCGGCGAGCAGAGTGCAGACCGACCTTCTTACGTTCGACTTCACGAGCGTCGCGGGTCACGAAGCCGGCTTGGCTCAGTGCGGGCTTCAGCGTCGCGTCGTAATCGATCAAAGCGCGGGTGATGCCGTGACGGGTTGCACCGGCTTGACCGGATTCACCACCACCGTGCACATTGACCTGGATGTCGAAGGTTTCGACATGGCTGGTCAGAACCAGCGGCTGCTTCGCGATCATGATGGAGGTCTCGCGGCCGAAGTAGGCCTGGATGTCCTTACCGTTGATCGTGATCTTGCCGGTGCCTTTTTTCAGAAACACACGGGCGACGCTGGATTTGCGACGGCCGGTGCCATTGTTCCATTCACCAATCATCTCGGCTCCTTACAGTTCCAGCACTTTGGGTTGCTGCGCGGTGTGGGGGTGCTCAGCACCACCGTACACCTTGAGCTTCTTGATCATGGCGTAACCCAGAGGACCCTTGGGCAGCATGCCCTTGACGGCCTTCTCGAGTGCACGGCCAGGATGCTTGGCTTGCAGGTCGCGGAAGTTGGTAGCAGTGATGCCACCGGGGAAGCCGGAGTGACGGTAGTACACCTTGTCCAGGGACTTGGTGCCGGTGACCTTCAATTTGGCGGCGTTGATGATGACGATGAAATCGCCAGTATCGACGTGAGGCGTGTAAATGGCTTTGTGTTTGCCGCGCAGACGGAGGGCAACTTCGCTGGCTACCCGGCCGAGCACCTTGTCGGTGGCGTCAATCACAAACCACTCGTGCTTCACGTCTGCGGGCTTAGCGCTGAACGTAGACATGTATTGCTTTCGAGTTGGTTGCCAGCCGTTGCGAAATCGCGGGCTGGCTACAAAAGGCCCTTTTCCACGGTCGGTGTTTCTCTGCTGGAAACCTCTTAGGTGGGGGGTGTCGGGGGCTTGGCTGCCAAGCTGAAAAAACAGCCTGCCGCAAGCCTCCAACGAACTTCGCCGCGGGGCCTAAAACGCTGCGAAGCCTTCCATTCTACAAAAAGTGCAGTTGGTCGTCTATATGCGTCGCAATGGCCGTGCGAGCGGTGTGCTCACAAACCGCCGCTGCGCTTGACCTTGGGGTCGGTGTAGACCAGCAGATTGGTCGATAGACCCTGCTTCTGCTTTTCCTTTTCAAGCCGATTCGCCTCTGCACTGGCTTGTTCGGCCGCCAATTCGACCACCGAGCCACTGGCCTTCCACATCGAATTCAGGAAGTCGATCAACTTCTTGGAGATGGGCTCTGGTGGCGGGGTCTTGGGCTCCTCGGTCGTGGCCTTTTTCTTGACGGCCGTCCAATCCTTGTTGGGCTGATCGTTGGAAGCAGAAGGTTTATCGGGGCTTGCCGCTTTCTGCCCCGAGACGGTCACGATGGTCGACTCGGTGGGCGCATTCGTCACGGTCGTGGCCGCCGGCTTGGTACTGACGGCCTTGTCCGCGCCTGCCAACGACTGGCCGGCGCCTGAATAGGCCCAGTTCATCGATCGGTCAACAGGAGGGAGTTGCATGGCAGTTCCGGCGGATACAGTTTGTTTACATCATGACGGGAAAGGTTTTTAGGCGTCCTCGTACGGTGTAACGGCATTGCGCAGGAAAAGTTGAGGCCCGTTTCAAAAAATTTTCAGTTTTTTTGAGTGCCGCTCCGAAAAACCTTGATCAGCCGACCAAAGCAGCGCGGTAACGCTCGTAACCACGTGCACGAAGTTCGCATGCCGGACAACTACCGCAACCCCAACCCCAGGCATGGCGGTGCTCACGGTCGCCCAGGTAGCAGGTGTGGGAATGTTCCACAATCAAGTCGACCAGGGCCTGCCCCCCCAGTTGCTCGGCCAAAGCCCAGGTGTCGGCCTTGTCGATCCACATCAGAGGGGTTTCGATCAACAGGCGCCGGTCCATGCCCAGCGACAAGGCCAGTTGCATGGCCTTCATGGTGTCATCCCGGCAGTCGGGGTAACCGGAGTAATCCGTTTCGCACACCCCGGTCACGATGACCTCCAGACCACGCCGGTAGGCCAGCGCGGCGGCCAAGGTCAGAAACAGCAGGTTGCGCCCGGGCACAAAGGTGTTGGGCAAGCCCCCCTGCTCCATCTTGAAAGCCATGTCGCGCGTCAGTGAGGTCTCACTGACCTGACCCAACACCGCCAGGTCGAGCAGGTGGTCCTCCCCCAGCTTGGCGGCCCAGGCAGGGTACTGCTGGCGCAGGGCCCCCAGCACCGCCAGGCGCGCGTCCAGCTCAACGCTGTGGCGTTGGCGGTAATCAAAAGCCACTGTTTCAACCCGCTCATAGCGCGACAGGGCGTGGGCCAGACAAGTGGTCGAGTCTTGCCCCCCTGAGAAAAGAACCAGTGCGGATTTGTGCATGGCAATCGAATGGATGGAGGTTGAAAGAGTCCGACTCAGAGAAAGCGCTCCAGCAGCCGGCGCGATCCCCGGTCGAGGGCTTGAAGGTCACGGATCTGATAGACGATGCCCTGGCTGCCGGTGATGAGCAGGCGCCCACGGTCCAGACGGCGGATGTCGTCTTCGGTCTTGAGCACAAAATCGGTGCGCCCGCGATCGGTCTCCACCGTCCAGGTACAGGGGGTGGAAAAAGAGGACACGGCCAGCAGCTTGCGAAGTTCAGGGCTGAACTCGCGACTGGCCAGCTCTTCCTCGATCAGCTGGCGCAACTCGGGCGCCAGGGCCGACAGGCGAGGCACCCAGGCCAGTTCATGGCCCTCGGGGCCCACCAGCGACAACCCTTCATCGGGTGCCGCAATCGGAAAGGCGCGCACGGGGGTCACGCCCAGGTGATCGAGGCCTTCGGCATCGGTCAGCACCAGCCGGCCCAGCGGGTGGCGGCTCAACTTGAAATCAGCTTGGGGGGTCATGGAGGCAGCTCAGGGTTGGCCGGCCGGGTGGGCCGAATGGGCGCTGGGGGTCAGGGTGGCGCCATCGTCGTCCGAGCCGTCCACACGCCGGGCCTGGGCCTCGTACAGACGCCAGTAGGCGCCTTGCTTGGCCATCAGCTCGTCGTGCGGGCCCACTTCGACCACCTGGCCGCGGTCCATCACCACCAGCCTGTCGGCCTTGCGCAGGGTGGAAAGCCGGTGGGCGATGGCGATGGTGGTGCGCCCCTGCACCAGGTTGTCGAGGGCGCGCTGGATTTCCTTCTCGGTTTCGGTGTCCACCGCCGAGGTGGCCTCGTCCAGGATGAGGATGCGTGGATCGATCAGCAAGGCGCGTGCAATCGAGATGCGCTGGCGTTCGCCCCCCGACAGCCCCTGGCCGCGCTCACCCACCAGCGAGTCATAGCCCTGGGGCAGGCGCAGGATGAAGTCGTGTGCGTGCGCGGCCCGTGCGGCCGCCACGATCTCTTCGCGGGTGGCACCCGGTTTGCCGTAGGCGATGTTCTCGGCAATCGTGCCAAAGAACAAAAAGGGCTCTTGCAGCACCAGGCCGATGTTGCTGCGGTAATCCGACACCTTGAAACGGCGCACGTCGGTTCCGTCGAGCTTGATCGCCCCATCGGTCACGTCGTAAAAGCGGCAGATCAGGTTGACCAAGGTGCTTTTGCCTGAGCCGCTGTGCCCCACCAGACCGATCATTTCGCCGGGCTGGATGTCCAGATCCACGCCACGGATCACCGTGCGCGTGCCATAACGGAAGCCGATGCCACTCATTTCAATGCGGCCCAAGACCCGCGGCAGGGGCGCCGGCTGGCTGGGTTCGGGCACGTTCGAGATGTGATCCAGGATGTCAAAAATGCGCTTGGCACCCGCGGCGGCCTTTTGCGTCACCGACACGATGCGGCTCATCGAATCGAGCCGGGTGTAGAAGCGCCCGATGTAGGCAATGAAGGCGGTCAGCACGCCCACCGTGATCTGGCTCCTGGACACCAGCCAGATGCCACAGCCCCACACCACCAGCAGGCCGATCTCGGTCAGCAACGACACCGTGGGCGAGAACAGCGACCAGGTTCGGTTGAGCTTGTCGTTGACCTCCAGGTTATGGCGATTGGCTTGCTTGAAGCGGTCGGCCTCGCGCTGCTCCTGGGCAAAGGCCTTCACCACCCGGATGCCCGGAATGGTATCGGCCAGCACGTTGGTGACCTGCGACCAAACCCGGTCGATTTTCTCGAAGCCGGTTCGCAGGCGATCCCGCACGGTGTGGATCAGCCAGGCGATGAAGGGCAACGGCACCAGGGTGACCAAGGCCAGCCAGGGGTTGATCGAGAACAGAATCACCGCGGTCATGGCGATCATCAGCACATCGGTGACGAAATCCAGGGCGTGCAAGGACAGGAAGACGTTGATCCGGTCGGTTTCTGACCCGATGCGGTTCATCAGGTCGCCCGTGCGCTTGCCGCCAAAATAATCGAGCGACAAGCGCAGCAAATGCTCATAAGTGGTGGTGCGCAGGTCGGCCCCGATGCGCTCGGACACCAGCGCCAATATGTAAGTGCGTGCCCAACTCAGGCCCCAGGCCGCCAGCGCCGACAACAACAGCCCGCTCAGGTACAGCAGCACCAGCATGGGGTCGATCTGCTTGCCGTTCTGGAACGGGATCAGGATGTCGTCCATCAGCGGGATGGTCAGGTAAGGCGGGATCAGGGTGGCCGCCGTGGAGGCCAACGTCAGCGCAAAACCGGTGAACAGTTGCTTGCGGTAAGGCCGGGCAAACCGCCACAGGCGCAGCAGCACCCAGGTGGAGGTGGTGGCACTCGCTTCGCGCGAACAGGCCGGGCATTCGTCGCTGTCGGCGGGCAAGGGGGCCCCGCACGATGGGCAGGCGGCAGTCTCCTCGGCCTCTTCCGGGGCGGCCCCGGCCAGCACGGCCAGCCGTTGCTCGAACACCTTGATCACGCGCATCGCGTGCACGTCCAGCGCCATCGTGAAGCGCCAGCTGGCCAGCCGCGCCCCCGGGCCCAGCAGCTCCAGTTGGCCCACGCCGGCGTGGTCGCTGTGGCGCAGCATCAGGCCCTCTTGCAAGGGCCAGGACTGCCACTGCCCGGCGCCCGGCGCCCAACTGAGCAGGCGCTGCTCGGTGACCACCAGCAGCCCGTTTGCAAAACAAAGACGCTCGTCCAGGTCAACCGGCAGGGAAGCGAGCACGTTTTCACCACGTGCAAGCTGAGTTTGGGGGTTGATTCTTCCGGGATCCGCCGCTTCGCCAGATGAACCTACAGGATGTGAATGTTGCATTTTGATTCCGTACCGCGCGGCACCGTTCGACCTCCCGCGCTCAAGCAGGAAAAGTCGATTTTCGCCGAAACCGAGGCCATGCGGCAGGCTGCAGGAGAATGCAGCCACGGCCAAGCCCCCAAACTGAGCGCACAATCTCGCCTGACTGCCGGTATGGCGCCAGGCACCGAACCCGACTCGAACATGATCAAAGCCGACGATCTCAAGCTCTTGCGCATCAATTACCTGCGCGGCCCCAACATCTGGACTTACCGCTCCGTGCTGGAAGTCTGGCTGGACCTCGGGGAACTGGAAGACTACCCCTCCAACAAGATCCCCGGCTTCAAAGACCGGCTGGTCGCCCTGCTGCCTGCCTTGATCGAGCACCACTGCGGTGTCGGTGAGCGTGGTGGCTTTCTGCAGCGGCTGGAGGAAGGCACCTGGGCCGGGCACATCCTGGAGCACATCGTCATCGAGCTGCTGAACCTGGCCGGCATGCCGACCGGCTTTGGCCAGACGCGCAGCACCTCACGCCACGGCGTGTACCGCATGGTGTTCCGTGCCCGCGAAGAGCGCGTGGCCCGGGCCGCCCTGGACGAAGGCCACAAACTGCTGATCGCCACCATCCAGGGCGAGTCCTTCGACGTGAAGACCGCCGTGAACCGCGTGCGCACCGAGGTCGACAACTGTTACCTGGGCCCCAGCACCGCCTGCATCGTTGACGCAGCCACCGACCGCCGTATTCCCCACATCCGACTGAACGACGGCAACCTGGTGCAACTGGGCTACGGCGCCAGCCAGCGCCGCATCTGGACAGCCGAGACCGAATTCACCAGCGCCATCGCAGAAGGCATTGCGGGCGACAAAGACCTGACCAAATCACTGCTTAAATCGTGCGGCGTTCCGGTGCCCGAGGGGCAGATCGTCAACAGCCCCGAGGAAGCCTGGGAAGCCGCCCAGGACATCGGCCTGCCGGTGGTGGTCAAACCCTCGGACGCCAACCACGGCCGTGGCGTGACCCTGGACCTGCACGAACAAGCCGACATCGAAGCCGCCTACCACGTGGCCTACCCCGAGGGCAGCGACGTGATGGTGGAACGCTTCATCCCCGGTCACGAACACCGACTGCTGGTGGTGGGCGACCGGGTGGTGGCCGCGGCCCGCGGCGAGATCATCGGCATCACCGGTGATGGTCGCAGCACGGTGCGCCAGCTGATCGACAGCCAGCTCAACTCCGACCCGCGCCGCGGCATCGAAGAAGAGTTTCCGCTGGAGACCATCGTCATCGAAACCAACAACAAGGTGCAGCTTGAAATCCAGCGCCAAGGCCTGACGCCTGAAGCCGTGCCGGCTGCCGGCCGCTTTGTGGTGATCGAGCGCAACGGCAACGTGGCCATCGACTGCACCGACAGCGTGCACCCCGAAGTGGCTCATGCCGCCACCCTGGCCGCCCGGGTCGTGGGCCTGGACATCGCCGGCATCGACATGGTGGCGCAGGACATCTCGCGCCCCCTGAACGACCAGGGCGGCGCCATCGTCGAGGTCAACGCCGGCCCCGGCCTGTTGATGCACCTGAAGCCCGCCGAGGGCTCGCCCCGCCCGGTGGGCCGCGCCATCGTCGACCACCTGTTCCCCGAAACCGAGGGCGACAACGCCCCCGGCCGCATCCCGGTGGTGGGCGTGGCAGGCACCCGCGACACCCACAAGATCGCCCGCATGGTGGCCTGGCTGGCCCATTTGAGCGGCCGCCAGACCGGTCTGGCCTGCAGAGACGGCCTGTTCCTGGACCGCCGCCGTGTCGAATCGGTGAATTGCGCCCACTGGGAGGCCGGCCACCGCCTGCTGATGAACCACTCGGTGCAAGCCACCGTGATCGAAAACGGTGCTGAAACCATCCTGCGTGATGGCCTGCCCTACGACCGCTGCCAGGTGGGCGTGGTGACCGACCTCGAAGGCTTTGAGGCCCTCAGCCACTACGACGTGCACGAGCCCGACCAGATGGTGCGCGTGATGCGCACCCAGGTGGACGTGGTACTGCCCGACGGCGTGGCCGTGCTCAACACCGCCGACTCCCGCGTCAGCGACATGGCCTCGCTGTGCGATGGTTCGGTGGTGCTGTACGGCCTGCAGGCCGGCATCCCTGCCATCGAAGCCCACCGCGCAAGCCAGGGCCGCGCCGTCTACCTGAAGCAAGGTTACGTGGTATTGGCCGAAGGCGGCCACGAAAAGGTGCTGTCCGACCTGGGCGACATCCGCGAGCGCCAGAGCACCGCCTTCCCCATGACCGAAGAGGCCCTGTTGGCCGCCGTGGCCACAGCCTGGGCCCTGGAGATCTCGCCCGACCTGATCGCCGCCGGCATCGAGACCTTCGATCCCGATCCGCAACCGGTCCGCCCGGCCGGCAGCACCGCCTTTTTCCGCTGAACAACGGCCCCCCTGCGCCCCTGAACACCCAAGAGAAACAGATGGAAGTCTCACGCATCCGGGCCCTGCGCGGCCCCAACATCTGGAGCCGCCACACCGCCATTGAGGCTGTGGTGGAATGTGCCCCCGCCGAGCGCTCGATTGCCGCCCTGGAAGGCTTCGAAGCCCGTATCCGAGCCCTCTTCCCGGGCCTGGGGCCGCTGCGCCATGACAGCAACGAAGGCCCGGTCTCGCTGGCCCACGTGCTCGAAGCCGCCGGCCTGGCCCTGCAATCACAGGCCGGCTGCCCGGTCACCTACAGCCGCACCAGCACGACCTCCGAAGCCGGCATCTACCAGGTGGTGATCGAGTACAGCGAAGAAGCCGTCGGCCGCCAGGCCTTCGACCTGTCGCTGGCCCTGATCCAGGCAGCGCAGAACAACGCGGCCTTCGACATCGATGAGGCCATCGCCAAGCTGCGTGAAACCGATGAAGACGAGCGCCTGGGCCCCAGCACCGGCTCGATCGTCGAAGCCGCCGTCAAACGGGGCATCCCCTACCGTCGCCTGACCTCGGGCAGCCTGGTGCAGTTTGGCTGGGGCTCGCGCCAGCGCCGCATCCAGGCCGCCGAAGTGGACACCACCAGCGCGGTGGCCGAATCCATCGCGCAAGACAAAGACCTGACCAAGATGCTGCTGCGCGCCGCCGGCGTGCCCGTGCCGCTGGGCCGCCCCGCGACCAGCCCCGACGATGCCTGGGCCGCAGCGCTGGAGATCGGCCTGCCCGTGGTGCTCAAGCCGCAGGATGGCAACCAGGGCAAGGGCGTCACCGTCAACATCGTCGACCGCGCCCACCTAGACCTGGCCTACAAGGCCGCCGCCGACATCGGCGAAGTGCTGGTCGAGAAATACCTGCCCGGCAATGACTTCCGCCTGCTGGTGGTGGGCGATCGCCTGGTCGCTGCGGCCCGCCGCGACCCGCCCCAGGTGATCGGCGACGGCGTGCACACCGTGCGCCAACTGGTCGACATCGTGAACGCCGACCCGCGCCGCGGCGTGGGCCACGCCACCTCGCTGACCAAGATCCGCTTTGACGACATTGCCATCGCCCGGCTGGCCCTGCAAGACCTGAAGCCTGAATCCGTGCCGCCCAAGGGCCAGCGCGTGATCCTGCGCAACAACGCCAACCTGAGCACCGGCGGCACCGCCACCGACGTGACCGACGACGTGCACCCCGAAGTGGCCGCCCGTGCGGTGGCCGCAGCCCAGATGGTGGGCATGCACATCTGCGGCGTCGACGTGGTCTGCGAAAGCGTGCTGCGTCCGCTCGAAGAGCAGCACGGCGGCATCGTCGAAGTCAACGCCGCCCCCGGCCTGCGCATGCACCTGATGCCCTCCTTTGGCAAGGGCCGCCAGGTGGGCGAGGCCATGGTCTCGCATCTGTACAACAGCGGCGAAAACGGCCGCATCCCGGTGGTGGCCGTCACCGGCACCAATGGCAAGACCACCACCGCCCGCCTGATCACGCACCTGTTCAGCGCCAGCGGCCTGCGCGTCGGCATGACCAACACCGACGGCGTGTACGTGAACGGCCGCCAGATCGACAGCGGCGACTGCAGCGGCCCCAAGAGCGCCCGCAACGTGCTGCTGCACCCCGATGTGGATGCGGCCGTGTTCGAGACCGCGCGCGGCGGCATCCTGCGCGAAGGCCTGGGCTTTGACCGCTGCCAGGTGGCTGTGGTCACCAATGTGGGCGCCGGCGACCACCTGGGCATGAACTACATCGACACGGTGGAAGACCTGGCCGTGGTCAAGCGCGTGATCGTGCAGAACGTGGCCCCCCAGGGTTACGCCGTGCTCAATGCCGTCGATCCCATGGTCGCCGCCATGGCCGAAAGCTGCCCAGGCCAGGTGATCTACTTTGCCCGAGACCGCAACCACCCCGTCATGGCCACCCACCGGGCCCAGGGCAAGCGCACCGTCTATGTGGACGGCGACGCCATCGTGGTGGCCGAAGGCACCTGGCGCGAGCACATCCTGCTGCGCGACGTGCCCATCACCCGCAACGGCACCATCGGCTTCCAGGTCGACAACGTGATGGCCGCCGTGGCCGCCGCCTGGGGCGTGGGCCTGAGCTGGGACACCATCCGCAGCGGCGTGGCCAGCTTTGTCAACGACAGCGACAACGCCCCCGGCCGCTTCAATGTGATGGACTTCCGCGGCGCCACCGTGATTGCCGACTACGGCCACAACCCCGACGCCATGCGCGCCCTGGTCTCGGCCGTCGAGGCCATGCCGGCCCAACGCCGCGCCGTGGTCATCAGCGGTGCCGGTGACCGGCGCGACGAAGACATCACCGAACAGACCGCCATCCTGGGCCAGGCCTTTGATGACGTAGTGCTGTACGAAGACGCCTGCCAGCGCGGCCGCGCCGACGGCGAGGTGATGGCCCTGCTGCGTCAAGGCCTGGCCGGCGCCACCCGCACCCGCCATGTCGAAGAGATCCAGGGCGAGTTCAAGGCCATCGACGCGGCCCTGGACCGACTGCAACCCGGCGACCTGTGCCTGGTGCTGGTGGATCAGGTGGAAGAGGCGCTGGCGCATCTGGCGAAGCGAGTGGCGGAGGGGTGAATGCCTTAGCAAGGCGGTATCGAATCATCCCCGTCTTGTTCACCATGCGTACATCGAGTCGGTAAAATCTGCAATTTAAAACGATTGCCTCAGCCGCAAGCCTGACAGGATTGCCGCTCAGTAGCTTACGCAGTCCAACAGGGAGTACAGCAGAGGGCATGACGGCGCGCATTCTTCATATCGGCAAGTTCTTTCCACCCGATCTGGGAGGTATGGAAACGTTCCTGGCCGATCTGATCACGGAGCAGCGCCGTCAGGGTATTGACGCGCGAGCACTTGTGCACGGGCAACCGCGGGCCGACGACCCCTCCTGGCTGACGCGGGTGCCCGTGCAAACCCAACTGATTTATGCCCCGATCGCACTCGGTTTCAGGCATCGGCTCAAGCTTCTGTTGGCTGAGTTTCAGCCCGAACTGCTGCACCTTCATCTGCCCAACAACGCGGCATTCTGGTGCCTAACCCTAGGCCAAGCTCAACGCATCCCCTGGGTATTGCACTGGCACTCAGACGTAGTGGTGAACCCGCGGCGCCTTGCGTTGCGGCTGGCCTATCTGGCCTACAAGCCTTTTGAGGACGCCCTGCTTAGGCGAGCCACCACCATCATTGCCACATCCCCCAGTTATTTGCGCGCCAGTCGCCCACTGTTGCCCTGGCGCAAACAATGCACGGTTGTGCCTCTTGGCCTGAACGCGTCGGCCACCGCCGAATGCCCCATGCCCAGCGCTCAGCGCTGGCGCCCAGGCTTCATGCGCCTACTCTCAATCGGCCGCCTGACCCACTACAAAGGCTACGAGACGCTGATACGCGCCGTGGCCGCCACGCCCGGCGTGGAGCTGCTGATAGCCGGCGATGGGGAACTGCGCCCTTCGCTCGAACTATTGATTACTCAAAATACGCCCGCAGGCCAACCACCCGCGGTTCGACTGTTGGGCCGCTGCGATGACATCGAAAAGCAGCAGTTGCTAGACGACTGCGAGCTGTTTTGCCTAGCCTCGTGCGAGCGCACTGAAGCCTTCGGACTGGTTGTACTAGAAGCTATGCGGGCTGGCGTACCGTGCCTGGTGTCAGAGTTGACCGGCTCTGGCCTGCCATGGATTGTTCACAGCAGCCAAGCTGGCTGGTGTGTGCCGCCTCACGATGTGCCAGCGTGGCGAGCGGCCCTGGTGCGTGCGCAGCAGTCACCTGACGAACGTGCGCGCGCAGGCGCAGCAGGGCGCCATGCTTTCCTGCGGCGCTTCACCATCGAATCGTGCAGCGCAAAATTGACACGTATCTATCAAAGACACCTCGACACCCCAATTCTGTCGGTGGCCCCTCGAGGGCTACTGATAGTGATCCCAGCACGCAACGAAGCCTTGACCCTTCCAGCGCTATTGGAAGCGCTGCAACAGGCAGGCTTTCATGACGTGGTGGTCATCGATGACAGTAGCCAAGACGATACCGGTGCGGTAGCAACTCGTCATGGCGCAACCGTGCTGCGTCCAGCACTACCGCTGGGCGCCTGGGGGGCAATGCAGGCGGGCATCAGGCTAGGGCTGACCCGAGCCCATGAGGCAGTGCTCACCATGGACGCCGATGGGCAGCATGAGGTGTCAGAAATCAGCGCTCTGCTGGCACGACGCAACGATGCCGACGTCGTGATCGGATCCTTTCCTGAGCGCGGTAGCCCCTTGCGGCAACTGGCCTGGAATTGGTTCCGTAGCCTCACCGGCTTCGAACTGCAGGATCTGACCTCGGGCTTCCGGCTCTATAACCAGGCAGCAATGCAGGTAGTTGCCTCCCCTGAGGCGACATTGCTCGACTACCAAGACGTAGGTGCCCTGCTGCTGATCCGCAAGGCCGGACTGAGCATCACCGAAGTGCCTGTGTCGATGAACCTGCGCCAAGTGGGAGCCTCGCGCATCTTCAATTCATGGTTCAGCGTGCTGAAGTACATGGCAGCAACCACATTGCTATGTCTGGCGCGTTGGGAAACCAAGCGCCGTGTCATCGCGTGAACTTCAATTTGAGCCAGGATTCCAACGAAAGCCTGTCACAGCCACACAATGAAAAAGATTCCCGTCCACTCACTTGCCTTTGGCGTACTTTTAACCGCACTGGTCTGTGTCGTCTATGGCTCGGGTTTTGGCAACCAATTGTTGTTCGACGATGCCCGACTCAGTGATGGCACAGTGTTCGAACACTACGGGGGGCTGTGGCCACAGATCCGCGGGCTTTCTTACGGCAGTTTTGTCTGGCTGCAGTCGCTGTTCGGCGAAGGTTGGTGGAAACAGCGCCTGTTCAATGTTTTCTGGCACCTTGGCACCTGCGCTCTACTCTATGCGCTCGGCCGCGCATTGCTTGAACACACAACGTTTCCCGAGGAGATGGCGGCGGCACCTCAATTTGAGTCCTCGAACAAGGCCGCGCTACAGTTCGGCACAGTCCTGTTCGCACTCAATCCTGTAGCGGTGTATGCAGTGGCCTACCTGATCCAACGCTCGGTCGTCATGGCGGCATTTTTCGTAGCGATGGCTTGCCTTGCCTGGGTGCACGGTCTGAGCCGCGGCAGCAAGTCCTGGCTTGGCGTCGCCGCGTTGGCCTATCTTCTGGCAGTGTTCAGCAAGGAATACGCCGTGACCGCTGCGACACTCGCCCTGCCTTTGTATATATTTGTGCGACGGCCTGGGTGCCGTCGGATTACGATGCTCGCGGCCGCAGCAATGCTCGTGTTAGCGCTGAGCGCACTGCTCCTGTCCCGACACTACCCCGGAGTGCTGGGACAGTTGTTTGACGACACGTCCAAGGCCTACGCCCAGCAACTGGATGCGCTTAACCCCGGCGTGAGCCAGCATATTTGGTCGTTGAGCATCGCGAACCAAATGGGTCTTTTCTTCCGCTACGGTCTGCTGTGGCTCATCCCAAATGTGGGCTGGATGTCTATCGACCTGCGTCCGGAGTTTCCGCTCAGTCTACTCAGCATGCAGGCCATTGGCGGAGCGCTTGCCTACCTGTGCCTGCTAGGCGTATCCGCTTGGCTGGTACTGCGTCGGTCCGACGTTCTTGGCTTGATCGGCCTGGGTCTATTGTTTCCACTTTTGATGTTCGGCACGGAGTTCAGTACTGTCTGGATTCAAGATCCGTTCGTGCTGTACCGCAGCTATTTGTGGGCGCTCAGCCTTCCAATGCTAGCGTCCCTTCCCTTGATCGGATTCAAACATCGACTGATCTACCCAGCCACCGTATTGCTTGCCCTTGTGTTGGCAGGACTGAGCTTTGAACGCGTGCAATCGCTGCGCGATCCCCAATCTGCCTGGACCGATGCAGCCGATAAAGTGGACATTGAGGCAGAAGCCAATGCTGTAGGCCGCTGGCGACCCTTTCTCAACATGGGGAGCGCGCAACTCGAGCGCGAGGAGTACCAGGAAGCTTTGCGCCTGTTCAGCTTGGCCACCCAACTTGGCGAGCCACTGGGTTCTGCGCGCTTCAACCTGGCCATGAGCTACGCCCAACTCAAACAACCCGCGCAAGCACTCGCCCAGTTGCGTCAGGCCGAGGCCATGGGCTTTCAGGAGGCGGCGCTGTACTTCCAGCGCGGTGAGATCTTGTATGCCCAAGGTCAGTTCGCGGCCGCCATGCAAAGTTACGCACAGGCGCTGAACAAGCCACAGACTGCACAGGAGCAGGAATTGGGCCGTCGTCGCCATGCTGAAGCCGCCGTTGCTGCGCGAGAATACGATACAGCAATAGCAGACTACCAACTCCTGCTGCAGAAAAAGCCCGACAACATCCGCACCTTGGTGGGCATGGCAATGGCACATATCGGAAAAAATGAAGCCTCAAAAGCCATTGAGATACTGAACCCGCTGATCGACAAGCGACCAACCGCAGAGGCTATCTATGCACGGGCTCTGGCACAACATTACCTTGGACAAAACGGCGCGGCGCAAAAAGATCTTGAAATTGCGCTGCGAGCCGAGCCACACAATCCAATTTATTTGGCCCTAAAGAGCGAGCTTTTACCTAGCATCCCGCCGCCCAAGAAGTAATCATAAGCAACATGGCCTCAAGGGCCTTTCAACTTCATTAACATGGCGCATCTTCAATTGACCACCAGCCTGCTGGGCCTGGGGCTGGCGGGCCTTATTTTGTACCTGCTGCGGCGGGACCATCTGCACCTGAGCCATGGCCTATTCTGGATCCTGATTGCCGCTGTGGCGGCCCTCTTTGGGCTCTGGCCAGGATTGATCGATCATCTTGCGGGCTTTGTCGGCATTGCCTATCCTCCGACACTGCTGCTGCTGCTGGCATTGCTTGTTGCCTTGGTCAAGGCCTTGCATGCTGACCTTTTGAATACACGTCTTGAATTACAACTCAAGCGAATCAACCAAAAAATTGCCTTGCTAGCCCAACAAGTCGATGATCTCAACACCTCCTGCTCCACTGTTCAGGTGAAAGCCGCCATAGACGCACCTGATCACCAAATCAATGAATTGACCACGTGCCTCCAATCTGATCCCCAGCGAGAACTGGAAATGTGAAGGATTCCCTTCATGGCCTTCCTCGTGCCCACGCTTCTCCTGTAACCTCGATATACCACGCCACTTACGGTCCAATGAGGTGCGCCTCAAAGGGCGCAGCAACGCCCCTGACAATGGTTGCTGTAACCTCAACGCTGCTGTCGACTTCACCAAGTCCTCAGTCCGTGCGCCTGGAACGTACGCACTGCCAGCCACGAGGCGCCGCTCTATCAATAGGATAAATTACGACCCATGGGTGCCGTCACTTTTTCATTAGATCCCCATTTGGTGGATGCACTGTGTTCAACTCTCGAACTCAAGGTGTTCGTGGAGTCTGGCACCTTCAAAGGCGACACCACACAAGCAATGGCGTCGCGCTTTGATGTAGTTCACTCCATCGAAGACTCTGACACCCTTTGGAAAGCTGCCAGTGCGCGTTTTGAAGGGCATTCCGGAGTCACCATCCACCACGGCCACTCACCAACGCGACTTGGTGAACTGCAGCAGAAGTTGTGCCAGACCGCCGTGTTGTATTGGCTCGATGCTCACTGGTGCGTGGCCTCTGGCGCCACAGGAGAAACCTCACAATGCCCGCTGCTAGAGGAATTGGCAGCACTCCGAACGTTAAATCCAAGCTCCGTGGTACTCATCGATGATGCAAGATTTTTTCTTGCCCCCCCCCCAGCGCCACACGACATCTCGCAATGGCCCACGCTACAACAGGTAATAAGCGCGTTGCGGAATTTGAGCTCATATCATGAAATCATGGTTGTCAATGATGTCATTGCTTTCTTTCCGGCGAATGCTCGTGAGGCGCTGCAAGCATACGGTCAACACCGTGGCACAAATTGGCTGACTGTTATGCACCAAGTTCGAGACTATTCGAATCTGGCTGTCCAATTCAACCATGCTCAACAACAGTTAATAGACAAAGATATTCTGATACAACGCCAGCACGCCATGCTGAATGATACGGTCGACAACAGGAATTTTCGCCAGAGCCAAGCGGGAGTCCCCGATGGGGAACCAAAGGTCCCGTGCGCAGTAACAACAGAACCGTTGCAACATACAGAAGCGCTGCGAACGATACTGATCGAAAAAGAAGAAATCATTCGAGCGTTGGCTAAAGCTCTTGTCGCCTATCGCATCCTTTATCTGGCATTCTTGCCAGGACGATTGTTGAGCAACTTTATTCGCCACGGCTTACAGCTCGTTCGAATTATATTGCTGCCGCTGCGTTGGGGATTCAATGTATTGAGATCAGCAATGAAACCTGGCCTTGGAGTCTTATACCAGTACCCCCCAAAGACCATGGTGCTTCCGCCTACCAAGATGGTCATGTTGGCGGCTGAAAAGGCGCCGCAGATTTCAATCGTCACGCCCAGTTACGGTCAAGGGCATTACATTGAGCGCACCCTATTGAGCGTACTCGAACAAGGTTACCCCAACCTAGAATACTTTGTGCAAGACGGTGGTTCGCAAGACGACACCGTCGCCATATTGCAGCGCTACCAAAGCCGTCTGACAGGCTGGGTGTCGGAAAAGGACAGCGGTCAATCCCAGGCCATTAACCGTGCCTTCCAGAAGACCAACGGCGAAATCATGGGCTGGCTCAACTCCGACGATCTGCTGCTGCCCAATGCCCTGGGTGCCGTAGCGGATTACTTCCTACGCCATCCCGAAGTCGACGTGGTGTACGGCAACCGCGTGCTGATCGACGAAAACGATCAAGAGATAGGTCGATGGATCATGCCAGGTCATGACGGAGAGGTACTGTCATGGGCGGACTTCGTGCCACAAGAGACCATGTTCTGGCGCCGTCGTATCTGGGACAAGGTAGGGGCTCAGATTGACGAGTCGTTCCGTTTTGCCATGGACTGGGACCTGCTGGTGCGCTTCCGAGATGCGGGTGCCCAATTTGCCCACATCCCGCAACTTATTGGCGCTTTCCGAATCCACGAAGCACAAAAAACCTCGGCCAACATCAATGAGATCGGTCAACAGGAAATGACGAGGATCCGGGAGCGCTTGCTGGGGCGGCAACCCAGCCATCACGAGATCAGAAATGCAATCTGGTTCTTCATGCTCAAGCATCTGGTCGCCGACCGACTGCATCGCCTGACACACTGAACTTTGTCGGCCCTGCCAGGCAAGAAACCCTGGCTCAGGCTTAGGCACGGCGCCCCAAATCGTCACAATTTCGCGCAAGCAATCTAAGCGGTCACGAAGACCTAGCAGGCTGCTGAAATACTGCCCCGCCCCGAGAAAGGCCTTGGCCCGAACTCAGTAGGTTTGCGAAAGGAAAACAGGCTCTCGGTGAATGTGTCGGTGACGCGCATGGGAGTCAGGAATCCCAGGGTGCCGGGAGCTTACCGCCTGCGGCCTCAGCACACAGTCTGATCAGTGAGGTATTTCTTCGGCCTGTTAAGCCTCATGCAGCCCGCCACATTCACTCAAATATATTAATGGGATTTTTAACTTGAAAACTCTATTCTCGCGATCTACAAGCTCTAAATTTTGAGACATGGGGTCAAGGACTCAATTACTCTCAAGCGATCTTTACAGGCTTGATCAAGCTCCTCTATTACCCTCAATCGCGCCTCGCATTCTTTTTTATAATATTGAATCTCGTTCTTCAGCCCCAATAGAGATCCACTAAGTTCTATTATTTCGCTAGGCAGTGACGTACGCGCCATCTGAACTTCGTCACTTGACGCATAACCAAGCTCAAGCATCAATTCGCCATGCTCGTGAAAAAATAGCCCATTAATCAACGAAGTCCATCGTGAGTCCCCCCCCCAATCTGCACGTCCTTGACGAAAGAACTCCGGCTTCATTTGATGAAGCTTCTCAAATGGATTGTTCCAAGGCCTGAGCACGGGGCACGCTATGAAATCCCCAATTTTCTGCAAAATCGCGTCTGACGCATTGACGAGATCCTCGTAGCGAAGCAACAGCATTTGCCCATCACCCTGTTGCCATGAGCGATAATGTTCAGACCATCCACCATAAAAATCCAATCCCATGATCAAGGCGGGCAGCGATGTACTCAAGCCCTGCGTGAACCGTGCATGGTATTCAAGGTAACTGAGAATTGATTTTCGCCCATCCCGTACGACATAAATTGTTTTGTGCCTATCCAGGGGAGATCGATGGATTTTCACGTAATGCATCTCGGGGGAAGTGGATGCATCTGCATAAAACTCTTCCCAGGGCATATTAAGGTTCAGGTGACCTATGGCCTGCCCCTCCGGAGCTGAAAAAAACTCATCACGCTCATGTCTCGCCTCGGCATCATAAGTTTGCAGGCCAAAGCAGCTTTGAAAGAGGGTTCTCAGCAAGGTATTGCCGGACCGCGGGTAAGAAGCCAGCCAAGTGATCATAAATTATCGTATATCTGTTGTTTCGCTGTGGCCGGCAATGGCTGGAACACGAGCTGCTGAAGCATAGCATTCATGGTCCTCATGCCGGGTAGAAACAGGCGCGGTACAGTGACTGATCGCCACTTCGACTCGATGTCGTATCGCCTAGCTTGCAGCCCACCAGCAATGAGTCAGTTACCGTTGAATTCCCCTGTCTCGCAGGCGAAGTCGTCAACATTGCACCTGGCTTGGTGCGGTGCGTGACGGCTGCCGCCATGCCACCAGGTCATCCGCGTCATCCGCGTCATCCGCCCTAGGTTAGCGAGTGCCATGAGAAATGCAGACTCTATAGGGGCTTGGGTGGCTCTCTGCGATCGTACAAACTGAACTCAACCAACACACAGCTCACATCGCACCAGCCCTGTGACCCTACGACATCTGCTGCTTCGATCCGTGCTATTAGGACCCCCATGTCCAACATCGCGCCAATCGAGCCACCTCGCGTCTAGGAGCACCAGCGGCAGATGAGGATTGAAAAGTGAGGAAATCAGGACCCAAAGTCATGCAGAATGCTCGCTTTAACTGCCCATTTCCGAACAGTCTAAGCCGTAGTGTGCGGCACATGCAGGCCAAGGCCCGTCTACAACACATGCGAAATCTTTGCGCGAGCATACCCGCCTGCCGCCCAGTAGAGCGCCGACCATATTGACGGTGAGGTATTGGCCGTACACGCGAGGCAGCCAACAAAGCGTGCTGCGCGTTGCGTTGGCTTGAGTTTGGCCCAGACGAGGCGCGTAACAGTTCCCCTGCCAAGTCAAGCTTTGTTATGGTTAAGTCCATCAGGGCAGTTCATTGATACAGAGCGACATTGAACACACAAGTGCAAAACTTCTACGGCATGGAGATATTTGTTGCCTGGTCCGCTGACAACGCTAGCCACAAAGTGGCCCAACCCGAGGACACGATCACTTGTGAGCCCCCAACCTCGCCTGCCCACATATTTTGACTACGGTACTTTTGAAATGCGATATGTATGGCATCCAGGATGCAGGGAAACCAATGTGCAACCCGAGAACATGCTCCCCCTTTCTGTTGGTACCAATCACTTAGTAGCAGCATTGAACTGCGCCAGACTTACGTTAGGTCTGAATGGTAATTCGATCAACGGCTTGACGCACACACCTTGTACAGGGCTTTTCGCCCTTCGTACTTGTATTGTGCGTAGTTTCCCCCGCCACAAATAACTGCCATATGCCACACAATGCACCCGACCTTGCAGCCATGACCGGTTCAAATAAGCAACCTATCATATCCGTCGTCATTCCTGTATACAAGGCAGAAAAGTGCCTTGATGAGCTTTACCATCGTCTCTGCGTTGCTTTGAACCATATATCTTCAGATTTCGAGATCATTTTGATTGAAGACTGCGGAGGAGACCAATCATGGGAGCATATTGAACGCCTTTCGAAGGCTGATGACAGGGTTCGAGGCATTCAATTCAGTCGCAATTTTGGTCAACATTATGGCATTACTGCGGGCCTGCATCATAGCGTTGGAGATTGGGTTGTCGTAATGGATTGCGATCTTCAAGATCGCCCAGAGGAAATCCCTCGACTTTATGCGAAAGCAATGGAAGGCTTTGACATCGTACTCGCACGGCGCGGATCGCGACAGGACCCCATCCTAAAGAGATTCAGCTCCAAAATATTTTACAAAATATTCTCCTACCTTGCGGAAATTGAGTTCGATGGTGAAGTAGGAAACTTTAGAATCATTTCTCGAAAAGTAGTTTCCAGCTTTAAAAAAATGGACGAACAACTGCGCTTTTTTGGTGGACTAATTCAATGGCTGGGTTTCCCAACGTGCAGTATTGAAGTAACTCATGCAGAACGCCATGCAGGTCAGTCCAGCTATACCTTAAAAAAACTATGGAAACTGGCAACAGAGACAATCATTGCCTACTCCGACAAACCACTTCGCTTGGCCGTGCGCTTCGGATTCATAATGGCATTATGCTCCTTCCTGTATGGAAGCTATATCTTGATGCATGCGCTCTTGTATGGATCTGCCATTCCGGGCTGGAATAGCCTAATCGTCTCTCTATACTTCATTGGCGGCCTCATAATATCAATACTCGGCATTCTCGGAATTTATTTAGGCAAAACATTTGACGAATGCAAAAAACGGCCTCTTTACATTATCAGAAGGACAACATTCCATGAATAACTCATCCAAAATCACTGCAAGCCCGTGGGACGCAATTGCGCTCAAAATACCCGCATGGCAAATTATGGATTACTCCGAAGACACATTAAAAGCAGCAAACAAGTTAGATGGGCATCAGAGCATAAAAATTGATCCACTTGCTTCAAAGAAATTACTACATGATTATGGGTTTTATTACACAGACACATTAATTGAGCCCTATTGCACACCTGAGAATTTAAAATCACACGTTCATCCTGACGTAACCATTTCTCAAAATTTTGATGCAGATCGGCTTCTCACCATCTGTCATGGTGCATTCTCTCATGGACGATTTCACAGAGACTTCAAAATTAAGAACGAAGATGCCGACCAACGCTACGACAATTGGTTAAAGCAATTGATTCAATTAAATCAAGTTTACGCACTTTGCTGGCAAACGAAGGTCTGCGGATTCATCGCATATCAAGACAATTCATTGGTACTTCATGCAGTGGACCCAGCTTTTCGGGGTCGAGGCTTGACCAAATATTGGTGGAGCTCCACATGTATTGATATGTTTGCAAAAGGACATACCTGCGTGCGAAGTTCAATATCAGCCGCCAATCTTGCCATGCTAAAACTCTTTATATCTCTCGGTTTTTCTTTCAAAAACCCGCAAGACATCTACCACAGAGTTAACTCGGCCACGATCGAATGCATCAACTAATACGATATATCTTGATTGGCGGGGCCAGCAACCTTTCCATATACTGCCTCTACCTACTCGCACTTCACATTAATTTACCGCCAATCATCGCCATGACACTGTGCTATGCATCTGGGGCATGCATTGGATTTCTCGGGAACAAGAACTGGACTTTCTCCAACAGAGCAAGCTATCAAAAGACTTTACCTCGCTTCTTAATTGCACACATAATCGGTTATCTAATTAATTTTATCACCCTCACTTTTTTAATCGATTATTTGAATTTTGATGCAAGAATCGCTCAAGCGATAGGCATTGCGGTCGTTGCAATCAACTTGTTTTTCGTCTTCAAAATATTCGTATTTGCCCAAAAATGAAAACCAACACGCCAGGATTTAAAGCCGAATATTTCAACGAATTATTCAGACTAGAATCATCCAACTTTTGGTTCCAATTCAGAAATATACTGATTATCTGGGCGTTAAACAAATACAGCAAGAAGCTTGACAAATTTCTAGAAATCGGCTGCGGCACCGGCTTTGTAGTATCTGCAATCTCGGATAATTTTCCGAGTACGAGCATCTATGCAAGTGAGTACTTTGAAGAAGGAATATCTTATGCCAAAAACAGATCTCCACGAGTAAATTTCATGCAGATGGATGCTCGCCATATTCCTTTCCAATCCGAATTTGATGCAATCGGGGCATTCGATGTTCTTGAACACATAGAAGAAGACGAACTAGTTTTACAACAAATATCCGAGGCCCTCCAACCCAACGGATTACTGTACATCACAGTGCCACAGCACAGATGGCTATGGAGTCATATTGATAATTATGCCTGCCATGTACGACGATATTCGCACGAAGAAATCAGAAATAAATTAACTGCTGCTGGCTTAAACCCCATTTTCAGCACATCGTTCGTTAGCCTTCTACTTCCAATCATGTACGTATCACGATTACGCAACAATAAAAATATTAAACTATCAGCAGAAAAAATTCCGGGACTAAAGATCAATAAATTTACAAACTCAATACTCTCAAAAATACTAAAAATTGAGTTCTTTATTTTTACAAAAATCGTCACCCTCCCTCTAGGTGGGTCCCGCTTCATCGTAGCTCAAAAAACCGCCACCACACTATGACAACGAATCTCAAGGCGATACCCTTCAATAAGCCATATATGACTGGCAGGGAGCTTTCTTACATTGAAGCAGCCCATCTCAACGGGCATTTATCAGGTGATGGTGAATTTACAAAAAAATGCCATCGTTGGTTGGAGAGCAACTGCCAAACTAGGAAGGCTCTGCTAACTCATTCCTGCACCGCCGCGCTGGAAATGGCAGCGATGCTTTGTGACATCAAGCCCGGCGATGAAATCATCATGCCGTCATACACCTTCGTTTCGACCGCTAACGCATTTGTTCTTCGGGGCGGTGTACCGGTATTTGTAGACATTCGACCGGACACGTTGAATATTGATGAAACAAAAATTGAAGCAGCAATAACAGAAAAAACTCGGGCCATCGTACCTGTACATTATGCAGGTGTAGCCTGCGAGATGGACGCCATCCTGGAGATTGCACGACGTCATGACCTGTTAGTGGTTGAGGATTCCGCGCAAGGCATTATGTCAACTTACAAAGGGCGAGCTCTTGGATCTATCGGAAACCTAGGCACCTATTCATTTCACGAAACCAAGAACTTGATATCTGGTGAGGGGGGTGCACTCCTAGTGAACGACGAAAAATTCACTGTACGTGCAGAGATAATCAGAGAAAAAGGAACAAATAGAAGTCAATTTTTCCGAGGGCAAGTTGACAAGTATACATGGACAGACATTGGCTCGTCATATTTACCCGGCGAAGTTATCAGCGCTTTTCTTTGGGCTCAGATGGAAAAGGCTAATGACATCACCGCGAGACGACTTGCCATTTGGGATACATATAATATCCAACTTCGGGAATTATCTGAGCGCGGCAAAATTATTCGCCCCACCATACCCTCGAACTGCAAACACAATGCACACATGTACTACATTATCGTAGAATCACTAAAGATAAGAACAGAACTAATTACATATCTTGGCTCAAAAAATATCAATTCAGTTTTCCATTATGTACCTCTGCATGATTCACCAGCAGGTTTACAGTATGGCCGCACCAGCGGGTCTCTTGTGAATACAAAAATCTTCTCTGATCGTTTGCTCAGGCTACCACTTTGGATCGGCGTGGAGAGCCATACTCATCAGATCATTGACATGATATACCAATTTTTTCAAGACAAATGACCCGCCCCCGTCCAACCCCCAATCGCCTAGCATTGATTTCAATAGCACTACTCATTGCGAGTGCGATTATACTCATCGGCCGATTTTCCCCCTTCATTCCAGATTATGATGGACTCAACTATTTTGCTACCGCCAGGCTGATGAATGACTGGCTTTTTTATGCATCCGAGCACACCATATCGACACCACATGCCCGTGGCGAGGTATATTTCTGGCCGATAAGCAACGCACTAAGCTCGATTATCGCAGCGCTTTGCTACAACAACCTCCCCAGGAACTATATTCCGATTTTAGTTAACTCTATTTATTTATTCAGCTTCTTCATCTACGCCAGCAAGATGAAGTCTGCCAAATACGCCCTACTCTTGTGCGCAATAATATGCAGTCATACCTTTTTCTTCAGATTATTCACAACTCTAACAACGGAATTCAATGTGGGGCTTTGGATAATATCTTATCTAATCGCCCTCAATTCAAAGCATAAAAATCGCCCAACTCACTTAAGCATTCTCACAGCACTCGGCCTAATACTTAGAACTGTAGATATTGTCTTTATATTGATCGCTGCATTCACACACATATTCAGCACCTGCCTAATCAATAGAGACAAGAAAAATGCAATAGGCACCGCCAGTGGAATCGGCCTGACCCTACTACTAAGTGCCCCCATATTTGCCAAACACTATCAAGTCACATTCGATTATATGTATGAAGCCAGTTTTGGCGCCACTGCAGCAGCCTGGAAGTCATTAGGCGGCGTATCCAGCAGGACTGATGTGATCATACAGTATGGCAAATACTTAACTCTTTACAACCCAATAATTCTTCCCGCCACACTTGCCACGATAGTCGCCGTTGCCCTTGCATATCGTTCGGAAAGTGCTCAAGAACAACTAAAAATATTTTCTTTCCTACCCACAGCGTTCTCCGTATGTATCCCATTATTAATGGCATCAACGCTTAACATACAAGTTGTTTTCTGGATATATTGTTGCTCGGCATTAATTCTCTCTGAATGCATCGCACTCATTTACAAAAAAGTGCACCGACCAGCATTACAACCAACCAACAACAAAAAATATAAGTCCATTATCCTCACGATATTAACCGCCATCTACGCAACTTACTTCCTCATTGGATCATGGCGCTATGAAACGAGCTATTTGATAGGATTACGTGAGAGCAACATCATTACCAACGACATAGCCCTCCTCCTCAACAAATCCGATATAGAACCGGTCGTTGCGACAAACTATCACGGCATCGGCCCATTGGATTTTCTTGGCTTATCCTGGAATGTAGATAAAAAATTAACCTCCGGCAACCTCGCCAACGTTTATGAAAAAGGCATGCCTGCTCGGGAATATATAAAGTTCAACTCTTCAACCAATTTCTACATTGCAGCTCGTGAGAACTATCTCTTCCCACCTCACTTCGGAATTAATGATGCAATACGAGAAACTTCTGGAATTTTTAAAACAATCGGCCCTGAGCTTGGGTTCAGAATGATGACAACGATTCACAAAAATGGGAAATATTTCGATATATGGTACCGGCCAACCTCAAAAGAACATCTGCAATTCGCACAATACAATGACAACTGGATTGCGGAAAAACTGCATCTTTCGGTCGGACAGGCCGAATTCTGCAACAAACTCACTCTCAGTGGGCGCTTAACGATGAAAGTAATGATAGCCAACCCAAATCAATCGGAATTTCTACCTCCATTTTCAATGGTAATGAAAGCAAGAGATTCTGGAACAGTTATAGCCACCGTTGAGGCACAGAGATTTGGTGAAAACGAATTAACCTTTCCTCTTAAACATGTGCAATGCGACGATTATGAAATATCTTTCGATAAATCATTTTCAACGCCAACTGATGCACGACGTCTCAGTGCTCAATTCATTCAACAACAAAGTACTTTGAGATTTGATAAAATTCAGTAGTTTATAAGTAGAAAATAGTGTACAAGTCTGAATCGCTTACAATCTAGACTTCTGCATGCCAGTTTTTAAACTGCCGAACTCCGAACTGATGCCTATCCCTCTGCCCCTCATTACCGTTGCCATCCCTTCCTTCAATCAAGGCATGTACCTTGAGCAGGCGTTGGCATCGGTGTTTGCTGATGATCTGCCAGTTGAGGTGTTTGTCATGGATGGTGGTTCTAGCGACAACTCACTGGACATCATCCGGCGGTGGGAATCGAAACTGGCGGGTTGGCGTAGCCACGCCGATGCGGGCCAATCGGCCGCCATCAATGAGGGAATTTCCCTTGGCAGCGCACCCTATGTATGTTGGCTAAACAGTGACGATTGGTATCTACCGAATGGGCTGACAGCATTGCTCTCGGAACTGCAATGCCACCCAACGGCAGCCATGGTCTATGGTCGAGCCTGGAACTTTGTTGAGCGAAACGGCAAAAGCCACGCGATCTGGACGCGTTCATTCAGCGAGTGGTGGCTCTCCCAACTATGCATAGTGGCACAACCAGCGACGTTAATGCGCCGGTCCGCCTGGGAGGCAGTTGGTGGCTTGGACACCAATCTGCATATGGCGATGGATTACGACCTATGGTGGCGCATGTATAAAACCATGGGACCATTGCATTTTATCGATCGCTTTGTAGCCACCAATCGTGAACACGCTGCAACCAAGACGAACACTTTACGTCGCCTGCACTATCAGGAGGCCATGACAGTGGTGCGCAAATACCATGGCAGTGTGCCTCTCAAATGGTGGCTGGCTCAGCCCTATGCGGTCTGGTATCGATCACGTGCCAATCGCTGAGTACGTACTGTATCGACCCCGGCACCGGGCGGGTAACGGTAAGCAACCGGCCAAGTCATCTATCCAGAGCCCTCGCCATAAGGTATTCATGTCCACGCCAATCAGCGCGGACATG
>NZ_JBWKOU010000031.1:0-59464 GCF_059416245.1 Curvibacter sp. GW821-FHT09D12 | reverse complement strand
GGTCTTTGCTTCACACGAATCTCCTTGCACAACGTGCACTGCTAGTGTGTTGCATCGACCGGTTGAATCCGCCGCCCGAAGCAGCCGTTGGACAAACTCCCCCAAAGCTGCCGTCGATCCATTGTAGTTAATTAATCGAAAACGCTGAAAGAGCAGGAAGAGAAATGACTAAATCCCTCGTCTACAAAAAAGGGGACCCAATAGCGAGGATGGCTGGATTTTTGCCAAGGGATTAATCAACGAAATTCCCGCTCAGTGGATCCACAGGTTTGAGATTTTTAATTTCAACCAACTTTTCTGACGGAAGATAAAGTTCGAATGACCAAATTTCACCAGCAGGAAATTTTTCGATCACATATAACCACTCGCTACCTTCACCCTCTTCCGGAGAATATTCTCGGCAAATAGGTGATTTCTTGGTCTGAAAATCACCATTCAAAATTCTTTCGTGCTTTACACACCACATCTTTTGCTTGGCATCAACGGGAGTTCCGGGTGGGGCATCTCGGCGAAAGTATCTACACGTAACGCAACAATCAAAGTGTTCCATAGAAATCTCGTTTGACAGTCGAAGGTATCATAAATTGAATATTGGTATACGCATGTAGAACGTCAGCAAAATTGAGCAATACACTCGATATACGGTCCAATTACCAATGGCCAGCACCCAGATGTGACGCATGCAGTGTCTAGTTTATTCAGCCCTTCCCATGGGGCAGGAGACACTAGGTGCCACCGTAGGCTGAACTGGGCACCGCAATCGAACCTCACCTGTCATACCTCTCGTTAAGCGGGAGGGCCCGCATCGCTATCACCGAAGACCGCTCCTGGCCGGATTCAGCCAGGGCGTTCAAGCAAAAGAAGTGTTGGGCAACCCATCAGGAAATCCTTTTGTTGTGGAGCGATAGAAAGGCAGCCACGAGCCAAGCTGTTGCCGCACAAACCCAACCAAGTGGAGACCACATCATGTGATGCTCCAGAAATTCGACGTCGTGCAATCCGATGTAGGGACCAAGCCAATTCGGGCCGAGCAGCAAAATAGCAACCGTCATGATCACCGATAGCAGCACAAAGGCAATCTGAGGACGAATCCCACGCTTGAGCCTCCACATCAAAATACCACCGACCAGTAAAGGCGGCAGCATGACCCAAAGGATAAGGATTGCGAACTCCGATTTGGTCATGATCTTAAATGTCTGCTTCTGGCCGGATTCTGCCCTACATCGGAGGGCGCAGGTGGACCCTAAGCAGTCGTTGAAGTTGCCACCTCACTTAAAAAAGGCCTTCCAAACAAAGCTAAGACCAAGCACCGTGTAAAACAATGCAAGAAGGAAAAAGGCACCTCTACCAGTCGTGGTTTTGGAATATTTGGCTGCATTTAGAGCTACGTAAATCCCTGCTGTTAAGGTCGCACAAAGTATCGCGGTACGAATCGGCGGCAGTGGTATATATGGCCTGTGGTGGTAACCGTTCAGTATCGCTGCCGCAATAAGCCCCACAACGCCAACTGATGCGACTGCACAGCATTTAAATTGAAAAGCTGAAAGTTTCAGCATTCAAGCTCCCCTTTTTAATGTCTGCTTTTGGCCGAATTCCGCCTACTGAGGCGCATGCCAACCTCGCCCCACGCCGTTGTTTGCTACCTCTGCAAAAACTGTGAACTCACGATTCGCGATTCGGATGGTGCTGCGGCATACCTTGTCTCTCAGGTAGGGGATGACTGTATCAATGGGCAAATAGTCACCCAACTTCCGATGAGCCTCTATCAGCACCGCTTGAACGCCTCGCTCCATGAAATGCGACAGCAGCACAACTTGTGCCCGGTCTTCGATGAGAAGACCATGTTCGTCAACTAGATTAGTCCACTCCACCTCTGCAGCACCTTCTGCTGCAAAGTGAGCACGCATGAGTTCATGAACGCGACGTGGATTCATTTTTCGACAGTAGTTTGATGAGCGCAGTCAACGGCCGCTCCTGGCCGTTGTCCGTCATGAACGACCCAGTCGTAATGCCAAATTAGGGCACGATCGAGCTTGCATTTCGTTTATCGGGGCTTTACTAAAGTCCCGTGAAACCAACTTTCGACCAAGTCTAAGCTCAACACAATCGAGGCAAAGCATGCCATCTATCTTGTAATTGATGGACCGCCAGACACGGTACCAAAGCATGTAGTACTCCTCGCTCGTGAACGTGTCTTTGCTGCAGTCCATGCAGAGCCACCGAGCCCGCCCTTGAGCTTCTTTCTCCTCGTCAGTGAGCCGAACATACGTCTTTCTCACATCTATCACCCTAAAAGAACGTTACTGTCGAACGAAGCCGAATGTCGGCTCCTTGCCAATCTGTCGTATCGAGTGCGGCTAACCTGAATCCAAAGCGGACTGTCACTCCAGCTCTCTTTTGACAGCGTCTCTTGTACGCTTTCTTAACACGGCCCGGGTTTTCTTAATTATCATTTTGCCATCCAGCGCAGCCGTTCCGACGTCCGACTCCATTGGAGTAAGACGAAGCGCGACGTCCTTGCCTTCAAGTAGCCAGTGAAGGACATCATCAGCGATTTGGCCGGGGAGTTTGCCGCGTTTGATTATTTTTCAAACGTTCTTTGAGTTGTTCAAAAGCTGCTCCCGATGTCCGCTCCTGGCCGAATTCCGCCCTACCTCAGATGGCGGTGGTGGGCCCAAAGATGTCTTTGCCAAGACCAGAAAAGCAATCATCCGAAGATGCACGAAGGAGGGATTGCTGCAATGCTAGTCAGTAGCGCTAAAGGGCAATGGATGCTCAACACCAAAGTTACGCCGCTGCAATGCGAGGCAGTACCTGCGTAAGTTGAAGCCAGACCATCACCGCGAAGGCTGCAATATTGAAGAACCGAGCAATCTTGTGGCGGCGCACATCTTGTGGTGATGCGTCACGCAGTTGGGCTGCTTGCGCATTTCGGAGCTGCAGCACGATAAAGGCAAACGCACCAAATGCTGCAATCGATGCAGCGCAGAACGCCGGGTGCTCGCTGGGCAGAAATCCAGGGAGATAGCCACCGTGGTTGGGAACTACCGCTTCCCAGCTCGCAGGAATCGCTTTGCCGGTTGCCCGCAGCGCTGCCGCTGGCTCTGAGGCAAGAAAAGCTATGACCAGATAGAAACTTAAGAGTAGAGGGACGGTGAGCAAGGTCTCCAACACATAGGACCACGGAAATGGAAGGCGTTTGAACATGATGCTTGAGGCTCCCCTAGTAATGTCCGGTTGTGGCCGATCACGGAATTTTCTGCGAGATCGCAGAGTCTGGCCTGATTCGATACATCGCGTTTGGGGACCACCATTCGTCAATTGCGCGGCACGCGTCGTCTTGGTGCGCCGACCCATCAGTGAAAGCCAGAAATTCAAGAAACTCAGTCACCGCCTGACTCCTGTCTAGGAGTCAATGTCGCGAGCCTTGGTGGATCTCGGTCCGGGGCACAAAGACTGGCGATGGTTACTTCACCGACGAGTGTTCCCTGGTTGAAATGACGAACCACATAGTCGGCCAATTGTGGCAGGTAGTGCCTCCAAGAAGCTGAATCAAGATGTGCGACTCCCCAGTGGAAGGACTCCATGTAATCGTCGGAAACTTTGTCGGCGACAGGATCGTATGGCGGCGGGTCGCAATGGTCGTCAAGGTGGTTGCCGCCACGCAAAGTTACCTCTGGATTGAGGGCGATGTCATCCGCAAAGGCGTCGAAAAGCATCTTGCTGAGGTCGGTCGAAATCATGTCATCTGCAGGAATTCAGGCCATCGTACACAAATCAACTTCGCTCAAAAGCCGCTGGTTGTGACAGGCAGCTTCTGGCCGAATGAAGCCCCGTAGTTCATCGCCCAAAGATTGTTCGACAGGCACTAAACAGAAGCGTGATCGTCGCTAAAGCAGGGGGAATTCCGAAGACCACTGCAACCACTCGTTCCCACATGGCCTGACGTGACCGGGCAACTTTGAGACACAGGTACGCAACAACAACAGTGACGGCACTCAGGAGCGCATGGTCGACTGGGCCGCCGCCATGTGAGAAGTTGCCCCAATCTGTGAAGAAGAAAAGGTAGTAGAACAACCCAGTTAAGACTGCGCAAAGCACCGGCAAGCCCGATGCCACGGAAAAACCGATATGCATCCCAGTTTTCATTTTGCAGCCGCTCCCGTAGCCCCCCTTGGCCGTTCTCAACATCGTATCAGGCACCTACCAGTTGGAGGCTTCTGCTTGAGTCCAAAACTGTGGCTTGGTTAAAACAGGTTCGGAGGGCAGGTTGGGGTCGGGTCCTATTGAGAGCAAGATCACGGCACTCCCTCAAGTTGGTAGGCCAGCCTTGTACCGCCTTTTCAGATCTCGGTCTGTTCAGCAAGCTCAAGCGCATCATCAACTTCGATTCCGAGGTATCGGACTGTCGACTCAAGCTTCGAATGTCCAAGCAATAGCTGAACCGCCCGTAGATTCTTGGTTCTGCGGTAGATGAGGGTGGCTTTGGTGCGCCGCATCGAGTGTGTGCCGTATTCTGTTGGGTCCAAGCCGAGTTGCTTTACCCAACTCACGAGAATACGCGCGTACTGCCGTGTCCCGAGATGCGGTGAATTGTGAAGTCGGCTGGGAAACAAAAAGTCCTCTGACTTCAGACCCGCGACTTTGATCCACTTTTGGAGCGCTTCACGTGTGGTTGCCGTGATTTCGAATTGGATGGGACGCTGGGTTTTTTGTTGCATGACGAGGGCTCGTGAAGCGACTTGATCACCATGGCAGACATCTCGAACCTTGAGAGCTACCAGGTCACATCCACGCAGCTTGCAGTCAATTCCCAGGTTAAATAGCGCGAGCTCGCGCACCCGGTCTTCCATCTGAAGACGCACACGCAGCGCCCAGATGTCTTTGGGCTTGAATGGTGCTTTCTGCCCAACGATCTTGCCCTTGTTCCATGGCTCACGATGAACAACGCCAGGAAGAGATTCCATGATGATCTCCCATTGAGCTGAGGTACACCCAACGTGCACCTTCTCGATTCATTTGTCCACTCTCACCCACACTGGTAGTGTCAGATTCGCCACCAGGGAGGGGCTTGCAGCGATGTTTGTCATCGTCCGCTTGTGATCACAGCAGTCACTCGAGGGGTGCAATTCAACCGACAGCAATCAGCCTGAAGCAGCCCCTCCAACTCCCCCATAGCCTTGTGAGCTGACAAAAAAAAGCGCCTCAGTTGAGGCGCTTTTGCATTTTTTAATGTGAAATTTCCCCGATGAACTTTATTTGTGCCCGACGCACTTTATTTGTTGGAGTCACACTATTCTGGGTAATTGAAGTCGTAAACCCCGGCCCAGCATCCATGCGGCCCAGCGCACTGCCCAGCCAACTGTCCGTCAATCTAAAGTCGTAAACTCCTCTTGGTGCGCTGCAGTAACAACTCAAGTACGGCTCGCGGCGGTCTAAACGAAGCCTTTCTACTACTCCTGTATGCAAAGCATGTGTGTCCAAGATCCGGGCTTGAACACGACCACTCGCCTAGGATGCCAAAGCCTTGATGGATACCAGCTGACAGAGAGAACCTTCCTACTTCCATTTTCCGGCCAGATATCCAGAAGAGAAGACAGTGCCGACTCGATTGGACTCAGCAACACACCTTCCGCCAAGTTCATGACCAAACCGTAGTCAGTCAACATCCAATGTGCCGGGGACGTGGCGCTGGCAGCATGATGGACACCTCTTTGCCTAAGCTCTGTGAATCGCCCCGGGGCGATTCACCCAGTCTGAAGTGGCGTCCCGAATGCCGAGTGGGTCATTGCGCCCAGACGGTCTTGCAAGGTGCGGGGCTGGCCAATAGAGAGACGCCCAAGAATGGAGAAGCTCCAAAAATAGGTGTTGACAACTCCGGCGAACAAAACAATGCCACGCCCGCTGACTTTTAGCTGGCCTGCACTCCTCAGCATCAATCGGCACACAAAAGCAACGCGTGAACTATGGACGTTAGGTCGATGCAGTCTTAACGACCTTGCTGCGTGCTGCAAATCGCGCCGCCCATTCCTCCACCGGCATGAAGCTCGGGTCGGTGCGCACCACCCCCTCGGTCTGGGCCCAGATGGCCTCGTCGTCCTGGTCCAGGTCCAGCGGGTCGCCGTGGGGCTGGCTCACGTACCAGGGGGTGTCCAGGTACACCTCCACGGTGTTGTCTTCAGGGTCCATGCAGTAGATGGAGATCGCGTTGCCGTGGTTCAGGCCGCGCATCTTCGTCGCGCCCAGGGCCAGGGCCCGGCGGCGCGCCTCGCGCAGGTGGTCCAGGGTCTGGACCTTGAAGGACAACTGCATCACCGTGCTGGGCGCATCGGCCCCGCGCCCGCCGGCCAGCACCAGTTGATGGTGCTGGTCGTCGCGCCCGCTCAGGAACACGATCTCGAAGCGGAAGGTGACACCCTCGCCCCGGTCGGTCTCCTGCATATCGAACACGCCGGTGTAAAAACGCTTCATCACCTCCAGGTCGCGGCAGAAGATGCCACAGTGCGAGAGGTTGGCGCTGTAGGGTGGATTCATGGTGGCGGCCTCCATGGGGTCAGGGGATGAGGACGAGCTTGCCCAGCGTGCCACCGCTGTCCAGCAGCTCGTGCGCCTGGCGGGCCTGCGCCAGCGGCAGGCGCATGGCGCGCGGTGCGCGCACCTGGCTGCTGGCCATCAGCGCAATGGCCTGCTCCATCAGGCCGCGGCGCTGCGCGATGTCGGCATCCACCGCATGGATGGAGAAAGTGCGGATGGCAAGGCTTTTGGCCAGGAGCTTGCGCAGCTCGTCGAACACGTCGCTCGACGGCGGGCCGGCAAGGATGTTGTACGACACCGCCATGCCCGAGGGCGCCAGCGAGCGCAGGCAGGCGATAAAGAGCGCCGCACCCACATGGTCGAAGGCCAGGTCCACGCCCCGCCCGCCGGTGAGCTCCATCACGCGCTGCGGCAGGGTCTGCACGTCATCGCCATCGACGAGGTCGGTGACTCCGTTCTCCAGCGCGAAGGCGCGCTTTTCCGGGCTGGATGCCGTGCCGATCACGCGCAGCCCGCGCGAGCGCGCCACCTGCGCCAGCGCCGTGGCCACGCCGCCGGCCGCGCCAGGCACCAGGATGGCCTGCGCCGGCAGGTTGCCGTTACTCGCCAGAAGCGCCAGCGCGAGCTGGAAGTTGCCCAGGCTCACTGCGTCGTCGAACGCAATGCTCTCTGGCAACACGAAAGGCACGGCCTCGGCCACGCAGATGGCCTGCACGTAGCAGCCTCCGCGCTGGGACAGCTCGCGCGCGCTGACCAGCACGCGCTCGCCCACGGCCAGGCGGTCCACGCCCGGGCCCACGGCATCCACCACACCGGCCAGCTCATTGCCGGACACGGCGGGCAGCGGGGGCATCCATTTGTAGGTGCCGTTGCGGATCAGCACGTCCGGCCCGCCCGCGCCGATGGCGTGGGCGCGCACGCGCACTTCGCCAGGGCCCGGCTTGGGCTCGGGCAGGTCCACGAGCGACAGCACCTCGGGGCCGCCGGTGACATGCAGCTGCACAGCCTTCATCGTCATGGTGGTGTGTGCTGCCATGCTCAGCGCTGCCCGTCGTGCACGCTGACCTGCTCGCGCGTGAGCCCGCCCAGGCGCGAGTGGACGCGCCCGCCATTGGCCATCACCAGTGCGAACAAAATCTCGTTGGGGCGCGGTGCGTCCTGTATGCCCACCTCGGTGCTGTTGAAGTGGCTGCGCACATAGGCCGCATGGATGTAGTGCAGCGGCACCATCAGCCGGTAGCCCGTGGCCGCCACGGCCTTGGCCGCAGGCACGATGGCCTTGGGCTCGCCCAGCACCTGGCGCATGGCCCAGCCGCCCGCCTCGTGCCAGACCGCGCCATGCTCCAGCTCGCCGTTGACGCCGACGATGGCCGCCTTGCTGTAGGCCTGCACGTTGTCCTTGCCCAGGGTGTCCACCAGCTCCTGCGCCAGCAGGGTCCCAAGGCTGCGCAACTCGGCCATGAAGGGCAGCAGGTCCGGCTCGTAGCGGCCGGCATAGGGGTTGTGAATCACCGCGCAGGCCGCAGCCACGCGCAGCGGCTGCTGGGCTGGCGGGCCGCCTTCGTGGTAGATGGTTTCAATGCTGAGGCTGCGTTTGCGGATGGCGATCAGAGTCATGCGAAAAGTCTTTCAGTGAATTCTTCGGTCGTTCATTGTTTCGGTATCTTGGCATCGGCCACCACCTGCTGCCACTTTTCGAGCTCGTGGCTGACCATGGCCTTCATCTCCTCGGGCGTGCTGCCGCGCGCCTCGCCGCCCATGTCCTCCAGCCGCTGGCGCACGGCGGGCGCCTGCAGCGCGCGCAGGGCTTCGGCGTTCAGGCGATCCACCACGGCCCGGGGCGTGCCGGCCGGTGCCATCAGGCCGGCCCACGAGCGCACGTCATAGCCGGCCACGCCCTGCTCGGCCACGGTGGGCACGTTGGGCAGGCCCGGCCAGCGCTGCGCGCCGGTGGTGGCAATGGCGCGCAACTTGCCGGCCTGGATGTTGGCCATCACCGCCGTGGGCGGTGCGATGATGAAGGGCACGTCCCCCGCGAGCAAGGCGGTGAGCGAGGCGGCATCGCCCCGGTAGGGCACGTGCAGCAGGTTTACCCGCGCCAGCTTGGCCAGCAGCTCGCCGGCCAGGTGGTGGGTGGAGCCCACCCCCGCCGTGCCATAGGCCACCGTGCCGGGCGCGGCCTGCGCGCCGGCGATCACCTCGCGCAGCCCCTGCACCCTGGAGTTGGTGTTGACCACCACCAGAAAGGGAAAGTAGGTGACGGTGGAGACCATCTCGAAATCGGCCACCGACTTGTAGGGCAGCGTGTTGTACAGCGCACCCGCCACCGCATGCCCACCGGTGGCCAGCAGCAGTGTGTAGCCGTCGGGCTTGGCGCGCGCCACGGTGGTGGCGGCAATGGTGCCGCCCGCGCCGGACTGCGCCTCCACCACCACGGGCTGGCCCAGCGCACGGGCCATCTCCATGCCCACCGCGCGGGCGATGGCATCGGCATTGCCGCCGGGCGCAAAGCCCTGGTAGAGCTTGACGGCCCGCTCCGGGTAGGCCTGGGCCAGGGCCGGCAATGCCGGCCAGGCAACGGCAGCCGCGCTGCAGGCAGCCAGCAGGTGTCTTCTGTTCATGGTGCTTGTCTCCATGGGCGGCGGCCGTCTTGGGGCCTGGTGCTCTACCCGTTGGTGATGGATGGATGGGATCTGGGGAGTGGCAACGCTCAGGCCTGCGCGACCACCGGGTTGCGCAGCAGGCCGATGGCCTCGATCTCCACCTCCACCACGTCACCGGGCTTCATGAACTGCGGTGGCTTCTTGCTCCAGCCCACACCGGCCGGCGTGCCGGTGATGATCACGTCGCCGGGCACCAGCGTGAAGATGGTGGAGGCGTAGGCAATCAGGCGGGGGATGGAGAAAATCATGTGGCCCGTGTGGCTGGACTGCACCACGGCACCGTTCAGCCGCGTCTCCAGCTTGAGCTCGCGGCCGGGGGCGATCTCGTCGGCCGTCACCATCCAGGGGCCGAAGGCGCCGGTGGACTCGAAGTTCTTGCCCGATGCGATCTGCTTGGCGTGGAACTGCCATTCGCGCACGCCGGCATCGTTGTAGCAGCTGTAGCCTGCAATGTGCGCCCAGGCATCGGCCTCGCTTATGTCGCGGCCTTCCTTGCCGATGACCACTGCCAGCTCGCCCTCCCAGTCCAGCGACTCCGACACGTGCGGACGCACGATGGGGCCCTGGTGCGGTGTCTGCGAGCGCCATACGCGCAAGAAGATCGGCGGCTGCTCCGACAGCTCGCGCTGCATGCCAGCGGCCAGCACCTCCTGGTGGTGGTCCATGTAGTTGCGCACCGCGCAGACGATCTTCTCGGGGCGGGGGATCACGGGCAGGTACACCACGTCGGCCAGATTCGCATCGGCACCCAGCCCGGCCACCAGCGCATCGCGGCGCGCGAAGTCGGGGCTGGCGATGAAGTCGGCCAGCGTGGCATGGCCCGTGCGCGCCGCCAGTTCGGCCACACCATCGTCGACGACAACGCCCCAGGTTTCACGGCCGGTGATCGAGTAGGACATCAGTTTCATGGGTTTCCTTCAAAGGGATGGGAGAGGTGAAAAGAACGGCGACCCGGAGTGAATATTTCCAGCCGCAGAGTTTGTGCATGATGTTATTTTTATGCATAAAACAATGCAAATGCATAGTGGTTTACACCAAGCACAAAATTTGTGAGGCGCGAAAGTGCCTGCCAGCGGCGGCGCCTCAGGTAATCAACAGGGGGGAAAGTTGCGGGTGGCCGGCATCCGACCCCGCGTTCGCCAGGCAGGCAGCGGCGTGGCGCCTGGGCTGCGTTGGCGCGGATGCGCTGGGGGTGCGCGAAGAGAAAGGCTGAAAGGGATGCGCGGGGCCGCGATGGCCGCCAGGGCATGTAGGCGGGGCGTGCAGCCCGCTACCGGTCAGTTGGATGCTGGGACAGCCAGGAGCCCTTCAGCCCTGGCCGCAGGCTCAGCCCTCCTGCTGCTCGACCTGGGCCAGCACCGCCATCACATTGCGCTGGGTGCTCAGGATGTGCTCTTCAAGCAGCGCGCAGGCGGTGTCCGCATCGCGGCGTAGCGTGGCGTCCATGAGCTTGCGGTGCTCGTTCGACTTGCGCCGCGAGGTCTTGCGAAAGCGGGCCGAGTAGCGGCGATAACGCTCGGCCTGGTCGAACAGGCTGGCGCTCCAGGTGCGCAGGCGCTCGGACGGGCTGGCTGAGATCAGCGCGGTATGGAAGGCGGTGTGCAATTCGGTCCAATCGTTGTCCAGGATGACCGGCCCATCGCCCAGGCGGCCTTCCACTTTTTCAAGCCGGTGGTAGGCACCCACCACAGAGGCCTCCCACGCATCGTCGCCATGGGCGATGGATTCGCGCAGCGCCTGCACGTCCAGCATCACGCGCATGCGGGTGATGTCGGCCAGGTCTTCTTCCGAAATGGCGGCCACCCGAAAGCCGCGCCGCTCGTCGGCCCGGATCAGGCCCTCCTGGGCCAGGCGGCTCAGGGCCTCGCGCAGCGGGCTGCTGGAAAAGCCATACGCCGTCTGCAGCTCGTCGAGCTTGAGCTTGGCACCGGCACCGTAGGTACCGCTGAGCACATCGTGGCGCAGTTGTGCAAACGCCTGGTCAACCAGGGGCGGTGTGCGCGTGGGCGTTTCTTTTTTGTACATGTTTTGAATTTTATGCATAAACTCAAACAATTGAAAGAAGGAGCAAACCCCAGTGACCGCCAACCCGAACGCCGCCCCCACCCGCCTCGTTGCCATATCGGGCAGCATCCGCCGCGCATCGCACTGCACGGCCGTGCTGCGCAGCCTCACACCGCTGCTACCACCCACAGCCACGCTGGAGTTGTTCCCGCTGGACGACGTGCCCATGTACAACGCCGACCTCGATGGCGACAGCCCACCGGCCGCAGTCGCGCAACTCAAGGCTGCCATCGCGGCTGCGGACGGCCTGGTGATCTGCTCGCCCGAATACAACTACGGCATCCCCGGCGTGCTCAAGAACGCCATCGACTGGGCATCGCGCCCGGGCTTCGCCTCGCCGCTCAAGGGCAAGCCGGTGCTGGTCATGACCGCATCGCCCGGCACGGCCGGCGGCGTGCGCGCGCAAGCGCAGATCCGCGATGCCCTGGCCGCCACGCTGGCCCGGCCGCTGGTGCGCCAGCATATCGCCATCGCAGGCGTGGCCAGCCGCATCCAAGACGGCCGCCTGGTGGACGAGCCGACCCTGGGCTTCATCCAGGCCGGCCTTGTGGACCTGCTCGGCGAGATCCGCTGGCTCCAGGCCGCGCGCCAGCAGGCGTGATGCACGCAGGGGCCTGCCGCCCCTGCAAGCCCCGTCATGGCCTTCAACCTGGCCGCCGCGCCCCCATCAGCACGAAGAGCATCGTGGCAGGCTGGTCGGTGTGGTTGCGCCAGGCGTGCCGGTTGCCGTGCTGCACCGCCACGTCGTGCCGGCGCAGCAGCACCTGGGCGCCGTCGTCCAGCTCCAGCGTGATCTCGCCCTCCAGCACCACGTCGTAGTCGATGCTCTCGGTGGTGTGCATGCCCGGGTGATCCTGCTCGAATCGCTCGGCCAGGCCCGGCACCTTCTGCGCAAACTCCGCACCAAAGGCCGCACCGTCGAAATCCGCGCGCATCATCACCGCGTCCGGCGGGAAGGTGACGAACATCAGCAGCGTCTCGCCCGCTGCCGGCACGAAACCGGTCTGCCCAGTGCGGTCGGCCACCGCCCCCTGGCCCAGCACCTCGCCGGCCGAGGTGGCCCACAGCAAGGCAGCGGCAAAGCCCTGTGCGCTCTCGAACTCCACGGCACGCGGCGCCACGCCGTCCGTGAACACCTGCGAGCGGCCGTTGGCACCGACCCCCGCGACGATTCGCCTGATTTGCATGGTGGGCACCTCTCAGGGATTGATGACGAAATTGCTGAACCCGCCATTGCGCCCCGCAATGCCCGAGATCGCCTCGTTGATACGGTCCAGCGGATAGCAGACATGCTCGAAGACCGACAGGTCGAGCGTGCCCGCCTCGGCCATGTCCGCAATGTCCTGGCCCTCGCCCGCGGTGAACCAGGCCGAGCCTTCGATGGATTGCTGCTCGTCCATCATGGTGTGCAGGTCCATGCCCACCATGCCGGCAATGGCGCCGATGTTGTAGGCCCGCCCGCCGCGCCTGAGGGCGCGCACGCCCTGCTGCAGCGTCTCGTGCGAGGCGCCGGGGCCCAGCGCGTCGAAGAAGGTATCGACCCCCAGGCCCTCGGTGCGCGACTTTACCCAGGTGTCGATAGCACCGCCGTCGGCATTCGAGAACACCTCGATGCGGTCGGGCGCCAGCGCCTTGACCCGGTCCAGCAGCTCCTGGTTGCGACCCGTGCCCAGGATGCGGGTGGCGCCCATGGCCAGCCCGAACAGTGCGCCGCCAATGCCCAGCGTGCCGCTGATGCCGTTGATGAGCACGCTCTTGCCCGGCCCCACGCCTGCCTTGCGCATGGCAGAGTACATGGTGCCCAGGTAGCCGAAGCGCGCCGCCTCGTTGAAGCCCACGTTATCGGGCAGCTTTACCAGCGCGTACTGCGGGGCGATCATGTACTCGGCCAGACCGCCGTTGGGATAGTTCTCATAGAGCTTGAGCGAGTTCTGCGAGAAACCGAAGTAGCCGCTGAACGCATAGTGCGTGCAGTTGATCAGGTCGCCGTTGCGGCAGGCGCGGCAGCCGCCGCAGTACAGACTGGGGTTCACGTAGACGCGGTCGCCCGGCTTCCAGGCATGCACATGGGAGCCTACCGCCGTCACTTCTCCCGCGGGGTCGAGCCCGAAGACGGCCGGCAGCGGGGGCAAGGGCAGCTCCGGGAACCATGTGGTCCAGTTGGCCAGGATGTTGCCCAGGTTGGGCACGATGCCGCAGGCCCGGACGCGCACCTGCACGTCGTTGGCCGCAGGCTGAGGGATGGGCAATTGCTCGATCTCCATGGGGGCGCCGACCTGGTGCAGGCGGGCCGCTTTCATCATCGACATATCGTCTCCTTGTTAGATGCACAAATTCATCTTTGTGCATTTTTCAATCGAAGCACGGACACCGACATCAGGATCAACCCCTAATGCACATTTTATTTTTTTATGCACAATTCGCATTTATTGCATTAAATACACCATGACCAGCCACATCCCCTCTTCTGTAGACGTCGCCATCATCGGCTTCGGGCCCGTGGGCGCATCCATGGCCGCCCTGCTCGGGCAGCGCGGGTGCCGCGTCGCGGTCTTTGATAAGTCTGAGCAGATCTACCCCCTGCCCCGTGCTTTTGCGCTAGACCATGAGGCCATGCGCACCTTCCAGCAGATCGGCATTAGCGGCGCGCTGGCAGCGCACATCACGTCCTACCGCCCCACCATCTACCAGGGCGCAGACGGCCAGCCCATCCAGCATTTCGACATGGGACCTGCGCCCTACCCGCTGGCCTGGGCACCGTCGTACACCTTCAACCAGCCAGCGCTGGAGACCGCGCTGCGTGCGGCAGTAGGCGCACTACCCAACGTGAAGGTGCATCTGGGCCACGAGGTCACCGATGTCCAGGAGACACATGGAGGCGTGGCGCTCAAGGTGCAGGCAGCCGGCGGCAGCCCGCGCGAAGTGCATGCGCGCTATGTGGTGGCCTGCGATGGGGGCACCAGCCCCACGCGCAAGCGCCTGGGCCTGCGCCTCAAGAGCCTGGATTTTGACGAGCCCTGGATCGTGATTGACATGCATGTAAACGAATCCGTGCTGGCCCGGCTGCCCGACACCAACATCCAGTACTGCAACCCGGCACGGCCTTGCACCTACGTCGTCGGGCCGGGTACGCACCGGCGCTGGGAGTTTCTGCTGCTGCCGCACGAGGCCGAGCAGCGCGAGATGCCGCCCGAAGCCATCTGGCAACTGCTGGCGCCCTGGCTCGCATCGGGGGATGCGACCATCTGGCGCGCCGCCACATATCGCTTCCACGCCGTGGTGCTGGAGCAGTGGCGACGGGGTTCGGTGCTGCTGGCGGGGGACAGTGCCCACCAGATGCCGCCCTTTCTGGCCCAGGGCATGTGCCAGGGCCTGCGCGATGCCGCCAACCTTGCGTGGAAGCTCGACTGGGTGCTCAAGGGCCATGCGGGTGACGAGCTGCTGGACAGCTACGGCACAGAACGCGGCCCGCAGGTGGAGGCCGTCACGGCCACCGTCAAGCGCCTGGGGCAGATCATCTGCGAGCGCGACCCCACCCGGGCCCGCGAGCGCGACGAGCACCTGCGCGCCCAACAAGATCACCAGGTGCGCATGCAACTGCGCCAGAGCCTGCTGCCTGGCGTGCACCACGGCCTCATCGACCGCGATGAAGCACCGATGGGAACGCAGTTCCCACAGCCGGTCTGCCAGATCGGCACGGCGGGTCATGAGCAAATGATGGACAACCTGCTGGGCCACGGTTTCGTACTGGTCCTGCGCGATACGCCCTCGGCAGAACAGTTGGCGCAATGGACCGACGCGCTGCAGCGGCTGCAGGCGCAGGTGGCATGCATCGACACCACCACGCGCGCGGTGGCCGGTGTGCAGGCATTGCATGAGGCCGACGGCATCCTTGCGCACTGGTTCGGCCAGCACGGCTGCAGCGCGGCCTTGGTGCGGCCCGATCACATCGTCTACGGCGTCGCACAAGGTGCGGCACAGACCACCGAGCTGCTGCAGCGCGCCTGCGAGCACCTCACGGTGCAGGCAGCAACCGTCTCGTGACAACTCCGCAGCATTCCGCAGTGTCCCGCTGAACAGTACCGCCACCGCCCTCCGGGCTTTTAACACAACAGGCTCCCATGACATCCCCCACCGACTCCCCCTCCGACGCCGAAGCCCTACTGCTGGACCTGGAGGCCCAGCGCTGCGACGCCATGAAGCGCGCCGACTTTGCGCGGCTACGCGAGATCCTGCACCCTGGCCTGACCCATGTGCATGCCAAGGGGCAGACCGACGACTACGACAGCTACTTCCGCTCCGGCGGCACGCACGTCGACTATCAGCAAATCGACCGGTCCGACTTGAAGGTGCAGGTGCTCGGCACCAGCGCCGTAATGACCGGCCGCCAGCTGCTGGTGGCCGTGCGCAAGGACGGTACCGGCACCGTGCGCATCGACTCGCGCGTGCTGCAGGTATGGACGCAGGCGGACGGCAGAACGTGGCAGCAGATTGCGTTCCAGACCACGCCAATCGAGATGAGTATCACTTGATCCACAGCGGGCTAGAGTCAGAAGAAACATGACGTATGTGCGATGTTTTTCCCCATTTTCCCCCGAACAGAGCGCAGTAAGGAGCGAACAGGTGGAAAAACGGCTCAGACGCGCTTGTTTGCCCGTATCTCCAGAGTGACACCTGCCCCTTGGTCGCGGGTATCGAAATATGTAAAGCCACTGCGGTCTGGGAGCCGGCCCCGCATCCAAGGAGCCAATCCCAACGCCAAACTGTCGGCTTCGGCAGCATCCAGATTCGGCACAGTGAAGCCCAGATGGAAAACCCCTTCTCCATGCTTGTCCAGAAAGATGCGCTGAGGAGTGCCCCCCTCACCCGGCTCGCATAGTTGGATCTGGATGTTGTCCAGGTTGCAATACCGGTAGCGCAGTTGCATGAACGCATCCACGTCCGGCATGGAAAGCTCGTCGCGGAAAATGTCAAGAGAAGGAAAGTCCTGCCAGGGACCGACGCCCAAAGACTCGTAGTACGCCACGGCACTGTCGATGTCTCGCACCACTATGCAAACATGGTGCAAGGCCCGGAAGAGGCCACGTTCGGGTTCAGACATCTTGGAGAGACCTCAGGTGTGAAACGGGTGTTCTGATGGGCGTAACTGCTGCGCATGTTCTTGCGCCGACTGCACGAACGTCTGGCCGGCGCTCGGATTCCACTGCACGCCGGACCTCGCCACAACACCTGGCTTGAGTCTCTGGCTGTGGTCATAGTCGCTCCACGGGTGGAAAAAGAGCGGCTCTACGCTATCAATCACCTTCAGCCGCTCCGCATAGCCCGTCAGATAGCCCTGGCGCTCCTGGTCGGACACTCGCGCAGGCATCCAGGCTGCAAATGGGGGAAGAACCGAAAAGCCAGTGTAGGCTAGAGTCCCGTTGTGAATAGGCCAGAGTACATGGTGGAGGTCCCCATCAATACCGTTGGGCTCGTAAAGCGTCGAGGCCGTGCCGGTTGTGATGCACAGCATCGCTCTCTTGCCCTTGAAGTGGCCCGTCTCGTACTTTCGACCGCTCGAATAAGCGAAGCCACGACTGAAGACCCTATCAACCCAGCCCTTGAGGATTGCCGGCATGGAGAACCACCACACGGGGAAGTGGAAGAGGACAATATCAGCGGCCGCAACTTTCGCCTGCTCAGCCTTGACTTCAGCACAGTGTCCATCCGTAGCAAAGGCATGCTCCTGCTCGCCGGACAGATCCAGGTAATCCAGGTTGGCCCGCTCGCCCACAAAGTCGGACGCCCCCAGGGCCGGGTTCCAGCCCATGCGGTACAGGTCGCTCACGACCACTTCATGGCCCAGTTGCGTGAGGGTATTGACCGCTGTATCTTTCAGTGCAGCGCTGAAAGATGCGGGTTCGGGATGTGCAAACACGATGAGGATTTTCATATGCTCGATTCTCCATAGCGAGGCCTGGATACGATAGCTGGCTTCATGGTGTGATTTTGCGGATTTGCGCATAGTCAAGCGACCTTCCCGTGCCACCCAACCTGCCCACACCTTGGGACTTCTGAGCCTGTCCACCACTGCAGACTTCCCTGGGGCTTGGGCCGAGCCACCCCGCAGCTAAACCTGCAGGCCCGAGGGGCTGTCTTTCGCACATAACCATTGCCAGTTCCGGCAAGCTTTCAAACCTGCGGTGCGCTCGATCGAGCGACAGACCCACTTTCCGCTCAGCCGGACGTGCCCTTCACCATCTTGTGCGAAAGGCGGTACTGGGCTGGCGTGATGTGCGTAGCTGCCCGAAACTGCCGCGAGAAAGCACTGTGGTCCGAGTAGCCGCACGCGCTGGAGATGTCCGTGATGGCGTCATTGGTCTCTTCCAGAAGCTGGCATGCCTTGTCGATCCGCTTTTTCATCAAGAGCTGCTTGGGCGTGATGTGAAACACTTCTGTGACCAGTCGGGCCAGTGTATCGATCGATACCGAGGCATGCTCCGCGGCATCGGCTATACGCACCGGCTCGTCAAGCCTTTCGTCGATGAACTCCAGGAACTTGTTCAGCCGGTAGTAGCTGCGATGGCGCTCATTGGGGCGGGGCAGATCGCGCGACAGGCCCGCCAACCCGACGACCCGCAAGGTGCCGTCGAGAAGGGGAAACTTGGAGCTGAGGCACCAGTATCGCTCGCCCTTGTAGGTGCGGTAGAGCCTCAGCAATTCGCGGATCGGGTGCCCGGTCCGGATCACCTCTAGATCCTGGGCAATCGTGCTGGACCCGGACACCGGGAACAGCTGGTCCGCCGTCTTGCCCACCACGTCGGACAGCCCGTCCAGGCCACTGCGCTCAATCAGGGTCTTGTTGGCCCACAGGTACCGCCCCTCGGAATCCTTCATGTAGAAAAGGACATCGGGCAGCCCGTCGAACAGCTCTTCCACCAGTCCGGGGGTCCGGGCTATCCATTCCAGGGTTTGATTCTCGAGTCGCATTCGCCGCAATCCTTCATCGCCAGGCAAGCCTTGCACCAGCCTCAATGATTCTGACGCAAATTGTGGCGATGGCAGCAGTTTCATCCGTAGGCATCCCATCCCAGGCCAGGCTTCCTGTCCCGGGACGGGTACTGGGTTCTACATCAGAGCTGCTGGCCAGATTGCTCCAACAGCCACACCAGGGCCTCGTCAATCGTGGGCTCGACCTGGGATGGAGCCTGGCGCTCCAGTGCCTCTATGGTCTGCGCGAAGCGGCGCTCCACACCCGGCAGCACGACCGAAGCAATACCATGCTTGCCCAGTTCGCTGGCTGCATCGTGGACCTCGTGCGAGCGTCGGCGTGCGTGGATAACGTGGGTGCGCACCAGCATCTCGATGAAGGTGCGCAGCGGCGTTTCGTCGATGTCCCGCAGCTGCGCGTAGAGCTTTTCCCGCACCCCCTGCTTCTCGGCGGCCATCAGCAGTTCCACACTGAGCGCCTCCATGCCCTTGGTGAACACGCTGCGCAGGATCTTCAACGCAATCGCATCTCCCGCGACGCCGCCTTCAATGGCCTTGACCCGCCCATCGGCCTTGGCCATCAGCTGCGCAAATTCCGTTGAGCCCTCACCCGCAGCCAGCAATGGTGTTCTCTCGAGGCTCAAGGAGATAGCCCCCATGATGGCCACGTCCACATAGCGCAAGGAACCGTTCTGTGCACGGCTCGCCGCAGACCGCTTCGTATCCGGGCTGGCCGTGGTCATATCGCAAATCGTGCCCCCCGGACGGCCATGCAGCAGGCACTGCTCCACCACGCCCAGCGCATGAGCACCCGTCACGCACGACAAGACCCAGTCGCAGCCGGCCAGCCAAGCGTCGATCGAGGTATGCACCGGCAATCCCCAATCCAGCGCCAGCCCCACCGCCGCGGGCGCAGGCCGGGCATCGCACAGGCTGAGTTCATACCCTGCGGCGTGCAGGGCCCTGGCGTAGCAGCGCCCCACTTCGCCTAGTCCAATCATTGCAATTTTCATCGTCGTTCTTTCCAAAATATGGGGCAACTCAATCCGCCTTGAGTCCCAGTTCCCTGACCAGGGCACCGAGCGTCCTGGTATCTGCGCGCAGGGTCTCCAGAAGGCGGTCGCTGGAGCCGCCCAGAATCGTCGCCCCATCCGCCTCGAATGCGGCCCTCACTTCGGGGGAGTTCAACGCGGCGTTGATATGCGCGTTCAGCGTCGCGATGATGGTCGTGGGCGTTTTGGCCGGGGCCAGCACCCCATACCAACTTACAGTCTCAAACCCCGGAAAGCCCAGTTCCGCGACCGTAGGTACATCTGGCAGGGCGGGCGACCGCTTTGCGGAGGTGATGGCAAGCCCCTGCACCTTGCCACCCTCGATGTGCGTGCGAAGCGTTGCGCTGGTACCGATCCAGAACGCCAAACGCCCCCCAATGAGGTCGGGCAGCCCCTGGGCGATGCCGCGGTACGGTATGACGTTGAGCTTGACACCGGCCCGGCGCTGCAGCCGCTCGATGGCCAGCCGCGCGTTGGCACTCGGGAAACCAATCGCCAGGCTCTCCGGCGCAGCCTTGGCCGATTCGAGCGCCTTGACCATCGACGCAGAGCCACCCGTGGTGCTCGCGGCAATCACGAAGGGGTAAGAGGCAACCAGGGCAACCGGAGCAAAATCCTTGAAAGTGTCGTACGGAAGCTTGTCCGACATTGCCGGACTGAGCGCAATGTGGTCCGTGAGCGTGAGCGCCAGCGTGTATCCGTCGGCAGGAGACTTGGCCACCGCGTCGAGCGCGATGGTGCCGTTGGCTCCACCCCGGTTTTCGATGACAAAGCTAGCCTGCATCGTCTGCTCGAGCTTCTTGGTCAGGGCGCGGGCCACACGGTCTGCACCTCCTCCCGGAGGAAACGGCACCAGCAAGCGGATGGGCTTCTCGGGATACGCAGGTGCGGCGTGCACCGCCACTGGACAGGCCAGAAAGCCCAGGGCAGCGCAAGCTGACATGGCGGCCAGAGGCAGGAAGGTCTTTCTTCTTTGCATGCCTGGTCCCTCAGTGGGCGCTAGCGCTTTTGACCTTGCGGCGAGCCTCGAAGGCCTCGACTGCGCTGCGGTGCTCTGGCGTCTTGTGCAAGATGCTCTGGTAAGCCCCTGACATGGCCAGCAAGGCCTCCAGGCTTTGCCGGGGCGACTCCTGAAGCAGCTTCTTGGTGAAACGCAAGGCCGGGCCAGAGCGGGCCGCCATGCGTTGCGCCAGCCCCTGCGCCTCGGCGAGCAGGGCATCGGCCTTGACAACACGGCTCACTAATCCTGCCTTAAGCGCCTGTGCGGCAGTCAGTGCGTCGCCGGTGAAGCTCATCTCTGCTGCCATGGAGGCACCGACGATGCGAGGCAGCAGCCACGCCCCCCCATCACCCGGCACGATGCCGAAGTGGATGAAGCTTTCGGCAAAGCTTGCCGTGTCCGCCGCGATGCGGATGTCGCACATGCATGCCAGGTCGCAGCCGGCTCCAAGCGCCGGGCCGTTGACCGCAGCGATGGTCGGCACCTGGAATCTGGCGATGATCTGCGGCAGGCGCTGAATGCCCTCTGCGTAGTCCGCGATGATCTCCTCGCAGGGCATGCCAGGTTGCATGCACCGGTGCATGGTGCTGATGTTCCCGCCGGAGGAGAAGACCGAGCCAGCGCCCGTGATGACCACGACCTTGTCGGCGGGGTTGGCGTTGACCTCGGCGCACAGGGCATCGAATTCGTCAACGGCGGTGTTTTCGGTAATCGCGTTGCGTGTGGCAGGTTCCGACATGGTGGCAAGCACCACCCCACCCGTGCGCTCAATGCTCAAGAAGGACATGTCTGGCCTCCCTTCAAAGCTTCGCTGAGTCCAGCCGAGGCTGATCGTTCAGCAGGCGCCGCTGGATCTTTCCGACACCGGGATCCCGCGGCAGCTGCGCAATGCGGATGAGTTGGCCCGGGTGCATGTACTTGGGCAGATCGACAAGTGCCGTCCGCACCTCTAGTGGATCAGCCTCCACACTGGTGGTGTACAGCACCACGTCGTGCCCGCGCGACGGTGACTCCACGCGCCACAGCGCAAATTCGCCCAGGGTCTTCGCGTTTTTAAGGCGGCTCTCCACAAAATCAATCGGCACATACTCTCCATTGACGCGGATCGACTCGCTGATGCGCTCGACAAAGATCAGCCGCCCGTACTCATCCAACCGGCCTCGGTCACCTGTATGGAACCACCCTTCAGCGTCGGTTTGCGACTCGATCCGACCTTCCTTTGCGTATCCAGCGAAGAGCGACTGCGGGTGCTTTCCGCGCACCCAGATCTCCCCATCTGGGGCAATCCTGTGCTCGAAGTCATGGCGTGCACGGCCAGCCAGGTGGGTCGCGCCTTCGACCGGAATGTCCTCATCGTCGGGCCTGAGCAGACAGGCGTGGCAGAGTCCCCCGGCTTCGGTGGAGCCGTAGCCTCCCACCCCGATCGGAACCTTGAACTGCCGCAGGAATGCGGGGTCGCAGAGGAAGCCGATCCGTACCTGGTGGCCTGCGGCATCCTCGGTGGTGGTCTTGGCCTTGAGCAGATTCGCCGGGGGGGCGTGCAGCACCAACGCCGTGACGCCATGCGCCTTGGTATCGCGCCAAAAATCGGCTGCCGAAAACTTTTCGGTGGACAGCAGGGCCGCGTGGGCCGTCAGCGCACCGATCACTCCGTAGCCCATGGGATTGATATGGAACAGCGGCAGCGGCGCACAGACGGTGTCCTGAGGCGACAGCGCCAGCGTGTCGGCGAAGTAGCGGCCCAGTCGCAGGAAGTAGCCATGGCTCAAGGCACAGAACTTGGGTCTGCCCGTCGTGCCCGAGGTGTGGATATAGGCAGATATCTCATCGGCGCCGCAGTCAAACCCGGTGCCGGATGCGGCACCGCTTCGGCCATCGGTGCGCAGCACCTTGATCTCGCTGTCCCACGCCATCTGCATGTCAACCTGGGTTTCGTCACGGGCAGCAAGCGCGCCCGGATCGCGGCCCACCCACAGGATGCCGCGGGGCGCGAGGTCGTCCAGCATGGCGTCCAGCAGTTCATCGGGGTAGGCGGGGTTGATCAGCGCGGCCTGCAGGCCTGCGAACTGTGTCGCCATCCAAGTGACTAAGTAGGCCCCGCTGTTGTGGCCAACCACAGCCACCACGTCTCCGCGCACCAAGCCAGCATCCGACAAACGCTCCGCTACCGTACGAGCGCGCTCGGCGACCCTGGCGAGACGGTCTTGCTGCAGGAAAGTGCCAAAGGCAGTGTTTGGAACGGCCGCAGCGGCCGAGGCGATCAGTTGAGCAATGTTGTGAATCATTTCAGTCCCTTTAGTTGGTCGTCTTTCAGGATCTGCTGCGCGATGTAATTGCGCAGGATCTCGATGGAGCCACCCGCGATGCGCAGCGTCTTCACTTCGTAGAGCAGTTGCCCCCACGGCTTGTCGCGGTACAGGCCATAGCCACCGGTCAATGCGAAGCTGTCATTGGTGGTCTTCTCGGCAGCCTCTACGGCGAGCTTCTTGGCCAGGCTCGTGGCCAGGGAAAAGTCCTTGCCCTGCTTGACTAGGTTGGCCGCATGATCGCGCGCCAACGAAGCGCCATACAGCGCGCTGTAGCAGTCGGCAAGCGTCCACTGGATCCCCTGGAAGTCCGTGACCTTGTTCTCACCCACGTCGCGGTGCCTGGCGTAATCCGCGGCTTCAGCAAGCGCTCGGGTCGCAAAGCCGATCAGCTCGGAGGCGTTCCCCAGGCGACTCACGTTGAAGGTCGAGAGAAACGTCTTCATGCCCTCTCCGGGCGCCCCGAGCAATGCGGCATCGGGCACCCGCACCTCCTCAAAGACCATGTCGGCCGTTGGCAGGAAGCGGTAGCCCAACGGATCACTGTGGCGACGCGTAACGCCCGGAAGATCCGTATCCACCAGAAAGGAGGTGAGCCCCTGTTCCGTCATGGCATAGACCAGAGTCACATGGCTCTCCGCACCCAGGTTGATATGAATCTTCTTGCCAGTGATGACCCAATCGCCGCCGTGGCGTACAGCCTTGGTACTGAGTTTCTTGAGCGAAGAGCCTGCCCCTGGCTCAGAAATGGACTCGGAGAACACCAGCGTTCCGGCCACCATCCCGGGCAGGTACTTCTTCTTTTGCTCGGCGGTGCCCCAATCGTTCATCCATCGCATGCCCTGGATCTGCACCTGGCTGGACACCAGGCCGTAGCGGCACATCGCTTCTGTGGTGAAACAGTACTCCGGCGCATCGCCACCATAGCCGCCCCACTCCTTAGGGGTAATCACGCCGAGCAGGCCACGGGCCCCCATGCGGCGGTAGGTTTCGGCCGGAAAGCGACCGATGCGCTCACATTCGTCGAGCTCCTCACGGCACTCGACAACCAGTCCCTTCACGGTCTCGATGGCTTTTTCAGCCCACTGGGGGTCGTTGAGTTGAAGTTGGATGTTCATCGCTGGTCTCCTAGATTCAGCCGGGTGGCAGTGCGGGGAAATCGAACAACCGCGCGGGGTTGTCCACCAAGATCTGTTGCAGCGTCTGTGCATCCAGGTCGAACCATTCGCCGAGAACGTTCAGCAGATCTCCAGCGTCGGGCATGGTTGAAAAGGCCACATGCGGCCAGTCGCTGCCCCACACCATGTGGCCTGGCGCCTCTTGCACCAGCATCCGTCCGCGCTCTGCCAATCGCGGATCGGCTGCGCGATCAGCCAGTCGATAGACGCCCGAGAGCTTGACCCAGGTTTCGCGCTCTGCCACCAGGGCGCGAAGTGCCTGCATCTGCGGCGCATCGGGGGGGACATCGGCGCCGAGGCTGGCCATGTGGTCGATGACCAGCCGACATGGCAGGCCGGCAAGCGCCATGCGCAGTTCCGGCAGCAGGTTCCCATTCACCAGGATCTCGGCGTGCCAGCCCAGCGCCGCCAGCCGCGAAGCCAGTTCCGTCATGGCCTTGAGGCCTCCGCCGCCGCCCAGCATGACGTTGAAGCGGACGCCCCGAACTCCCTGGTCGTGCAGCGCCAGAAAGCCTGCGTCAGAGATGGAGGGATCGACCACAGCGACGCCACGAAGCCGCTCGGGCGCCTGCGCAATGGCACCAACGACGGCGCTGTTGTCTGTGCCGAAAATGCTGGGCTGCACCACAACGCCACGGTCCAGGCCCAGGGCATCGAGCATGCGCAGGTGAACGGCTGCGGGCGCGGGTGCGGGCGTGTAGGTGGCATCCGGGATGAGGGTCCAGCCAGACTCTGGAATCACATGGGTGTGCGTATCACAAGCCCCGCGCGGCAAGGGAAATCGGGGCCTCTGGTACTGTGCCGGCGGGGGGAGGCTGTGGGCTGAATTGAGCATCGGTGTCTCCAGGTGGTCTCGTTAGTGAGCGAGAAAGTTCATGTGGCCTTGAGCCGTTGCGGGCGGGGGTCTCAAAGCCCTTGCCCGATAGATCAATAGACCGCGTCTTCGACAATCAACCGGCCGGTCTCCAGCCGCTTTGGCGAAAGGGGCGACAGGTCCAGGGTCTGGAACGATCCCTGGGTCAGCAGCTCCGCCACCCCACGTCCGACACCGGCGCTGTGCATCAGCCCATGCCCGCTGAACCCAGTGGCCAGGATGAAGTTGTCCGGCCCGATCTGTCCGACCAATCCGTTGTGGTCTACGGTGTTGAACTCGTAGTAGCCTGCCCAGGTGCGCTCTACCCGCAGCGCTTCAAACGCGGGGATTCGCTCTGCCAGGGTCGGCCAGATCCGCTCCTCGAACAGCGAAAAGTCGGGATCGAGAGGCAGGTCGTCATGGTCATCCGCGGCGTCAGGCACCACAGAGCAAAGAAAGTGGTGCTGCTCGGGCCGCACAAAGATGCCGGAGGTGTCGATCAGGATCGGAAAGTCGGCAATCGCCACAGGGCAGGACACCACGAAGATCGTGCGTCGCCGCGCACGCACGGGGATCTCCACGCCCACGGTGCGGGCCACGGCGGCAGACCACGGCCCGCCGGCATTCACGAACTGGTCGCCTTCGATGCGGCTGCCGTCTTCCAGCACCGCTGCGACGATCTTCGAGCCGCGGGTCTCCAATCCCACAGCGTGACCCTTCACGTACTGCACGCCCCGGGAGCGCGCGCGGCTGCGGTAGAGCTGCTGCAGCATGTAGCCGTCGAACCAGCCCTCCCCCGCAGTCCCCATGGCCGCATAGGCAATATCGTCGCAATGCATCCACGGATAGCGAGCTGCCAGCTCCGGAGGGCTGAACTCCGCCAACGGGACATTGAGTGCCCGGTTGAGGTCTGCGCGCTCGCGCAGCGACGGGGCCTGGTCTTCGCGGCCGAGAAACAGGTAGCCGCGGCTGTTCAGCCCCACGGCGCCTCCTGCCACCCCTGCCTCGTCGGCACAGGAGTGCATGAACTCCCAGCCGAACTGGGACAGCTGCACGCTGACTGGGGTGGAAAACTGCTGACGGATGGAACTAGCCGACAGGCTGGAAGAGGCCATCTGGTAGCTGGGGTCGCGCTCGATGACGGTGATGCTGTCACCAGCGGCAGCCATGTTGGAAAGAAAGCATGCAGTGGCCGAACCGATGCCACCGCCGCCAATGATGATCGTGTGCTGGCTCATGGTTGTACCGATCAGCGAAGGGCCTGGACAGCGCGCGCAATGCGCTGTGCCGCCTCATCGAGCTTGGGGATGCCTACGGCATAGGAGACGCGGAAATAGGACGAATGCAGGAATCCGGTACCGGACACCGTCGCAACCTGAGCCTCATCCAGGAGGTAGCGGACTAAGTCCCGATCCGTCGAGATCAAGCCGCCCCCTGGCGTGCGCTTGCCTATCAGTGAATGGCAGGACACATAGGCATAGAAGGCCCCGTCAGGCAAATCCACTTCAAGGCCAGGAACCGCACGCAGTGCCTCAACGATGAAATTGCGACGCTCCTCAAACGCCGCCCGGAAAACCTTGACACACGCCTGGTCGCCTATCAGGGCTTCCACCGCGGCAAACTGCGCAATCGCATTGGCGTTATTCGTGCTCTGGCCCTGCACCAGGTTCATAGCCTTGATCAACTCGCCCGGCCCTACCGCATAGCCGATCCGCCAGCCCGTCATGCAGTAGATCTTGGAGACACCATTGATCACCAGCGTGCGCGGCTGGAGCTCGGGCAATACCTGAAGGATGTTGTGGAATGGATCGCTGCCGTACACCAGCTTCTCATAGATGTCATCTGTCAGGACCCAAACCTGCGGGTGCCTTCTGAGCACGTCCCCGAGAGCAGCCAGTTCGGCGCCCGAATACACGGCTCCGGTGGGGTTAGAAGGCGAGTTGAGCATCAGCCACTTCGTGCGCGGCGTGATGCAGGCCTCAAGTTGCGTTGGGGTGATCTTGAAACCTGCTTCGCGCGGGCACTCCACCACAATGGGCGTACCTCCTGCCAACTTCACGATCTCGGGGTACGACACCCAGCAAGGGGCTGGCACCACGACCTCGTCGCCGGGATTGAGCGTGGCGAAGAACGCATTGAATATCGCCTGCTTGGCACCGGCGGTGATGCTTACATCCTCCGGGCGATACTGCAATCCATGGTCGGCATGCATCTTTGCGGCCACGGCATGCCGAAGGGGCGCCACCCCCGCTGCCTCCGTGTAACGGGTTTTCCCGTCGCGCATGGCGCGCAGCGCCGCTTGCTGGATGTGCTCGGGCGTGTCGAAGTCGGGCTCGCCCTGGGACAGCGAGATCACATCGAGTCCCTTGAGGCGAAGGGCGGCGGCCCTTGCCGCCATCTCCATAGTTTCTGCGGGAGCAATGTCACCGAGTCGGCTGGCAATGAAGCTCATGATGGGCGTTTCGTTGTTGCGATGGATGCTCATCAACGTCAGAGGCGCTCGGCCACGGACTTCATCTGCAGGAACTGCAGCAGGTAATCCGGGCCGCCGGTCTTCGTGTCCGTTCCGGTCAGGTTGAAACCGCCGAAGGGCTGCACACCTGCCATGGCGCCTGTGCACTTGCGGTTGAAGTACAGATTGCCCACGTGGAAGTCACGCCGCGCGATCTCGATGCGGGCACGGTCCAGGGAGTACAAAGCACCGGTCAGGCCGTAGACCGTGTTGTTGACCACCGCCATTCCCTCGGCAAAGTCCTTGACGCGGATGGCGGCGACCACCGGACCGAAGACCTCTTCCTGCGCCAGTCGGGCATCAGGGGCGACGTCGCCAAAGACCGTGGGCTGAATGAAGAAGCCGTCACCATCGATGCGCTGTCCACCGACCAGCAGCTTGCCTTCGCCGCGGCCGATCTCCAGGTACTCACGCACCTTGGCGTCCTGCGCCGCATTGCAGACGGGACCGAGATCCGGATTCTGCTCGGCAGGGGCCACGCGCAGCTTCTTAACACGTTCCACCACACGCTCCAGCAGGGCATCGTAGACACTGTCCACGACGATCAAACGAGAACAGGCAGAACATTTCTGTCCCTGGTAGCCATAGGCGCTTTGGATGACCCCGAGCGCAGCTGCGTCAAGATCCGCCGTCTCGTCCACGAGGATGGCATCCTTGCCACCAAGCTCTAGGAAGACGCGCTTGAACCAGCGCTGGCCCTCTACCACCTTCGCGGCAGCTTCATTGATGCGTTTGCCCGTAGCCAGGCTGCCGGTGAAGTTGATGAAGCGGGTGCGTGGGTGCTCGACAAGGTAGGAGCCGACCTCAGCGCCCACACCAGGCAAGTAGTTCACGACTCCAGGCGGCAGACCGGCCTCCTCGAAGATGTCGAAAACCTTGGACAGCGACACCACTGTGTCTTCCGCAGGCTTGCAGACCACAGTATTGCCGACCACGATGGCACCGACTGTCATACCGGTCATCAGCGCCATAGGGAAGTTCCACGGAGCAATTGTGAGCCCCGCGCCCAGCGGAATATAGAAGCTCTTGTTTTCTTCTCCTGGGTAGGCGTTCAGGAAGCCCAGGCCGTCAACATGGCGCAAGGCCTGGCGCGCGTAGTACTCGGTGAAGTCGATCATTTCCGCAACTTCGGCGCTGGCCTCCACGAAGTTCTTGCCGATCTCATAGACGAGCCAGGCTTCGAGCTCGCGCTTGCGGCGGCGCATGATCGCGGCCGCCTTCAGCATGACGCGAGAGCGATCCTCCTGCGCCCAGAGCTTCCAGGAGTCAAAGGCCTTCCAAGCTGCATCCAGTGCGGCGTCCGCATGCTCCCTGGTACCCCGCGCGGATTTGCCAACGACTTCAGTAGGTGCCGATGGATTCGTGGACGTGAGCACTGCATCGGTCATCACCTTCTTGCCGTTGATGACCATCGGATAGGTCTGCCCAAACTGCGCCCGGACACTGCGCAGCGCATTGCCCATTTCTTCGAGCGCGCCAGGGGTGGTGAAGGTGTCGTAAGGCTCGCTGGCATAGGGAAGAACATGCATTGATTGACTCCAGACTTGAGGGTTCGTACAGGTTCCGGATGGTCCTGCGTGATCGCATCCGGGATGTACGAAGTGTCCTCAACGCAGCGCCTTTCGTCGCGCATCTTTGGAGGTGAAAACATGCGGATTTCTGCATACCTTTCAAATTCTGAATATGTGCAAATGTCCGCACCAATAATTCATACGACAAAGGCCCACACCGTTGATCCACGTTAGCAACTGCTTTGTGAAAATTGCCGTGATCAGCACATGGCCTCAAAAGCCGGAAGGAACCTCACAGGGCGCCATATCCCCACAATGGCGAGAATTGTCTCGATTCGCACGGTAATGGTGCGCCTCCCGATGGTGGACGCTTCAGTTGGGTGCATTCGTTATTCAATGCAGGCATCGACTAGGGAAAACATCCATATGATTGTGCGAATATCCGCATTGCATTGCCTGAAAAGTGGCAAGACATATCCGCCAATGAAACCCAGAATTTGACCTAGTGAAAACGGCCCCTGACCGGGTTGTCCGGCACCGTTCCACTGAGTCCAATCCGCCGTCGAAACGGTACAACCACCGGAGTCGTTCATGCACCATCCCCAGCGCGTTCCAGCCTGTCTTCTGGCCTTGGTCACCATGTTTGTGTCGTTCGGCGCCAGCGCCGACATTTCCATAGGAGTCGCGGGTCCCATGTCTGGCCAGTACGCCTCGGGCGGCGAGCAGATGCGCAACGGCGTGGAGGCGGCAGTCGCCGCGATCAATGCCTCCGGAGGCGTCCTGGGCCAGAAGCTCAAGGTCGAGGTCGGCGATGATGTCTGCGACCCCAAGCAAGCGGTGGCCGTGGCCAACGCCATGGTGAACAAGAAGGTTTCAGCCATCGTGGGCCACTACTGCTCCAGCTCCACCATCCCAGCCTCAGAGGTCTACAACGAGGCCGAGACCCCCATGATCACCATCTCGACCAATGGAAAGGTGACGGACCGGGGCCTCAAGAACATCTTCCGTCTCACCGGCCGGGATGACCAAGAGGGCGTCGTCGCAGCGGAGTACCTGGTCAAGAAGTTCCCGGGCAAGAAAGTTGCGGTCATCGACGACAAGAGCGCGTTTGGCAAGGGCCAGGCCGACATCGTCGCGAAGTACCTGACCGACCGCAAGGCTGCGCCCTTGCTGCGCGAATCCATCACCGCCGGCGAAAAGGACTACACGGCGTTGGTGACAAAGCTCAAGACTGCGGGCATTGATGTGGTGTTCTACGGTGGCTACTACACCGAACTGGGCCTGATCCTTCGCCAGTCCTCCCAAGGCGGCTTGAAGCTCGTCGTCATGAGCGGCAACACCTCTACCAGCGCCGAGCTGGCCACGGCGGCTGGCTCCGCCATCGAAGGGCTGTTGTTCACGTTCTACCCCGATCCACGCAAGAACCCGTCCTCCGCAGAAATCGTTAAACGCTTTCGTGACAACAAGATCGAACCAGACGGCTATGTTCTGTTCTGCTACGCCGCGGTCCAGGTCTATGCACAGGCCTTGCAGAAGGCGGGAAGCACCAAGTACGCAGATGTGCAAAAGGCCTTGGCCGGCGGCAGCTTCACCACGGTGCTGGGCAAGGTGGAGTTCGACGCCAAGGGGGATCCCAAGAATCCAGGCTTCGTGGTGTACCAGTGGAAGGGGAACCAGTACGACCTGGCCTATTGAGCCTTGCACCGGGACAGCCGCCGCGATGTCCCGGACTTTGCCGCTCCTCCACTTTTAGCGTACCGGGTCTACTATGTCGCAATTCACTCAACAAGCGATAAACGGGCTGACGCTCGGGTCGCTGTACGGGCTTATCGCCATCGGATACACGATGGTGTACGGCATCCTCGGGATGATCAATTTCGCGCATGGAGAAATCTACATGCTCGGAGCGTTCATCTCTCTGACGGCATTCACCCTACTAGCCTCCGCCGGCATTACTTCCTTGCCGCTGGCCCTGCTTTTGGTGCTGCTGGTGTCGGTCGTTTTCTCGGCCGGCTATGGCTGGGCCGTTGAACGTGTTGCCTACCGCCCTCTGCGTGGCTCCACCAAACTGGCCCCGCTGATTTCGGCCATTGGTGCCTCGATCTTCCTGCAGAACAGCGTGCAGTTGCTGCAAGGCTCCCGCATCAAAAGCATGCCCCCCATGCTGGAAGGTGGGATTCAACTCTTCGGTTCCGGCATGAGCTCCGTACGCGTCTCCTACGTGCAGATGCTGATCATTGGTGTGACGGCCGTTCTCATGCTGGGCTTCACCTGGATGATCACCCGAACCTCGTTTGGCCGGCGCCAGCGCGCCTGCGAGCAGGACCAGGGGATGACACGCATGCTGGGCATCAACGTGGACCGCACCATCTCGATGACTTTCATGATCGGTGCGGCCCTGGCCGGCGTTGCCGGGCTGATGGTCACGCTTTACTACGGCGTGATCGATTTCTATATCGGTTTCCTGGCAGGGGTCAAGGCATTCACGGCGGCCGTTCTCGGGGGCATAGGCTCACTGCCTGGCGCCATGCTGGGAGGCCTTCTGATCGGGCTGATCGAAGCGTTCTACGCGAGCTACTTTTCTGCGGAATACAAGGATGTGGCCGTGTTCGGCATCCTCATCCTGGTCCTGGTCTTTCGACCCTCGGGCTTGCTGGGCCGTCCTGAAGTGGAGAAGGTGTGATGACCATTTCCGGATCCAACCATAGAGGTGATGCTTTGGACAAACGGTTCATGGACGCGGGCCTGGCCTCGCTTGCGATATTTCTGCTGGGCGTTCCATTCATCGGGCTGACCACCGTGGACATCGGGGGAAAGCTGGCAGTGCAGACGCGATGGAGCTGGCTCGTGGGCGCAGCGGCGATTGTCTTTCTGGGACGCCTGGCCGTGCGGTGGCTTCTGGAGCGCCAACGCGTCAGAGGGCGAGGTGCTGTCGTGCGCAATCCGCTGGGTGCCCTGGCGACCAACGGCACCGCAAAGCTCGCGGGCGCTGCAGCCATTGGCTTTGCGGTGGTGCTGCCATTTGTCTTCCACGACAACCGGTATGTGGTGGACACGGCAACCACGGTGCTGATCTACGTAATGCTGGGATGGGGTCTCAACGCGGTGGTGGGGCTGGCCGGACTGCTGGACCTGGGCTATGTCGCCTTCTATGCGGTCGGCGCGTACACCTACGCCCTGCTTGCAACCCACTTCGGCTTCTCGTTCTGGATCTGCCTGCCGATCGCCGGCGTATTCGCAGCTATCTTCGGAATCCTGCTCGGGTATCCCACGCTCCGGTTGCGCGGTGACTACCTGGCCATCGTGACCCTGGGTTTTGGCGAGATCATCCGCCTAGTGCTGGTGAACTGGACCGCACTGACCCATGGCCCCGATGGCATCGGCTCCATTCCCAGGCCTTCGCTCTTCGGCCTGCCTTTCTCGGCATCGAGCGATTCACCGACTGTAGCCAGCGTACTGGGCCTTGCGTATGCCCCCTGGCACAGGACCGTGTTTCTGTACCTGGTGATCCTCGGGCTGGCCTTGCTGACCAACCTCCTGGTCTTGCGCCTGCGCCGCCTGCCTATCGGACGCGCCTGGGAAGCCATGCGGGAAGACGAGATCGCCTGCAGGGCCTTGGGTATCAACGTCACCAACGTCAAGCTGTCCGCGTTCTCCCTGGGCGCCATGCTGGGCGGCTTCGCAGGCGTCTTCTTTGCGGCTCGACAAGGCTTTGTATCGCCGGAGAGCTTCACGTTCAGCGAAAGCGCCGTCATCCTGGCCATCGTCGTTCTGGGTGGCAGCGGGAGCCAGTTTGGCGTTGTGCTCGCTGCCTGCGTGCTGGTTCTGCTGCCCGAGCTCGGAAGGAATTTCAGCGAATACCGGATGCTGTTGTTCGGGGCCGCCATGGTGGCCATCATGGTGTGGCGTCCAGGCGGGCTCCTTGCACAGCGGCGCCCGACCTTGCACTCGGCGGCGACCAGCAAGACGCTGGGGCGGCCCCTTTTGGGAGAGACAGCATGAAACCCGCAACTCCCGCGCTTCTGGAGGTCAGCCACCTCACCATGCGCTTCGGTGGCGTGACCGCCATCGACGACCTGTCAATGTCGGTCAACGACCAGGAAATCACTTCCATCATCGGGCCCAACGGTGCAGGCAAGACCACGCTGTTCAACTGCCTGACCGGCTTCTATCAACCGAGTGCCGGAACCATCACGATGCAGCACCCAGAGCATGGCGCCATGCGGCTGGAAGAGCTGCCCAGCCACGCGCTGGCGCGTTCTGCGCAGATTCTGCGCACCTTCCAGAACATTCGCCTGTTCCCGAAGATGACCGTGCTGGAGAACCTGATGGTCGCACAGCACAACAGCTTGCAGCATGCCAGCTGCTTCTCCCTGGCCGGGCTGCTGGGACTCGCACCGTACAGAGAAGCGGAGGAACACGCGCTGTCCATAGCACTTGCGTTGCTCAAGCGCTTTGATCTCAGCGCCCAGGCCGATCAACCGGCAGGCGCGCTGGCATACGGAGTTCAGCGTCGGGTGGAGATTGCGCGTGCCATGGCCGCACGGCCCCGCATCCTCTGCCTTGACGAGCCGGCCGCAGGGCTCAACCCCCGCGAGTCAGCCGCATTGAACGATCTGCTGCGCAGCCTGATTGACGAGGAAGGCATCGCGGTTCTCCTCGTCGAACACGATATGAGCGTGGTGATGAAGGTGTCGCAGCGCGTGGTGGTGCTGAACTACGGACGCAAGATCGCCGAGGGTGCGCCGCAGGAGGTGCAGAACGATCCCCATGTCATCGCGGCCTACCTGGGTGTCCCGGATGAGGACGAGAAAGCCGACAGTTGGACCACGCCGATGAAGGAGACCACCGCATGATTCTCGAATTCAAAGAGGTACACGCCCACTATGGCCCGGTGCATGCGCTGCGTGGCATTAACCTCAGAGTGCGCGAGGGTGAGATCGTCACGCTCATTGGCGCCAACGGCGCGGGCAAATCGACGCTGATGACGAGCATATTCGGTGCTCCACGCATCTCGTCGGGTCAGATCCTCCTGCGCGGCCAGGACATCGCCCAGGTAGCGTCGCACAAGGTGTCCCAACTCGGCATCGCACTGTCACCGGAAGGCAGGCGAATTTTCCCGCGGATGACCGTGATGGAGAACCTCCGGCTTGGCGCCACCTTCGTCGATCCGAGCCACTGGAGCCCGGATATCGAACGCGTCTTTGCACTCTTTCCCATTCTGAAACAGCGAGTGGAGCAGCGGGCCGGAACGCTGTCAGGCGGAGAGCAGCAGATGCTCGCCATCGGGCGTGCCCTGGTCAGCCGGCCACGGCTTCTGTTACTGGACGAACCATCGTTGGGCCTGGCCCCGATCTACATCCGCAAGATCTTCCAGATTGTCCATGAGATCAACAAGTCCGATGGCGTCAGCGTGCTTCTCGTCGAGCAGAACGCCCACCACGCCCTGCGCCTGGCCCACCACGCCTACGTGCTGCAGCATGGAGAGATTGTGCTGACAGGCACGGGCAATGAGCTGCTGAACAGCCCGAACGTCAAGGCGGCTTACTTAGCGGATGTGCACGAGGAGCCAATATAAATCCGCTGGGGATGCGGATGAAAACTTGGCCTCCAAATATCTTGCTGAAAACGCAGAACAATGACTCATCAAACAGCCAGCGAATCGGCGGCAATCTCGTGCTGCATGACATCCACCCAACGTGCGTTGACAAGTTGCGCCATCCGCTCAGGCAAGACCCTGACACCTGCATTGTTTGCGCCAGCAGCGGGAAGTACTTCGCTGAAGCTTCGCAGGGAGACATCGCAATAAATATCGAGCTGACTGGCAAGCCCAAAGGGCCCAACGCCGCCAACTGGATGACCAGTTGTCTTCTCAACTTCACTCGCCACGAGGAAGCGGGCCTTGGCCCCGAACTGGTCTTTGTACTTTCTGTTGTCAAGTCGAGCATCGCCTCGGGCGACGAGCAAGATGACTTGCTCGCCTACGCTCAGAGACAGCGTCTTGGCAATCTGTCCTGGGTTGACACCGAACGCCGCGGCCGCCATTGCAACCGTCGCGCCACTCTCGCACACCTCAATGATAGAAAGATCCGGGGCCTTTTCGGCGAGAAACTGTTTGACAGACTGGAGGCTCATGATGAAAGTTGCGAACGAAAACCGTGAACGGCCGGTGAACAGCCGCACATGGAGCGAGTGCTTCGCTCCATGTGTGGCACGCTGCGTTCCCAGTGTTGCTCGTCGCAGGCCTTCCGTACATTGGCTGAAACGCCATATTCATGGCCGTTTTCGACATTCGCAGTGCTACGCTGGCTGAAGTCGGGCGAGCAGAGGGGAACATAGGTCTACTTCTAGGAATAGATATTCCCTGGCCGTTATCGAGCAGGCATGTATGCGGGCACTACCAAGCGTGCTGTTCGTCGTTTGGAAACGAGCCATCCTTGACCGCCGCGACATAGGCTGCAAAGGCGGCATCCACGGTCGACGCTTCGCGCATGAAGTTTCGCACGAACTTTGCCATATGCCCCAAATTGAGTCCTAGCATGTCATGCATCACCAGGACCTGTCCAGCCGTGCCACTACCAGCCCCAATGCCGATCGTGGCGCAAGACTTCATGTCACTGGTGATATGGGCCGCAAGCTGGCAGGGGACCATCTCAAGCACCCTCATGGAGGCACCAGCAGCCTCAAGTGCTGACGCGTCGCGCCGGATCTTGTCGCCGGCCTCTTCTTGACGCCCCTGCACGCGATATCCGCCCAACGCCGACACCGTTTGCGGCGTCAATCCCAGGTGTGCACAAACAGGAACTCCGCGCTCGACCAGAAAGGCCACCACGTCAACGGTCCACCCGCCCCCTTCGAGCTTGACCATATGGGCGCCCGCTTGCATCAAAAGTGCCGCCGACGCCATGGCCTGCTCACGCGACTGCTGATAGCTTCCGAAAGGAAGATCAGCAACGATTAGGCAGCTGCCTTGCGAGCGCTCCAGCCCCCGGGATACGCATTGGGTGTGATACCGCATATCTTCGAGCGACACGCCCACCGTGGTAGTCCGGCCTTGGCAAACCATTCCCAATGAGTCGCCGACCAGAAGGCAGTCGACGCCCGCGGCATCTGCGACTGCCGCGAATGTGGCGTCATAGGCCGTAAGCACCGCAATCTTCTCCCCGCTGGCTCGCATTTCGGCAATCCGCGAAGTGGTGACCTTCTTGAGTCTCCGATCTTTGCTGCGTTCGCTTCCTCCATATGGCGCCGTCGCATCGATGGCGACGCAGGCTTGTGCGGCATGGTTGTCTCTCGACGAATTGTTAGTCACTGAAGATGGCTCGAAACAAGAAATGAAAGAGAACTGAAGTCAGTCTGTCCCCATGATCTCTACCAGAGCTTCACTCCTCGATTGCGCCACCAATCGAGCGCAGATGTTGTCGGAACGTCATGCTCTCGTCAGCGTTCCTGGCCGCCAGAAACTCATCGAAGCGAGCCTGCTTCCTGAAATTCGTACCAAGTTGCATCCGTGCCGCCTGACTGCGCTCGGTGTCGCGAATCGCGGCTGCAAGCTCCGCCACCCCTTGGGCTTGGCTCAAGGGCATGAAGATCACCCCATCGTCATCGGCCAAGACGAAGTCGTCAGAGGTGACCTCATGCTCTCCACACCTGGCGGAAGTGAGCGCTGCAGCCTCCTGCGTCTCCAAACGCTGCGGCCCTGCCGGCAACGTGCCAAGGCTGAAGATCGGTAGCCTGATGGTCCGCAACTCAGATGAATCGCGATGCAATCCCCAGATGACGATGCCGCGGAGGCCAGCCAGGGCCGTCTCCAGAGTTACGAGATCGCCAACACAGGCCTCATCCAGCCGCCCGCCGTTGTCGACCACCAGAACATCTCCTGGAGCCGCACGGTCGATCGCTTCGAGAAAAACGTCGACACTGCCATAGTGCCGAGCAGGACATGCTCGACCGACGATGTGAGATTCGCTCCACAAGGAACGCATTCCAGCGGGAGCACACCGAACCGCGATGCCCATACGCATGCATGCATCCGCGACGTGCGGCGTCGTGAGATCAAGATAAGTACGTTGAAGCTGCAAAGAGTCCATGTCATTTCTCCTCAGACGAACCAGGTTGAGCGAGGCTGCGAAGGTCCCGAAGCAGATAGTTGTTTCGGTTCGTCATCGCAAGCGAGTACCGCCAACCGCGGCCGATCCGGGTTGGACGTAGGGCAGCCAATGGCTCCGTTGGCGAATCAAAGATCGTCAATGCTGCATCACCTTTCCACACAGGGCTGGCCTGTACGTTTTCAGCCTGGAGCCGCACAAGTTCGTAGACAGCCGGCTGATCGTGCTGCCCCTCGAACATCGATGGAAAGTGTCGAAGGGCAACGATTGGCCGGCTCCCAAACGTGACCGCCGAGTTGTCCGCAGGGCCAGAGAGCTTCACATGACCTTCCGCCAGACGCCTATCCTTGACTGCAACCGTACCTGCAAAGGTCGCACCAGGCTCGAGCTTCGGAGAAGCAATAGAAGATACGCCCATTGAACGCGTGATCCACACCGAGCCGATCTTCTTGGGATAGCCTAGAGCCCAGCCGCGCGCGAGCGACGTATCCTGGTCAACCACGATGTAAGGGCAATACTGCATGAGCTTGCCCTCATGCTGGACGCTTACGAGCACGATGCACTCACGGTACTGGGCCCGAATAGGGTCCAGCAGTTCGCCCCCAGTGTCAGTACAAGCTTGCCAATCGACAAAAGACACCGTCATCAGCCCGCGTTCGTCAGGGTGGAGACTCAGACCAGGCGGCAGCAGCGCCTCAACGGCGGAGGGATCCGCCCAGCACTCGATCGTTATGAAGTCGGCCGCGTAATGCCACGGTGGATTGGGGGCAATACTGGCTCGTCCGTCATGGGAAAAAGGCCCCATGAAGCCTTGAGCGGCGGTGAAATGGGTCATATAGAACTCCTGTTTTAAAGAATGAGCGAATATCCCGGCGTTTTCGCAGAGTACGGGGACGGGCTGAATTGGTTGCGTGGGGGCATGCCGTCAGTCCCCCATGACCACGCCCTCGCGGCGCGGATCGGCTCCGCCGAAATAACCGCCTGGCACCCGTTGGATCGCCTGCAGACCGCTTGTCATGTTCATCTCGCGGACCTCGTGACCCCGAGCCTTGAGTGCCTCGATGGTGGCTACCGGGAAGCGCTTTTCTTCGAGCAGCGTTGGACCGTTGGCTGAGCCGAAGTTGGGCAGGTTGATAGCTTGCTGCGCGCTCAGGCCCCAGTGCAGAGTGCCCCACAAGGTCTTTGCCGTGTAGTGAATGATCAACGCGCCGCCGGGGCTGCCGCCGCTCATGACCAATTGGCCGGTGGCTTTGTCGAATACCAGTGTGGGTGACATGGACGAGCGCGGGCGCTTGCCCGGTTGCACGCGGTTAGCGATAGCGTTGCCCAGGGCGTCACGCGGGGCGAAGCTGAAGTCGGTCAATTCGTTGTTGAGCAGGAAGCCCTTGACCATCTGCCGCGCGCCGAAGACGTCCTCGATGGTGGTGGTCATGGCCACAGCACGTCCCTGGGCATCGACGATGCTGATGTGGCTCGTGCCGTACTCTGGCTGATCGGGCATGGGGGCGAAGCTAGTCTGCGTGCCTCCAGGGTGGCCGGACCGGGCAACGCTCATAGACTGGTTGCCAATGAGCCGTGCGCGATGGGCCAGGTAGTCTGGCGACAGCAGGCTCATCCACGAGCCAGCAGGCGGAGCCACGAAATCGGGATCGGCCACGTACAGTGCGCGGTCGGCGAACGCCAGCCTGGCGGCTTCGGTATAGAAGTGAAGCCAATCGGCGGTGGGCAGGCCGTCTTGCCCCAGGGGAAGCACGGCACCCGCCGTGTTCTGCAGGACGCCCAACATCTGGCCGATGGCGATGGCGCCTGAACTGGGCGGTGGGAATCCGCAAAGCCGGTACACCTTCTGCGGCAGCACGGCGTGGTCGTGGCACAGCGGTTCGCGCTTGCGCGACTGGTAGCCGGATAGATCGGCCAGGGTCATCCGGCCGGGGTTGGACGGATGGGAACGTACCTTGTCCACGATAGCCTGGGCCACAGGGCCTTCGAGCAGCGCCTTGGCCCCCCCTACCGCGATGCTCCGAAGCACCTGGGCCAGCTCTGGGTTCTTCAGCACATGCCCCACGGGCCAGGGCTGGCCGCTGGCGTCGTAGAAGTAGGCGGCTGCAACTGGGTCTTTCTTGAGGTGCTGGTCAGCCGCCAGCAGCGTGTTCAGCCGGGCGCTGACCTTGAAGCCTTGGTCGGCCAAAGTGATGGCCGGCTGGAAAAGGCTAGCCCAGGGCAGCTTGCCGTGCTGCTGGTGGGCCATTTCCAGCATGCGCACGGTGCCAGGCACACCCACCGAGCGCCCCCCCACGACGCCGTCAATGAAAGCCATGGGCTTTCCGTCAGGTTTGAGGAATAGGTTCTCATCGGCAGCAGCAGGGGCGGTCTCACGGCCGTCGTAGGCCTCGACCGACTTGCCATCGAAATGCATGAGAAACGCGCCGCCGCCAATGCCGCTGGACTGTGGTTCCACCAGCGTGAGAACCATTTGCACGGCGATGGCCGCGTCCACGGCGCTGCCACCGGCCTTGAGGACCTGGAAACCAGCGTCGGTGGCCAGTGGGTTAGCCGCCGCGACGGCAAACTTTTCTGTTTGCCAGCCGGGTTTTTCGGTGTAACCGGACGAGCCCTCTGGCTGCGTGGGCACGCTGTAGTTCAGCGAGGTTACTGTGGTGCTGCAGCCGGCCAGCAAAACGGTTGCGAGCAAAGCGCTCAGTTTTATCTGGGATATCCGCATAGTGCTCCGTTCTTGTTTATGCCAACCGCTCTAGCCAGCCACGCGTGTCAGGGACACGCCCCAATTGAATGTCCGTCAGTGCAGATTTCAGGCGCTCGGTGGTGGGACCTGAGCCCCCATCACCGATGGAGAAGCGATGTTTGCGTCCCTTGACTTCTCCAATTGGCGCTACCACTGCTGCCGTTCCGCAAGCGAAAGACTCCAGCAGTCGGCCACTCTTGGCATCGTCTTGCCATTGGTCAATGGAGTAAGGCTCTTCACGAACAAGCAGTCCCATGTCGCGGGCCAATGTGATCAGCGATTCGCGGGTGATGCCCGCCAGGATCGTGTCGCTCAAAGGAGGGGTCTGGATCGATCCATCAGCGAACACGAAGAACACATTCATCCCGCCGAGTTCTTCGATCCAGCGGCGCTCCACAGCGTCAAGGAAAATCACCTGGTCACATTGCTCGCGGATTGCTTCGGTCTGCGCCGCTAGACTGGCCGCATAGTTGCCGCCGCATTTGGCGTCACCTGTTCCACCGGGCGCGGCGCGCGTGAAGTTGTCCGACACCCAAAGTGTGACTGCGGTAGCTTCACGCCTGAAATAAGGTCCAACTGGCGATGCGACGACGCAGTAGAGATAGTCGGCCGACGCCCTGACCCCGAGAACGGATTCGGTTGCGATCATGAATGGCCGCAGGTACAGCGCGAAGCCTTGGGTAGCAGGAATCCAAGCGTTGTCCACGCGCACCAGTGCACGCACTGATTCAATGAACATCTCCTCGGGCAACGGCGGCATGGCGAGACGGGCGGCCGAACGGCGAAAACGGCGCGCATTCGCTTCGGGACGGAACAGCCCCGTTCCACCTCCATCCAGGCGATAGGCTTTCATGCCTTCGTAGATCTCTTGCGCGTAATGAAACACTAGCGCTGCCGGGTCGAGGCTCAATGCCTGGCGAGGGCCGATTTTTGCGTCATGCCAGCCTTGACTCTTGGAGTATTTGATGGTGGCCATGTGATCGGTGAAAACCTGGCCAAAACCCGGAGCTTGAAGCAGTGCCTGCCTCTGATCCTCACCCATCGGGCATAGATGACTCTCCACAGGAAAGCGCAGCGATGAATTCGATGTCACTCTTCAACTCCTTGATTCGGGGTGCACTATCATGAAAAACATGGTTGCAATATTAGGCCAATCTTCATAAAATTTGATTGCGTTTATGCCCAATGCGAACTCAATATTGGCATCAGGTATCTACTTATTTATAAAACACAGAATCCAATGCCATGCAGAACAATATCGTCAAAGATCTAGATGCGATTGACCGCCGAATACTCCAGGCTCTTCAAGAAGATGGGCGCATTCAAAACGTGGATCTAGCGGAGAAGGTAGGGCTGTCGCCGTCTCCGTGCTTACGTCGAGTCAAGCTCCTGGAGGAGTGCGGCGCCATCGAGCGGTATGTCGCTCTGTTGAACCCGTCAAAACTTGGCATCGGATTGACTGTCTTTGTCCGCATCTGGCTAACAAGCCAGGATGCGCGAACCATCGATGGATTTACGGCTGAGGTTCAGCGGTTCCCTGAGATCGTTGAATGCCATCTCATGGCGGGTGACTGTGACTTCTTGCTTCGCGTTGTTGCCGCTGACCTCGACGCCTACAGACGCTTCCAGGGTGAGTATCTGACGCGCATAAAAGGAGTTCAAAGTGTCAAGACCGAGATCCCCATGCAAAAGATCAAGCTGACGTCTCAACTCCCACTTTGAACAGGATTTCACTGCCACGGACAGCGGGTCGATTGCAGAGAGCCGCCCAACACCCTTCTGGTAGCCGGTGAGCAATACGCCAGCGGATGTGGCGACGCTCTCCTACGGAGCGACACCCGTTCAATTCGGCAGGGTTACATAATTGCGTAAACGTGGTACGTGGACACTGACGAAACCCCATCGACGCTCGCAGCGGACCAATCCTGACTGCTTCAGCGTGTTGAGCGCCATGTTGACTCGCTGGCGCGACAGCCCGCACATCAAGGCCAACTGATGCTGCGAAATCGAAATCTCTTGCGCATCGCTAGCTTGACCATCGGCGAGCATCATGAGTGATCTCGCCACACGCATCTCCGGCCCGAGAAGTCTGGAGGCCTCCAGCATGCCGACAAAAATGCCCATCCGGGCATTCATGATCTCGCAAAGAAATTGATTGAACTCGATTGACGTGTTACGCAATTGCTCGAAGGTCTTGAAGGGAATCGTGCACAGTCTGACAGGGGTAAGGGCACGCAGGTCATACCGGCGGGGCTCTCCTTTTAGTAGGGAGCCTTCACCCCCCCACTCGCCTTCTCTCAAGCAGTACAGCGTGGTCTCAGACCCGCGGGTGCCGATCACGTACATCTGCAGGAAGCCTTGCATGAGTCCATACCACTCCGTGCAAGGAGTTCCCGCTCGGGCGACGTACTCCCCCGCACCGGCCACGCGTTCGAACGCCGTCTGCGTAACCAGCGAACGTAGTTCGGGAGTCAGTGCGTGATACCACGGCCATCGCTCCACGAAGGAATGCAGCGATGTCTCCGCTGGGTGACCCGCAGTTCCCATGTTCATGCTCCTTGCTCCCGGGTTGTGCCGACAGTCTCCCGCCGAGTGCGCGCCCAAGACCCGATGGCTCGCAGACGCCTCGCCTCCTTGCCCAGAGAAAGAATCTGCCTGTCGCGCAGCCACCGGTTGTGGGCGATCGACTGCGCAGCCTGCCAATGGTTTTCGCTCTCCCGAATCACGTCACCCGCGAAGGACAGGGATCCCGCCACCAAGATATGCGCATGCGTGTCGCGAGGGTCCAGCTCAGCACATACGTGAAGCATCGCAATAGCTGCAATGCAGCGCTGACACCATGTCGTCGGCCAACCTCCGGACTGCGCCTCTGCAAACAGATACGCCAAGGTGCATCCCGTAACGAAGATATCCTCAAGTACTCGGAATGGCTTGGCATGCTCGGCATACCCGTCGCCACCTATCAACTGCTCAGGCGTCAAGCAAACCGCATCGAAACGGACTTCTGAGTGAGCAAGCTCGGGCACCATGGCCTGCGGGCGCGAATGCCCCCGGCCGACACCGACGGCACTTGATGGAAGGCGCACCATCACGAGACTGCCCGCCCCCTTCTGAGGGCCATTGCTGCGCCTGGCAAGCACTAGCAGGGTCAGCTCTTCGATGCTCGTCAAGGCCCATGACTTCTTCCCATGCAAGCGCAGGATACGATCGCAAAACTCTAGGCTCGTCGTGACCTCGGTCATCTTCCGGCCAGCCTCGTGGACACAGAGCGCGCCGACGCGCCCGTCGTCAATCGAATCGGGAAAGGCCGATTGCAGCGCCCCCTGGTATCCACTGAAGAACGCCCAGGCAAGCCGATCTGCCTTAAGCGCAGCGACAAGGCTCGCAACGAACGGGCCACGATTGGCAGATGCCGCCTGCATCGTTCGCCAGATAGGCAGCCACTGCGCCAACTCTGGGCACGGCGTACGCTCGCCAACGGAATTCAGCAAAGTGGCAAGGAGCGGGCGCATGAGAATCAGTTCCTTACTAGGCCGGGTTCAGCGCTGGCGGCAGCCCGGTATGCTGGCCAACGGCGTGTAGAAAATTCCGGACCTGGACCGGGTACGGAATCAGCGTCGGACTCGTGGATCAGTGCCGCTTCGCAAAGCGATTCTGAACCGGAGACGCATCCCGGTTCGTGATTTGAGTCATGGTCGCCTTGTCGAGCTCGTAGCTCAAGAAGGCATCTGCGAAGTAGAGTCATGGTCTTCTCCCTGCAAACTGGCGCTGCCTGATCGCACCTGCCGGGCTCCGCTCGGTTTCTGCACCGCATTGAACAGGTCGGCAACTGGGCCTGACCGTCCCTGTGTCAACCGCTCGACGTGTAGCTCGCGCCCACTGCTGCCCCGTGGCTAGACCGGCTCGTCCGGATACTGGTCGCGATAAGTACATGTATGGGGGCACGACTTCACCAGTCGTTGAGGTCCTGCTCGTACGATAAAAGTGAAGCGACTCGGTCAAATTTCCGTTGCGAGACTCATTCCTTGCTCCCTTTGCCGCCCCCTTCACGGACGCAGCGCGGCGAACCTTGCCGCAGCCTCCTTCAACTGCTCCATCGAATTGGCCGTCGAGAAACGGACGAACCTCGCCGACTCGGCCGTGCCGAAATCGCGGCCGGGCGAGATCGCGACGCGGGCTCGCTTCATGGCCTCAAACGCAAAATCCCAGCTGTTCGAAACGTCCCAGGCATCGAACCACGACGAGCAATCCGCCCAGGCATAGAACGCGCCATCAGGCACCACCGGAACCTTGAACCCGATCTTCTCCAGCTCCGGGATGAACCAGTCGCGGCGCGCCTTGAACTGCGCGCGGCGGCGCTCGTACTCAGCGATGCTGTCGGGTTCGAAGCAAGCCAGCGCGGCGTGCTGGGCGACGGTACTGGGGCAAAGGAAGAAGTTCTGCGCTAGACGCTCGATCACCGGGATCAGAGGTTCTGGCGCCACCACCCAGCCCAAGCGCCATCCGGTCATGCAGAAGTACTTCGAAAAGCTGTTGATGCTGATCACGTTCTCGTCTATGGCCAGGCCGGTTTGGCCGAAAGTGTCGTCGTGACTCAGCCCGAGGTAGATCTCGTCGAGCAGAGTGACGCCCCCCTTGTCCTGGACGCAGGCATGGATGCGGCGTAGTTCTTCCGGATGGATGGATGTTCCTGTGGGGTTGGACGGCGAGGCGAGCAGCACGCCACGCGTTTTTTCGCTCCAATGGGCCTTGACCTTTTCCGCACTCAGCTGATACCGATCGGCTGCCGTGGTGGGCACCATGACGGGCTGGCCTTCGGCGGCAATCACGAAATGCCGGTTGCACGGATAGCTCGGGTCGGGCATCAGGACTTCATCGCCGGCCTCGATCAAGGCCTGGCAGACGAGTTGCAGCGCGGCTGAGGCGCCTGCGGTCACCGCGATCCTGCGTACTGGGACGTTCACGCCGAAACGCCGCCTATACCAGTCGCTGATGCGCTCGCGCAAGGGCTCCAGCCCGATGGCCGGTGTGTACTGCGTCGTGCCATTCCGCACGGCGCGCACGGCGGCCTCCTGCACTGGAGGAGGGGCAGTAAAGTCCGGCTCGCCAATGGTCAGGTAGACCATTGGCTTGTTGCCATGGTCTACCTCACGAGCCAACTGCGAAGCGGCTTTGGCTACCTCCATTACATAGAACGGCTCGATGCGCTCAGCGCGCTTAGAAATTCTCATGGTTTTGCCTCAATAAAAATGCACTGGAGAAGGACCGAGGCGCTGTGCTTCGCCCTCAGCCCTCCAATTGGTCAACGACCGCTGTAGGTGTAGAAGCCCTGGCCAGTCTTGCGCCCCAGGCGGCCTGCATCCACCATCTCCTTGAGCAGGGGTGCAGGCCGGTACTTCGGATCGCCAAATCCCTCATGGAATACTTGCATCACTGCTAGCATCGTGTCCAGACCGATCAGATCGCTCAATGCCAAAGGCCCAATCGGCTGATTGCAGCCGAGCTTCATCCCGACGTCGATCTCCTCGGCACTAGCGAGCCCTTCCTGCAGGACGTAGATGGCCTCGTTGATCATCGGGCAGAGAATGCGGTTCACTACGAACCCGGGACTGTTCTTGACCGTGATCGCGCTCTTGCTGATTGCCCGTGCAAAGGCCAATGCCCGTTCGTGTGCCAGGTCCGATGTTTGCAATCCGCGAATCAACTCCAGTAGTTCCATTACGGGAACCGGATTGAAGAAGTGCATGCCGATGCATCGATCCGGGCGATTCAGGACGGCAGCCAGTTGTGTGATGGAGATTGAGGAGGTGTTGGTCGCGATCACCGCATCTTCGCTGACCACTGCCTCGATGTCGCGGAGGATGTGCAGCTTGATGTCGAGCCTCTCGGTCGCCGCCTCTACCACCAGGCCGGCACCACGCAGATCCTGGTAGGAGAGCGTCGGACGGATCCTGGCAAGCGCCAGATCCTTGTCCTCCGCGTGTAACTTTTCTTTCTTCACCATCCGGTCCAGGCTGGCCGTGATGGTCGAGATACCGCGCCCGAGCGCCTCTTCGGAGACGTCGAGCATCGCGACGTCGAGTCCGGCAAGTGCGCACACTTGTGCAATGCCGTTGCCCATGGTTCCGGCGCCGATCACGCCAATGTGCTGAGTGTTCATGATGGATAGTGGAAAGGCATTCGCGCCCACCCAAGAGTGGTACAAAGAAAATGCGCCCGCGATCCTTCATTGATTCATCGAGCACGCTATAACGGCAAGCCCCCGTGTATTCGTCGAAACACATCGGCGAGAACGAGAGATGTGACCAGTCTCCCTTCTTTTTGATTCGTCATCGATTGGCAAATCTGACATATTCTGTGCCATATTCGACTATCAATAGAGTGCCAGTTGGGAACGCGCGTCGGACAGCAGCGGTAATCGCATGCACAACGGAATCTCTGGTTCACCCATTCATCAACGTGCCCGAGCTGATGGCCATCTTCGGCAGATCGCAGACATTCAAATTGCCGCGATGCTGAACCTGCCAATGCCCAAGCCGCGCACGGTGACCTGCCCGGTCAGCCCGACGCACAAAGCCTATGTGCCGACGCTGGTGGAACGCGCCGAAGCCATCCGCAACGGACATGTCGGTCCGACCGATGGCAACATGCTCGCAGTCACAAACGAAGGCCGCGCTGGACTTCCGGCTGGTCGCGCCGAGCGCCCAGTTCAACTAGGACGGCAAGATGGCAGCATGTATCCGCGAGGTGCTGACGATTTGGCAACGCATGATGGACTTCCGCTGCGCGCAGTTGACGTTCTGCGACCTGTCGAGCCCCAAGTGCGGCAAGGCCTTCAGCATCTATCAGGATGCGGCACCGCGTCATGAACGCGGGCATACCCGAGCGGAAGATCGCGTTCGTTCGCGACGCCGAGACGGACGTCCAGAAAGCCACGCCGTTCAAGGCTGTACGCGAGGGCCGGGTGCGCGTGCTGCTTGGATCGACCGGCCAGATGGACGTAGGCACTAACATGCGTGGTGTCACGCCCACTCCCGTAAGGTGTTAGGGAATTTTTCTCAGGCCCGGATGTTGACGGCCTTCTGTGGTCAACCAGGAAGAAGGCGTGAATGCCTATTTGGTCTACGCGGCCGACCGAGACATATGTGTCCCAGCGGCCAACTGCGGGTGTAGTCACTCAGTACCGTATGGCCGCCTTGGTTACCCTGCTCGCACCCCCTCTCTGTCTGAGTTTTTCCGCCGGGAGGAGCAACAGACAGCCGATCACTCCTGCCACGCTGCCAGCCAACGAATACAGCACTGGCGCCAACGCCACCCCAGTCGTTTGGATGAGCCAAGTGACGATGAATTGAGCAAATCCACCAAAAACCATCACCGCTAGGTTGTAGCAAATGGCCAATCCAGAAGAGCGTGCCATCGTCGGAAATTGTTCGCCCAGCGCGGTCGAAAAGGGCCCGAGAAAGCCGCCGAGAAAGATACTGAGCGCCGCATAGACAACGATCAGAGTCGCAAGCACCGGACTCGATTGCACCCATGAAAATAGCGGGTAGATGAGCACGGCATATGGCACTAAGAAAGCAAGCATTACGACCTTGCGGCCATACCGGTCAGACAATGCACCTGCAATAAGCACGGTAGCGATAAAGACCGCGAGCCCGATGGCCTGAGCCATGAAGGCGTCACTCAACGGAATATGGAACTGGCGGGTAACGAATGTCGGCATGTAGACGATGAAGATGTACACCGATGAGGTGGCGCAGGTCGTGAGGGCCAGATTCGCGCCAACCGCTCTCGGATATTTGATGAGGATCGCTCGCAAACTCATCTTTTCGCCCTTAGCCCGTGCTGTCACGGACTCCTCCGGTTCCTCCAAGTGTCGACGGATCCACCAGCCCACTGGCGCAATCAACAATCCAATCACGAAGGGGATGCGCCACATCCCATCAAGAAGTTCCTGTTCGCTGTAAGTCGACGTAAGCAGGACCCCGGAAACAGCTCCAGCGAGCAAGGAAAGGCCTTGACCAAACATTTGCCAAGCGCCGTAGAGGCCCTTACGCGCAGCCGGTGCCGCTTCCACCAAATAGGCTGTGGCGGATGCGAATTCACCGCCTGCTGCGAGCCCCTGTAACAGTCGAGCAAGAACGATCAACAGCGGTGCGGCTATACCGATAGAGCTGTAGGACGGTGTGAACACCACCAACAGCAGCGAAACCGTCATCATGCCAATGATCAGTTGCAGGGCTGATTTGCGGCCTCGCCTATCAGCGTAGACGCCAATGACAATCCCTCCAAGCGGCCGCGTGAGGAAGCCCACGCCGAAGGTTGCCAACGTAAGAAGTAGCCCTGTGTACTCCCCTGCGGCAGGAAAAAAGACCTTCGATATGATTACCGCCACATATGAAAAAATAGCAAAGTCATACCACTCAAGTGCATTTCCAATAATGGCTGCCGTCAGTTGCAGCCACCGTGGAGCAGTTATCTTTGGCGTGATTTTCATAGGGTTTTCTCCTTCTATAGTTTCTATTTGATTATTAACTACCCAAAGGCAGGCTCAACTCGGCAATGCGAGCAAGCAATGCGCCTCCAATCGGTATTGCCTCGTCGTTGAAGTCAAAATGTGCGCTGTGAAGGCCGTGGCAATGCTCACTATCACCGGTACCCAAGTGGATATATGCCCCTGGGCGCTCACGCAGCATGAAAGAAAAGTCTTCGCCACCGAGACTTGGCACGGGTTGTTGGATTACATTATCTATTCCGACCACGTCTACTGCGGCCCTTCGCGCAAGAAGGGCCTCTGTTTCTGAATTGATGGTTGCGGGTACTACCTTGCGATACTCCAAGGAAGCATAACCTCCAAAACCACGAGCGATACTCTCCACGGTTTCTCGAAGGCGTGCCTCAATAACGCTTTGAACATCAGAACGCAACGATCTGGCCGTACCGGTAATGACAACCTCATCGGGAATCACGTTAAAAGCCCCGGGGCTCCCACCGGAAATTCCGCACAAGCTAATGACCCCAGTGTCGAGAGGGTCCAAATTCCTGCTGACAATGGAATGAACCGCGACGATTACGGCACCAGCGATCAGGATAGGATCCACGGTTCGCTGAGGTGAGATGCCGCCATGTCCGCCCCGTCCATGGATTCGTATAGTGACAATGTCTGCCGCCGCCATTGCGGGGCCAACTGGCACGGACACCGTGCCAAGGGGAAGGGATGGCCAGTTATGCAGCGCATATACCTGCTCGATGGGGAATTTCTCAAACAAGCCATCCCTCACCATCTCAAGACCACCGTTGTATCCCTCCTCACCTGGTTGAAAAATGAGATAGACGGTGCCGTTGAAGTCACGTGTTTTTTGCAAATAGTCTGCTGCAGCCAAAAGCATGGTGACATGCCCATCGTGACCGCAAGCGTGCATTCGACCTTCGTTTATCGATGCATATGGGAGCCGGGTGCCTTCATTAACAGGTAATGCATCCATATCCGCTCTCAGACCGATTGATCGTCCGCTTGTCGTTTCACGCCCCTGAATTACACCGACGATTCCAGTTTTGGCAATCCCAGTGTGATATTTAATCAAAAGCCCGTCAAGAGCGCTGCAAATTATGCTCTTCGTTCGGTGCTCATTAAATCCGAGTTCCGGATGGGCGTGTAGATTTCGTCGTAATGCCTGAAACTCTGAAATTTGAGAGCGAATTTGATCTGAAATATTCTGTGACATGGTCTTGGGTGAGCTTTACGGATGGACGTTGAAAATCCAAGAAAATGTTAAGCATTGCCCACCATGCCGTAAAATACCTATTGGCTATCTTCCCCATGCTAAAAAGGTATACCAATGGATCTGCGTCAGCTGCGCTACTTCGTCTCAGTTGCCGAGCTCGGAAACATCAGTGTCGCAGCGAAGGCTGTGCACATTGCGCAGCCAGCTTTGACGCGACAAATTCAAGCGCTGGAGGAGGAGCTTGGGGCGGCCTTGTTCGAACGAACGACACGCGGAGTTAGCTTGACCGACGCAGGCAAGCAACTACTAACGGATGCAAGGAGGCTGCTTGACGACACCGCCGCAGCAAAGGAGCGTGCCCAACGAGCGAGCCGAGGAGAAATCGGGCACCTCTCCATTGCCCTACCGGTAGTACAGACCCTCGCACCAATGACCGCAGATGTACTCAGAAACTATCGACGACAAGTGCCGGGCATCTCGATCACACTGCGCCAACTGCTGTCCGATAACCAGTTGAACTTGCTGGCGAGCGGACGGCTGGATGCCGGCTTTTTGCTTTACAGACCGTTGGACAACCCCGCGTTCGAGGGGCTCCCTGTCTTCTCAGAAAAGTTGGTTCTCGCATATCCGGCGGACTGGCTGTGGGAAGCCGGAAAGCCAGAGTCATTGCGAGACCTCAACGAGGTGGAGTTCGTCTGGCTACCTCGCAATGTGGCGCCGGTCTGGCACGACAAGCTGATTCACTGCTTTTTTTACGCTGGCTTCATTCCAAAAGCTTCCGTCCATGGCGTCGACGCCGCATCAATGCTCACGCTGGTCGCTGCGGGCATGGGATGCACAGTGCTGCCAGAATCCGTAAGGCGCATTGCCCCTGACACTGTGGCGTTTATGGAAATTCCTGACTTGAACGTCACTCAGCACTGGGAACTCGTCTGGCGCGCAGACAATCGCTCGTCGCTGCTGAGGCGCTTCATTGATGTGGTATCCAGCTATTTGACGGAGCCAAGCAATACCAACATCTAGCACTTGAGTCGGCACCGTTGACAGACCCGCGACACATCGAGGGCGTTGATCGCTCATTACTTGTGGCAAGGGCATCAGGTCCACGCGCTGTGATTTGCACTTGGCGGTGCGCAAGGTGCCGGCAGCCCAGTCGATGTCATCCAGCGTCAGGCGGCTGACTTCGTGGGTGCGCAGCCCGAGGTCCACGATACATCGCATGATCGCGTAGGAGCGAAGACGCGAAGAGAGTCCAAGCGGAAGGCGTTGAGCGGTCATTCAACATTGGCGCGCGGCAACGTCTGCGGCAGGGTCACCAGGCCAGCAGGTTCAGGTTCGGTGCGCCAGCGAGTTCGCTGGCCACTTACACCGTCTTATGCACGCCGCCGTAGAACATAGTCGTCCCAGCTCTGGCCCGACGCGCCCGAGCGCGGGCTGCGCCACGACATGATGAAAACGTTGTGCTCCTGCTCAAGCAGGTACTTGACGAAGGACTTCTGCTGGATCAGGTCGAAGGCGTAGAACTTGTTGACGCAATGCGGCACGATCAGGGGCGGCATCACGCGCACCTTGCTCGCCAACGGCTGGTACTGAATGAGCTGGAATATCTCGTTCTGGAACACCTCCGCACCGACGGTAGTTGCCAGATTGCCACCCACGGCGAACGCCTGCTTTTCGCTGGAAGCCGGCAGCGCGTTGCGCTGCATGTCGGACAGCACACGGGTAACACCGGTCAACACGCTCTGACCCTGGGTGGTCACCGCCTCCGCCAGCTCCTGGGGGTTGGTCAGAAAGCAATTGGACGGCGACAGTGCATCGAGCACTTATCGCTCTAGAAGTCCCACACCTGCTTATGGTGCGGAGGCAACGCCTCGCTCAGGTGATCGAACTGCTACGCCGTCTGACCGGTCGCCGGGTACCAATGCAGCTGCAGCTGGCCGTAGGGGGAGCGGTCCAGGCTGGATCTTTGAAGTGCAGATCCTAGACCAGTCGATTGGGGAACGAGGCCTCAGCGGTGGGCGCCGTCCAGATACACGTCCAGTTGTCGAACAGGCATTGAAGGCGGTGCTTGCCTCTTGGGAGGGTGCATCGTGGACGCGGGAATCTCACGCCAGGTCAGCCAGCGGGTGCGGCAGCTGGATGAAGGACTGAATGTGACTCGGCGTGATCTCGGCCAGTGTGGCGGGCTTCCATCGCGGGTTGCGATCCTTGTCGATCATCAGGGCGCGAATTCCCTCGGCGAAGTCACCGTGGCGCGTACAGGCCACCGACACGTGGTACTCCAGGCGCATGACGTCGGCAATCGACAGGTGCAGTACACGCCTCCACAGCGCGAACGACAGCGCCGCCGAGGTCGGCGAGCCGCTCATGAAGGTTTTTGCGCCCTTGGCCAGCCAGGGGTCCTCGTGCCCGGCCAGTCTCTGCAGCCGCCCGGCGATGTCGGCCAGGCTGTCGTGGCCAATGGTTAGATCAATCAGGTCGTAGTGCTGGCGCAGCTTCGACTGCGTTTCTCCCTGCGGCAATGCGTGCGGGTACAGCAAGTGGCTGAGCTGGGCGGCGTTTGGTTCGCACTCGTCAAGCCAGTGACTGGCGGAAATGGCCGCCAACACCTCGCCGTGCCGCTCGTGTGGCAGAACGAAATCCGCTAGGCCCACGAATCTCGCATCGGTACCATTGAACGACGCGCCCGTGAGCGCCAGGAACAGGCCAATCTTTCCCGGCGCGCGCCGCAGGAACCAGCTGCCACCCACGTCCGGATACAACCCGATGGAAATCTCTGGCATGGCCAGCCGTGTGCTCGGGGTAGCCACGCGGTGCGAGGCGCCAGCCAGCAGCCCGATGCCCCCGCCCATCACGATGCCGTTCCCCCAGCACAGGATCGGCTTGGGATAGGTGTGAATCTGGTAGTCGAGCCTGTACTCACGCTCGAAGAAGGAAGCGGCTTCGCGCGGCACTTCCCCCGGCGGCGTGCTGCGCATCGACGCGTAGAGCCGCTGCAGATCGCCGCCGGCACAGAAGGCGCGGTCGCCCTCGGCATCGAGCACCACAAGGGCGACGCGTGGATCGCCCGCCCACTGCATCAGCTGCGGCGCCAACCGATCGACCATGTCGAGCGACAGAGCGTTCAGGGTGCCCGGCGAATTCAGCGTGGCGCGGCCGAAGCACCGCCCGCACGCGGTGGGGATTTCCTCAAAGCGGACGCTCATGTGTTGCGCCACAGCGGCGCGCGCTTGCCGAGGAAGGCGTTGACGCCTTCGCGTTGATCTGGGCTGTCGAACAGGTCGACGAAAGCCTCACGCTCAGCTACCAGCGTCGCGCTGGGCGACTGGGTGCGTGCGCCGTGGATCAGCTTCTTGCAAGCAGCGATGCTGGTCGGGCTCTGCCGCTCTACGGACTTAGCCAGCGCCAGCGCGCGATCCAGCGCCTGGCCGCGCGGAACCACCTCCTGTGCAAGTCCAATGCGCACGGCAGTGTCGGCATCGATGCGCTCACCGCACAGGATCATGCGCTTGGCCCAAGCCTCGCCAACGTGCCAGGAAAGCCACTGTGTGCCACCTGCGGCGGGTAGCAGACCTACTGCGGCCTCCGGCAGTGCCATCTGCGCGTGCTCCTCTACGATGCGCACATCACAGGCCATTGCACATTCCAGCCCACCGCCGATGGCGAAACCATTGATGGCCGCCACGCTCAGCCCCCGAAAACCCGCGAGCGCCTCAAACGCCTCGCCGAAGCGGCGTGCCATCGCACGCGCCATCGCTTTGTCCCCGTCGGCGAAAAGCTTGAGTTCTGCACCTGCAGAAAAGAACTTCTCCCCCGCGCCGGTGAGCACAAGGCTGTAGATCTCGCGGTCGGCATTCAGCTCAGCCACGAGCCTGGTCAACGCCGCGAGGCTTTCCAGCGTCCAGGTATGGGCGGGAGGGTTATCGAGCGTGACCAGTGCAATGTGGTCGCGCTTCTCGAGCTTGAGTCCGGGGTAGTCAGCCATTTTCATGTCCTTTTTCTTGCGATCTCTATACCTGCACTGCGCGTCAGCCTTGCTTTTGCAGCATCTTGATCACGCTGGAGAAGTCTTCCCCGCCATGCCCGGCGATGCTGTGCGCCGCATAGATCGCACGCGCCAGGCCGCCCAGCGGGGTGCTGGCCTTGGTGGTCATGGCGTTTTCCTGGGCCAGACCCAGGTCCTTGAGCATCAGGTCGGTGCCGAAGCCGCCTGCGTAGCCCTTGCTTGCCGGGGCGTTCTCGTGCACGCCGGGGAAGGGGTTGTACTTTTCGAGAGCCCAGTTGCCGCCCGAGCTGCGGCGCATGATCTCGCTCAGCACCTTGGGGTCCAGCCCGTTGGCCACGCCCAGGGCGATGGCCTCGCTGGTGCCTACCATCAGGATGCCCAGCAGCATGTTGTTGCAGATCTTGGCGGTCTGACCCGCGCCCACGCTGCCGGCGTGGAAGATGTTGGCGCCCATTTTTTCGAGCAGGGGGCGGGCGCGTTCTAGGTGGGCATCGCCGCCGCCCACCATGAAGGTGAGGGTGCCCGCGATGGCACCGCCGGTGCCGCCCGAGACGGGCGCATCGATGAAGGCTATGCCCGCAGCCTCGGCGGCCTTGGCCACCTTCTGGCTTGTGGCTGTGGCGATGGTGGAGCTGTCGATCACCAGCGCACCCTTGGCGATGGCAGCCAGCAGGCCCGGGCCGCTGCCGTTGCCTAGAAACAGGCCTTCCACATGGTGGCTGGCGGGCAGCATGGTCACGATGGCTTCGGCGTCCTGCACGGCAGCCTGCGCGCTGGCAGATAGAGCCACGCCATCGGCATGCACCTTGGCGCATGCGTCCTTGTTCAGATCGAACGCTGTGACGGTGTAGCCCGCTCTGTGCAGGTTCGCGGCCATGGGGCCGCCCATGTTGCCGAGGCCGATGAAGGCGACTTTCATGTGTATCTCCTGGGAACGCTGAAATGGGGTCAATACGGGGGATTCAAGAACCTAGCGAATCACGTCCGGCGCATCGCTTTCGAGCATGCGCCTGCCGACGATCACTCGCATGATCTCGTTCGTGCCTTCGAGGATCTGGTGCACGCGCGCGTCGCGCAGCAGGCGCTCCATCGGGTACTCGCGGATGTAGCCGTAGCCGCCGTGCAGTTGCAGCGCATCGTTCACCACGGTGAAGCCCGCGTCGGTGGCGAAGCGCTTGACCATGGCGCAGTAGGTGCTTGCGTTGGGGTCGCCCGCGTCGAGCTTGCTCGCCGCCAAGCGCACCATCTGGCGCGCGGCCACGAGTTCGGTCGCCATGTCGGCCAGCTTGAACTGCAGCGCCTGGAAGCTCGCGATCGGCCTGCCGAACTGCTTGCGGTCCTGCATGTATTGCTGCGCGGCGTTGAGTGCGCCCTGGGCTGCGCCTACGGAGCAGGTGGCGATGTTGATGCGCCCGCCGTCCAGGCCCTTCATAGCGATCTTGAAGCCTTCGCCTTCGCGCCCCAGCAGGTGGTCGGCTGGGATGCGCACGTTATCGAAGCTGATGGTGCGCGTGGGCTGGCTGTTCCAGCCCATCTTCTCTTCCTTCTTGCCGTAGCTCACACCCTCGGCGTTGGCAGGCACTGCAAAAGCGCTGATGCCGCTTGCACCCGAGTTGGCATCGCCCGTGCGGGCCATGAGCACCAGCACGTCGGTGCTGCCCGCTCCGCTGATGAAGGCCTTGGCGCCGTTGATCACGTATTCGCTATCGGAAAGCTCGGCCCGGGTCTTGAGCGAGGCGGCGTCCGAGCCCGCGCCGGGCTCGGTCAGGCAGTAGCTGGCGAGCATTTGCCCGCTGGTCAAGGCCTCTCCCCAGTCGGCGCACACCCTGTCGGCGCCCCAGGTGCCGAGCATCCAGGTCGCCATGTTGTGGATGGTGATGAAGGCCGTCGTGCTAGGGTCAACCGCAGCCATTTCCTCAAAGACCAGCGTGGCGTCGAGCCGAGGCAACTGCAGGCCACCAATTCTCTCGGGCGCATACAGGCCGCAGAAACCCAGTCCGCCGGCCTTGGCGATCGCCTCGCGGGGGAAAACGTGCTTGCTATCCCACTCTGCCGCATGAGGTGCCAGCTCGGCTTGGGCAAATGCGCGAGCCGTGTCGGCGAAGGCGCATTGCTCCTCGGTCAGTTCAAAGTCCATGTACGACTGTCCCCTCGGGTTTGCCGCTTGATTACTGCCAGCCCTTTGTAACTGGGTGCTGGTGGCCAGGTAGCTTTACTTCAGGCTGATGGTGGTGTTAACGCCATGGTTCGTGCTGCTGTCGTCGAACCAGCGGGCCGTCACGGTCTTGGTCTGGGTGTAGAACATCACGACCTGCTTGCCGTAGGGGCCCAGGTCGCCGAGCTTGGAGGCGCGCGAACCCGTGAACGAAAACATGGGCACCGGCACGGGGATTGGCACGTTGATGCCGACCTGGCCCACGTCGATCTCTTCCTGGAACTTGCGCGCTGCGGCCCCCGACTGCGTGAAGATGGCCGTGCCGTTGCCGTTGGGGTTGCTGTTGATGAACTCGATGGCTTCGTCGATGTCGGCCGCAGGCACCAGGGCCAGCACGGGTCCGAAGATTTCCTGGTCGTAGATGGCCATGCCGGGCTGGACGTTGGAGAAGATGGTCGGGCCCACGAAGTTGCCCTTTTCGTAGCCGGGCACCGCGGGCTTGCGACCATCCAGTTCCAGTGTGGCGCCGTCGGCAATGCCGCGAGCGATCAGGCTTTCCACGCGGTCTAGGGCTGCGCAGGACACCAGCGGGCCCACATCGGTGCCCTTTTCGGTGCCACCGTTGATCTTGAGCGTCTTGGCCTTGGCCACGAGATCGGGAATCCATTGTTGCGCCTCGCCCACCAGCACCACCACGGGCAGCGCCATGCAGCGTTGGCCGGCGGCGCCGAATGCTGCGCCGGCAATCGCGTTGAGCGACTGCTCCTTGTTCGCGTCAGGCAGGATGATGGCGTGGTTCTTGGCGCCCATCATGCATTGCGCGCGCTTGCCTGCCAGGGTGGCGCGGTTGTACACATGGGTGCCTACCTTGGTGGAGCCCACAAACGAAACGGCCTTGATGTCCTTATGGTCGCAGATCGCGTTCACGGCCATTTCACCGCCGTGGATCACGTTGAGCACCCCGGGTGGAATGCCTGCTTCGAGCGCCAGCTCCACCAGGCGCATGGTCACCATGGGGTCTTGCTCGGAGGGCTTGAGCACGAAGGTGTTGCCCGTTGCGATGGCCATGGGGAACATCCACAGCGGGATCATGGCGGGGAAGTTGAAGGGGGTGATGCCTGCGCACACGCCCAGTGGCTGAAGCAAGGTATAGGTGTCCACGCCACCGGCCACGTTGTTGGCCAGCTCACCGAGCTGCAGGTTGCCGATGCTGGCGGCATGCTCGACCACTTCGAGGCCGCGGAACACGTCGCCTTCGGCGTCCGGCAGAGTCTTGCCTTGTTCGGCCGTGAGGATGGCGGCCAGCTCGGCCATGTTTGCGCGAATAAGCTGCTGGTACTTGAGGAAGATGCGCGCGCGCGTGCCGATAGGCGTCTTCTTCCATGTCTTGAACGCCTCTTTCGCAGAGGCCACAGCGGCGTTGATTTCGTCAGCCGTAGCAAATGGCACGCGGGCCAATACCTCTTGTGTGGAAGGGTTGACCACGTCGCGCCACTCGGTGGTCTTGGACTCGAAAAACTGGCCGCCGATCAGCAGCTTGGCGGTGGGGATTGGACTAGACACGGGGCTTCCTTTACATGATGCGGCATCGAACTCGACACCTGAAATTCACAGAGCTCTCACCGTAATAGGACGTGGCAGGCGAGAGCTATACTCAATCAGACACGTTCGAAGATGGCGGCAATGCCCTGGCCTCCACCTATGCACAGCGTCACCAGCGCATAACGTCCACCAATGCGGTGCAATTCAGCGATTGCCTTCGTCGTAATGATTGCGCCCGTCGCGCCGACTGGGTGCCCCAGCGAGATACCGGATCCATTCGGATTCACCTTGTCCGGATCGAAGCCAAGCTCCTGAATAACCGCACAAGCCTGTGCCGCAAATGCCTCGTTCGACTCGATCACATCGAGGTCCTGGACTTTCAGGCCCGTGCGCGCCAGCACCCTGCGCGTAGCCGGAATTGGGCCGATACCCATATAGGCAGGCTCCACACCCGCATGCGCATAGCCCACCAAGCGAGCCAACGGCTTGAGGCCCAGCGCATTCAAGCGATTCCCCTCCGCCAACACTACGGCAGCCGCGCCATCGTTGATCCCGGAGGAGTTTCCGGCTGTGACCAACCCGTCCTTCTTGAAGGCGGGCTTCATTGCGGCGAGGGACTCAACCGTGGTGTCGCCGCGCACGTGCTCGTCGGTGTCGAACAGCACAACTCCCTTTCGGGTCTTTATTTCCACCGGAACGATCTGTTCCTTGAATCGACCCGCAGCGATGGCAGCGGCCGCGCGCTTCTGGCTGAGAACAGCCAGTTCATCCTGCTGCCTGCGCGAGATCTTGAAGCGCTCCGCTACATTCTCCGCGGTGATGCCCATGTGGATCTTTTCCCAGGGGTCATGCAGGATTCCGAGCATGTAGTCAACCAGCGTTGCATCGCCCATGCGGGCACCGTAGCGCGCCGAAGTATCAATGTATGGCCCGCGGCTCATCGACTCCGCGCCCCCTCCGATAGCGATCTCACAGTCGCCCTGGGCAATGGCCTGCGCAGCCGAAACAATGGCCTGAAGCCCAGAGCCGCACAGACGATTGACGTTGTATGCTGGGGTCTCAATCGGTATCCCCGCATCGATGGCGGCGACGCGACTTAGGTACGCATCCTTCGGATCGGTGGGGATCACATTCCCGATTACGACATGTCCAATGGCGTCTGGCGCAACGCCGCTGCGTTCCAATGCGGCCTTGACCGCGGTGGTTGCCAGCTTGGTGTTTGGCACATCCTTCAACGCACCGCCAAAGGTGCCGATGGCTGTACGAGCGGTGGCGACAACAAAGATTTCGCGAGGATTCATAGGGGGCCTGTCAGAAGCTGAAATGATCAGATTGCGTGGATGCCCAGCAACGGCCTGGCACCCGATTGCAAGTACTTTAGAAACTTCAGGTCCTGCAGAACATTGGCTAAATTGACTATTTCTATGCGAATGCCGCCAACCAAAAAAACACGACGGATGCGCGCCGCGTATCTGTTCTTGGTGTCCGGCAAGAACAAGAGGCCTCTCGCTCTTCCGAAGCGCTCTGATTGAGAGGGATCTCAGTCGCGGCTCACGCAGAGGCTGCGTCATTGAGACGAAGTTCTTCCTTCATCCTCTCCCGCATCACGAACTTCGGGATCTTTGAGGTTAATCGATTTGTTTTTGAGTTGAAGTTTGTTGAGCTGCATCGCCAGCGCGCTGGCGATGCAGCTCGGCAAAACGAGCCGGTGGTATGCGGCCCAGGCTGCTGTGCGGTCTGACTTCGTTGTAGTCCGTGCGCCAGATGGCCACTGATGTTCTGGCCTGGTGCAAGGTCTCAAACCAGCTCTCGTTGAGGTGCTCGTCGCGGAACTTGCCATTGAAGCTTTCGATGTAGCCGTTCTGCATTGGGCGGCCTGGCTGAATCAGAATGTGGCGAACGCCGTGGGTCTGGGCCCAGGCCATGAATGCTCTGCTGGTGAACTCCGGGCCGTTGTCCGTGCGCACTGCCTTCGGATACCCGCGAAACAGCGCAGCGCGCTCCAACACCCGCGTCACGTACTGCCCTGAAATGCCGAAGTCCACAGCGATGTCTACGCTCTCGTGGGTGAAGTCATCGGCCACAGTGAGGTACTTCAAGCGCCGTCCACATGCAAGGCTGTCACTGACAAAATCCATGCTCCACACCTCGTTGACCGTGCGGGCCAACTGCAGAGGCACCCGCTCGTTGATAGGCCGTTTGCCTTTCTTGCGCTTGCGCACAGCCAGGTTGGCCTGTCGGTAAAGACGGTATACCCGCTTGTGATTGACACCCGGAAACTCTGGGCGCAACAGGTCGTGAATGCGCCGGTATCCAAAGCGGCGACGCACATGGGCGATCTCCACGATCTTCTCGTGTAGTTCCAACGTGGCCTGATCGGCCTGCGGTGGGTTGCGGTAGCTGTCGCGGGAGAGCCCCACAAGCCGACATGCGCGACGCTCGGACAAATGGTGATCGCTCACCATGAGCCCAACCGCTTCGCGCTTGGCCTGCGGGGCTAGCGCTTTACCCCCAGAACGCTCTTGAGCGCATGCATGTCCAGG